>NZ_JAHDTH010000022.1 GCF_018531445.1 Pseudonocardia lacus
CGCGTCGCGCTGCACGCGGCCGATCCAGGCCGCCGTGTCGTCGGAGCCGGCGACGGGGCCGAGCACGGGGTCGGCCGGGCCGCCCGCCGCGACGACGACGCCGCGCACCCCGAGGACGGGCTGCAGGGTGCGGCAGACGTCGGCCAGCGCGGCCGGCACGTCCAGCGTCGCCGCGGTGGCCCGGCCGAGGCGCAACAGGAGCGCGTCGAACATGGTCTTCTCCCCGGCCCGGTGGAAGGGGGAGCGCACCGGGCCGTACTGTGCGTCGCCGGGCGAAGGCGCAGCGTTACCCCGTCGAGGCTCACCGACTGCTCTGGCAGTCTCAGCACGTGATCACCAGGATCGCCCCTGCCGGCTTGCACCCCACGCCCGGGTACGCGCACGTCACCCTGGTCGACGCCGGCCCGCTGGCCTTCTTCGCCGGCCAGCTGCCGGTGGACGACTCGGGCGAACGGGTGGTCGGCGTCGGCGACCTCGACGCGCAGGTCGACCGGACCGTCGGCAACGCCGCGCGGGCGTTGGCCGCGGTCGGCGCGAGCCCGCGGGACGTCGTCCGCACGACCGTCTACGTCGTGGCGAGCTCCTCGGCCGAGGCGGGCCGGGCCTGGCACCGGTTCGCGGCCTCGGAGATCGGGGCGGCGTTCACCTCGGCGAGCACGCTCGTCGGGGTGAGCCTGCTCGGCTTCCCCGACCAGCTCGTCGAGCTGGAGATGACGGCCGCGCTCAGCCCTCCCGGAGCCGACGCGCGGTGAGCCGCGCCGCTACCGCGACGGCGATCAGCAGCACGACCAGGTCGCCCACGTGGACGCCGTGCGTGCCGTAGAAGACCAGCAGCACCGGGCCGACGGCGGTCACCGCGGCGAACGCCAGCACGACGAGCGCGGCGACCGCCCAGACGGCGGCGATCCGACGCAGCCGACGGCGGTCGGGCGCGGTCCGTCCGGAGGATCGCGCAGGCGTCGGCATGCGTCCGAGGTTACGCGGAGCCGTCGGAGCCCACGTCCGTCCGAGCCGGGCGGGCCCGGCGCCACCCGGACGGAGGCTGCCCCGTCGGATGAACCGGACCGGCGGTCACTCCCCGCACCGGATGGACGATTGCCCCGCGCCGCACCGGCCACTGATCATGCAGGAATGCTCCCTGCCCGTACGCGGTCACGCGCTGTGGCCGCGTTGCTCGGTCTGGTCGCGCTCGGGGTGGTGCTGAGCGGCTGCTCGGCCGCGACCCCGCTCTGCGACCGGGCGGGCACCCTGTTGACCCAGGGCCGTCCGCTCGACGCCATGGCCCTCTACGCCCGTGCGGAGGCCCAGGACGAGGGCAACTGCGCCGGCAACGGCCTGAGCGCGGCCGGCGAGCAGATCGGGCGCGCCGCCGCCGAGGAGACCAGGGGCGCCGCCGCCGAGCAGGTCGGCGACGCCGCCGGCGCCGTCGCGGCCTACCAGGCCGCCCTGGAGCTCAACGCGGGCGACGCCCGGGCCGCCGCCGGGCTGGTCCGGCTCGGCCAGCCGGCCGGCACCCCGGCACCCGCCGAGATCCCCCCGCTCCCGCGCACCGTCGAGCCAACGGGCTGGTGGCGCAGCGAGTGGCCGCTGCTGGTCGGGGCCGGGCTGCTGGCGCTGGCGCTGGCCGCCGCCGGGTACGCGCTGGTCACCGGCATCCTGCTGCGCCGCAAGGTCGCGACCACCGGCACCACCGCCCCCGAGCCCGTCGCCGCGCCCGCGGCCGACCGGGCCGAGTTCGAGGCGCTGCGCGAGCGCGCCGACGGCGCCGCCGACGTGCTGGCCGAGCGCTGCACCGCCCTGGAGTGCGGCCTGGCCCGGCTGGAGGCCACCATGGCCCGCCGCGACCGGCTGCTGGAGGTGCTCGCCGGGCAGCTGGCCGGACCGCCGGCCGTCGGGGTGCAGCGCGAGCAGTTGTTCGTCGCCCCGCCGCGGCCCGAGGGCGCGCCCGGCGAGGGCTCCGGGGTGGTCGACGTCCAACTGGTCGCCGTGTCCACCGCCGACGGCACCCGTCGCACGGTCGCCCACCGGGTGCGCTGGACCCCGCCGGACGACCGGGCCGCCGCGGCGCTCGTCGAGCGGCTGGGCACCGACCCGATCGCCCTGGTCGACGTGCTGTCCACCGGCACCGTCAGCCCCGCGTGGGCGCGCAGCACCGAGCTGTGGCTGCTGCCGCCGGCCTCCCGGCTGGCCGCCGACCTGGGCCTGGACACGGGCACCGCGGCCGAGCCCGGCCCCGGCTCGCTGGAGGCGCTGGTCAGCGGCGGCGCGATCCGGGCGGGCCAGCTCACCCGGCTGACCGCCGAGACGGCCCCGCCGTTCGCGCCCGACGCCACCGTCGCGTTCCTGGCCCGGCTGGTGACCGTGTTCGTCGGCGGGGCCTGGACGAACGCGTCGCTGACCTCCGAGGCGCACGAGGCGGCCTCGGAGATCGCCGCGGCCGCGCTGGAGGCCGCCACCGGGCTCACCGACCCGGTGTCGACGGGCAGCACCGGGCGCACCCCGGGCCCGCCGGCCGAGCTCGACCGGCTGCTGGGCCGCCCCACCGGCCCCGTCCCCGGCCCCCGCCCGCACGCCCCGATCACCGTGCGCGTGGTCGCCGCGCCGCCCCGCGCCGACGACCGCCGCCCCGACGGCCCCGTCACCGAGGGCGGCACCCTGCGGATGCGCACCACCTACCGCATGGACCGCTTCGAGGTCGACGCCATCGGCGTGCTGCGCTCGCTCGGCCGCGCCGCCTCCGAGGCGGCACGCGCGCTCGTCGCGAACCCGGCCGACGACGACGCCGTCGAGGCGTTCCGCGCGGCCGTGCGCCCCTCCGAGGGCTCCGCCGGCCCGGCGCTGGGCTGCGACGTGGTGGCCGGCGGCGACGACGAGGTCGGCTTCACCTACCGGGTCGGCACCGCCCGCCTCGACGTCGCCACCCTCCTGGCCGACTCCGCCGACCTGACCAGGGCGTTCGCCGAGCAGGTCGCCTCCGCCCGCGGCGGGGGCGGCCACCGCCCCTTCGACGCCGCCCTGCGCGAGGCCGTCCGGCCCGAGCACCTGGGCACCATCGCCGCCGACCTGCCTGGCCGCTCACCGGTGCTGGTCATGGAGCCGGGCAGGCGCGACGCGGTCGACGCCCACTACGCCCCGCCCGACGGCGCGCCCCCGGCCGCCGGCGCCGACGCGCAGAACGGCGCGGACATGTACCAGGCGCTGGCGGTCAACCGGTCGCCCGCCGAGCCGGAGGGCCGCTCACTGGTCCGGCGCCGCCGACCGGCCGGCGGCCCGATCCCGGAGCGGCCGCGCCGGGAGCCGAACGGCTCGGGAGGACCCGGTCGGTAGCGGCGCAGCGGTCAAAGATCGCTCTCGCCCTGCCGCAGTCCGTGCTCCCATGCCCGCAACCGGCTCTCCCAGACGTCGAGCGCGTCCGCCCGCTCGACGTTGATTCGACGGGCTGTCGCGATCCTCTCCCAGGCCGAACTCTGCGCCCGGGCCTCCAGCCACCCGATCACGATCGCCGCGGCGATCAGGACGAGCCCTCCGATGACGGCCACTGCTTCGAGCATCCCGACCACCTGACCTGAGAGAGGCGACGCTGCCTCTCAGGGTAGAACCTTGCCGCTCGAAGTGCAATTTCATTTCGAGTGACCACAGCTGGATCTCGAAGTGGTGGCATCCCCGCATCCACAGGACTACGGTGGGCCAGTGCCGGAGGACGCTGGTCGCTACCAGTCGACCGTCGAGCGCACGACCGGCACCTCGGGCGCGCCAGGAGCCGGTCACTCACCGATGGTGGTCACCTCTTCGGCTCGTTCTCGGTCTGCAAGGTCGACGACGATCGTTGCCGTCGCGACCATCGCGGCCTGAGATTGCAGAGCGCGTTTGAGGCTCACCCGAGCCGTCGAGTGCCGAGCGTCCAGGGAAGGGAAGAGGCGTGAGCGCTCGGAACGACAGCACAGAAGTCCAGGAGCAGGAGGACTCGGTCCGTGGACTGAGCCCCAACTTGGCACGGCAGCGCCTGGGCGCGCTCCTGCGCGATGCCCGGACGCACGCCGGCCTGACCCTGGAGGAGGCGGGCCAGGCCCTCGACAGGTCGGCGGCGACGATCAGCCGACTGGAGCGGGCCGAAGTGAAACCCCGCCTCCTCGACGTCTCCGCCCTCCTCGACCACTACGCCGGCCGCAGCGCGGCGGCCGTCCCCGAGGACGTGCGCCACCTCGCGGTCGCCCTGACGACCGAGAGCCGCCGGGAGTCGTGGTTCTCACCATTCCGGGACGTCCTCGCCGGCAACATGGTCTCCGACCACGTCCGGCGGTACGTCGAGTCCGAGCAGGACGCCACCCGCATCGACTCCTACCAAATGGATCTGGTGCCCGGACTCCTGCAGACCGAGGCGTACGCACGGGCGATCGCGGACACTTACTACGCCGACAGATCTCCTGAACAGCGGGAGCGCTTCGTGCAGTTCCGGATGAAGCGCCAGGAGGTGCTCACCCGCGAGGCAGCACCTCCCCACCTGCACGTCGTCCTCGGAGCGCTCGTCTTCCGACGCAACGTCGGAGGCCCCGCGGTCATGCGCGAGCAGCTCACCAGCCTCGCGGACCGGATCCGGAACGCCCGACCGAACATCACGATTCAAGCAGTTCCGGCGGAGGTCGCGATCCGCGCGGCGCTCGGTGGCCCCTTTCTTGTGATGTCCTTTGCGGACAGTCAGCACGATTTCGTGTACCTGGAGATGCGATCGGGCGCGGAGTACTCGCAGCGACCCTCGGACCTCGAGCAGTATCGGGAGTTGTTCAGCGATCTCAGTGCGGCCGCCCTGGACCCGGCCGGCTCCCTGAACGCGATCGAAACAGCGATCAAAGAACTGCCGAGCTGATCACCGCTTCCGACGCGGGCTGAGCCGCGCGGGCAGCCGCGCTGCTCAGCCGGGTGTTTCCGACTGTCGCAGCGACTACACTCCCTCGTGCGTGACAGCGAGGAGGTCCGGGTGCCGGATGTGGACGCGACTGCCGAAGCCACCTTCAGGTCCAGCTCGTTCTCGGGCGGCGGGGACTGCGTCGAGGTGGCCATAGGCACCGACGACGTACGGGTCCGGGACAGCAAGAATCGCGCCAGAGCTCCGTTGATCTTCTCCCGCACGGCCTGGGAAGGCTTCGTCGCCGCGACCAGGATGGGCGAATTCAGATCCGCTTGAGACTATAAATTTTCTGCATCGAGATGCGTAGTCCCGCTCGGCCTGGGATCGTCCCCGCCGCACCCTGAGGACATCCCCACCCCCGCGCCGCCGCTCGCCCCAGTCCCCCGCGCCCGCCGCGTTCCTAGCGTCCGTCGCATGGTCACTACGGATGGGGTCGTCGGCTGGGTCGTCGGCCTGATGGATGCGCTGGGTGCGCCCGGGGTCGGGTTGGCGATCGCGCTGGAGAACGTGTTCCCGCCGCTGCCGAGCGAGGTGTTCCTGCCGCTGGCCGGGTTCGCGGCCGCCCGCGGGGAGATGAGCGTGGTGGCCGCCGTCGGCTGGACGACGCTCGGGTCGCTGGTGGGGGCGCTGGTGCTCTACGGCGTCGGGGCCGCGCTCGGGCAGCGGCGGATGTGGGCGCTGGCCGACCGGATGCCGCTGGTCGACCTGCGCGATGTGCGCAAGGCCGAGGCGTGGTTCGCGCGGCACGGCGCGAAGGCGGTGTTCCTCGGGCGGATGGTGCCGCTGGTGCGCAGCCTGATCTCGGTGCCGGCGGGGGTGGAGCGGATGCGGCTGCCGCTGTTCGCCGCGCTGACCACGGCCGGGAGCCTGGTCTGGAACACCGTGTTCGTCATGGCCGGCTACCTGCTCGGGGCCAACTGGGGTGTCGTCGAGCAGTACGCGGGCGTGCTGTCGAAGGGCGTGCTCGGCGTGCTGGTGCTCGCCGTCGCGGTGTTCGTGGTGCGCCGGGTCGCGGCCCGGCGCCGGGCCCGCGGCCGGATAGGGTCGGCGGGCGTGACGGCCGAGCACCCCGATCCCGACGCCACCGTGCGCCTCGTCCGCGTCCCGCCCGTCCCGCGGGGCACCCGGTGGCGGTGACGACCGGCGCGGCCCATCCCGCGAGCGTGCCGTGGCCGTCGCGGGTCACCGCCGCCCTGCGCACCGGGCTCGGCCTGGCGTTGGGCACCGCGACCGCCGGCCTGCACCTGCTGCTGCTCGTCCCCGCGCTGCTCGCGCTGTGCGTGCCGGCCGGGCGTCGCGCCCTGCCCCGGGCGGCCGCCGCTCAGGCCCGTCGGGAGCTTGTGCGGGTCGACCGCTTCCTCGGCGAGCCGTTCGACGCCGACCGCGACGTCGACGGCCGGCGGGCCGCGCGCTACCTGCTGGCGCGGATGCCGGCCGGGCTCGTCGGCGGCACGGTCCTCGTCCTGCTCCTCGTCGGGGTCGTGTTCGCCGTGCTGATCCTGTGGTCGTGGCTGAGCGGCACGCCGTTCCCGCTCGAGGAGCCCGCGTACGTCATCTCCGCGCTGGAGGTCGGGTACTACACGCCGTCCGGGGTCGTGCTGCTCTACCTGGCGCTCGCCGGGCTGGCCGGGGTGGCGCGCTGGGAGCGGTCCGCGGCGCGCCGGCTGCTCGCCCCGACCCGCGAGGAGCAGCTGGCCAGCCGGGTGACCGCGCTCGCCGAGTCCCGCGACGCCGTCGTCGCCGCCGTCGACGACGAGCGCCGCCGCATCGAGCGCGACCTGCACGACGGCGTCCAGCAGCGGCTGGTGGCCCTGGGCATGTTGCTGGGCCGCGCGCGCCGCCACCCCGAGCAGCTCGACCTGGTCGTGCAGGCCCACGAGCAGGCGCAGCGGGCGCTCGTCGAGTTGCGCGACGTGTCCTGGCGGGTCTACCCGGCCGCACTGGACACCGACGGCCTGGCCACCGCGCTGGAGGCCGTCGCCGAGCGGGCCCCGCTGCCGGTGCGGATCGACTGCGCGCTGGACGCCGAGCCGCCGCCCGCCGTGCGCGCGGTGGCCTGGTTCGTGGTCTGCGAGGCGGTCACGAACGCGGCCAAGCACTCTGGCGCGCGGCAGGTGCGGGTGGACGTCCGGACGTCCGGCCCGACCCTGCGCGCCGTCGTCAGCGACGACGGCCGCGGCGGTGCCGACCCGTCCGGCGGCGGGCTGGCCGGGCTGGCCCGCCGGGTCGCGGCGGCCGACGGCTCGCTCGCGGTCAGCAGCCCGGCCGGCGGACCGACGGAGATCCGGGCGGAGCTGCCGTGCGGGTGACGATCGCCGAGGACTCGGCGCTGCTGCGGGAGGGCCTCGTGCGGCTGCTGGTCGACGAGGGCCACACCGTCGTGGCCGCGGTCGGCGACGGGCGCGCGCTCGTCGGCGCGGTCGAGCGCGAGCGGCCCGACGTCGTCGTCGCGGACGTCCGGATGCCGCCGACGCACACCGACGAGGGCGTGGTGGCCGCGCTGGAGATCCGGCGGCGCTGGCCGGGCGTCGGGGTCCTGGTGCTGTCGCAGTACGTCGAGCGCCGGCACGCCGCCCGCCTGCTCGCCGACGACGGCGGCCGGGTGGGCTACCTGCTCAAGGACCGGGTGGCGCAGGTCGGCGAGTTCCTCGACGCGCTGGAGCGCGTCGGCGCGGGCGGGGCGGCGTTCGACCCGGAGGTCGTGCGCCAACTGCTGGTCACCGGACGCCGCGCCGACCCCCTCGACCGACTCACTCCGCGCGAGCGCGACGTGCTCGACGCCATGGCCGAGGGCCTGACCAACGCCTCGGCGGCCGAGCGGCTGCGGATGTCGGTCAGCGCCGTGGAGAAGCACGTCGCCTCGATCCTGGCCAAGCTCGGGATCGCCGAGGACCCCGGCTACAACCGCCGCGTCCTGGCCGTCCTGCGCTACCTCGCCCCCTGACCCCCCTTCGTCGAGGGCCCAGGGCCTCTGGCGGCTCCTCCGCGGCGTGCGACCTCCGATCAAGCAGGGGGGAAGCGCCGCTCCCGGCCAGCTTCACGGCCGAGTGGGGCGTCCTCGCAGCACGGGGTGGGGCGTCCTCGCAGCGCCCGGTGGGTGCCGCAGCCCGAGCTGGGTGCTCGCAGCGCGCCGGCGGGCTGCGAGCACACCGCTGGGTCTGCGAGAACCCCGAATCACATGATCGACTCGGCCTCCGAGGCACACCACCCCGCCTCCTCGCAGAGTCCCTGCGGTCTTCGCAGGGTCCACAGCACCTGCGAAGACCACGACGCCCCTGCGAAGACGCCCCCGCCCGGCCCCGGGGACCGCAGGGGAGAGCCCGGCGCCCCCAAGCTCCTGCCGCCACGCCACCGGAGGCCGCCGCGCACACCTGCCGGACGTCCTCGCAGAGTCCCCACGGTCTCCGCAGGGTCCACAGCACCTGCGAAGACCACACCGCCCCTGCGAAGACGCCCGAGCCCGAGCCCGGACCGAACGGGAAGCCCGGCACCCTCCCCACGCCCCCTGCTCGATCAGAGGTCGCCCTCCGCGGAGGAGCCGCCGCGGGCCCCTCAAACGCGCGCCCAGCGAACTAGAGCTCCCCCGCCGCCGGGATCACCTCCCGCGCGAACACCTCCATCCGCCGCGGGTCCCACACGTCCGGCAGCTTGCCCTGCACCGCCTGGATCCCCAGCCCCGCCAGCCGCCGCAGCTCCTCCAGGAACTCGTCGACCTTCTCGCCCTTCTCCCCCACGTCGAGCACGATCTGCGCGGTCTTCTCGATGTCGTCGTAGGAGCGGCCCTCGGTCTCGCAGTGCGCGCGGAGGACGTCGAGCTTGTGGGCGACGTCGTCGCGGGCGAAGAGGTTGCAGGCGTCGGCGTAGCGGGCGACGAGGCGCAGGGTCTTCTTCTCGCCGCCGCCGCCGATGAGGATCGGTGGGGTGCGCAGGGGCTGGGGGGCGTTGAGGGTGCGTTCGAGCTGGTAGTGCCGGCCGTGGAAGGGCTCGTCGGTGTCGCTCCACATCTGCCGGCAGATCTGCAGGGTCTCTTCGAGGCGTTCGAACCGTTCGGCCAGCGGGGGGAAGGGGAGGCCGAGGCCGGCGGATTCCTCGGCGTTCCAGCCGGCGCCGACGCCGAGCCAGGCGCGACCGCCGGAGAGGACGTCGAGGGTGCTGACGAGCTTGGCGAGGAGGCCGGGGACGCGGTAGGTGGTGGCGCTGACCCAGGCGACCAGGTCGACGCGGCTGGTGCGGGCGGCCAGGTAGCCCAGTGTCGTGTAGGCCTCGAGCATGTCGTGCTCGGGCGGGCCGTGCGGGGTGATCTGCCAGACGTGGTCCATCACGCTGATCCGGGCGAAGCCGGCGTCCTCGGCGGCGGCGGCGATGCGGGTGAGGTCGTCGGCGAGGCCGGCGGGGCCGCTGGGGTAGGTGAGGTCCGCCAGGTGCAGGCCGATCTTCACGTGGTCCTCCTGGGTCGTTGCGGGGGTGGGGTCGGGGTGCCGCCGATGCCGGAGTAGATGAACGAGGTGAGGGTGTCGACGGCCTCGTCGTCGTCGATCTCGTGCCCGGCCCAGCCCTGGACGAGCCAGAAGTGGGCGAAGCCGGACATCAGCGCGGTCATCGCGGTGGTCACCACCAGCGGGTCGCCGGGGAGCACGGCGCCGCCGGCGCGGGCCTGCTGCAGGTGCTCGGCGAGGTGGTGCAGGTCGGGTTCGAGCATGTCGCTCATGCGCCGGGAGAACCGCTCGTCGACGGTCGCGGCCTGCTGCAGCGCGACCATGACCGCGCGGTTGCGGCGGAAGTAGGCCCAGTAGCCGGCGACGTGGTGACGCACGGCGTCGCGGTCGGTGAAGTCGCCGCTGTGCGCCGGGTCGACGGCGAGTTCGTCGCTGCTGGCCAGCACGTCGGCCAGCAGCGCTTCGAGCAGGGCTTCCTTGTTCGGGAAGTGCGAGTAGAAGGACCCGGCGGCGCGACCGGCCTCCGCGGTGATGTCGGTGATCTTGGCGTTGAGGTAGCCGACCCGGTCGAACACCCGCACGGCGGCCCGTTTGAGCGCCGCCGCGGTCTCCTCCCGCTGCGCCCGGCGCACCCCGGCCGTGGCCATCCGCCCTCCCGCGTTCGGTGTTGACCGGACGCTAGCAGGGCTCTACGGTGACGTAAGATTCACTGAATGTTAGTTCACTGAAAGAAGGTTCACCATGACCGACGTGCTCGTTGTCGGAGCCGGACCGACCGGTCTCACGCTGGCCTGCGAGCTGGCCCGCCGCGGGATCGACCACCGGCTGGTCGAGCGCAGCCCGCGCCCGTTCGAGGGGTCGCGGGGCAAGGGCCTGCAGCCGCGCACCCTGGAGGTCCTCGACGACCTCGGCCTGGTCGACCAGGTGCTCGCGGACGGCGGCGACTACCCCGTCCTGCGCGTGCACCTCGACGGCGGCGCCCTGCACGACATGCGCATGGCCGAGCCGAACGACCCCCGCCCGGACGTGCCCTACCCCAACGGCTGGATGCTGCCGCAGTGGCGCACCGCCGAGCTGCTCGCGCGGCGGCTGGCCGAGCTGGGCGGGCGCGTCGAGCTGGGCGTGGAGGTCGCCGGCCTCACCCAGGACGCCGACGGCGTCACCGCCGCCCTCGCCGACGGCTCGTCGATCCGGGCGCGCCACCTCGTCGGCGCCGACGGGGGCCGCAGCGCCGTGCGCCGCGCGCTGGGCGTCGGGTTCGAGGGCGAGACGTTCGAGACCGACCGGATGACGATCGCCGACGTCCTGCTCGACGGCCTGGACCGCGATCACTGGCACGTCTGGTCGGGCGGTGACCAGAGCTCGTTCCGGCTCGGCCTGTGCCCGCTGCCGGGCACCGACCGCTACCAGCTCACCGCGCCGCCCGGGTCGGTCGACACCGTCGAGGAGCTGGTCGAGTCGGTGACCGGCGGCGCCGTGCGCGTGCTCGACGTCGGGTGGCGCTCGGAGTTCCGGGCCAACGTCCGGATGGTCGACCGCTACCGCGTCGGGCGCGCCTTCCTGGCCGGCGACGCGGCGCACGTGCACTCCCCGGCGGGCGGGCAAGGCCTCAACACCGGCATCCAGGACGCCTACAACCTGGGCTGGAAGCTCGCCTCCGGCGACGACGCCCTGCTCGACACCTACGAGGCCGAGCGGCTGCCGGTCGCCGCCGCGGTGCTGGGCATCAGCTCGCGGCTGCACGGGAAGATCCGCGACGGCGTCGAGGACGCCATGCGCCGCGACGACCCGCTGCTGCGCCAGCTCGGCGTGGGCTACCGCGGCGGTCCGCTGGACGACGAGCGCCGCCGCGCCCCGGGTGCGGTCCGCTCGGGCGACCGCGCCCCCGACGCCCCCGGCCACTCCCCCGACGGCACCCCGCTGCGGATCTTCGACGTGCTCCGCGGCCCGGACGCCGTGCTGCTGGCCTTCGGCGACCCGGCCGCCGTCCCGCCCGACGTCGACGCCCGCCACGTGGTGCCCGCGGGGCGCCCGGCTCCGGCCGGCGCGTTCGTCGACACCGACGGCCACGCCTTCCGCGCCTACGACATCGACCCCGACGCCCCGGGCGCCGTGCTGCTCCACGTCCGCCCCGACGGCTACCTCGGCACCTGCGTCGACGCCCCCGAGCAGGTCAGGACGGGCAGCGCAGCCCGTCGAGCAGCCCCCGCAGCCGGCTGATCTGCGCGGCGTTCGTCCCGGTCGTCAGCTGCGCGCGCATGTCCCGCACGGTCGACGGCGACAGCGCCCAGCCCAGCGGCGCCTCCGCACCGGGCTGCACGGACGGCGCGATCCGCACGTAGGCCGACCCGGACTGCCCGGGCACCGGGTCGCCGCCCGCCGTGCGGACCTCGGCGAACGCGGTGCGGGCCTCCTCGCGCTCCATCGCCTCCCGCCCGCCGATCTGGCCGTAGAGGGCCGAGAGCGGCGCGGTGACCTCCACCGGCGGTCGGGTGCCGGCGTCGCTGGGGCCGACGTCGGGGGTGTTGTCGATCTGCACGAAGATCGGCACGACGCAGCCGGCCGCGCCCTCGTCCTCGGCGGCGAGGGGCTGCAGGGCCCGCCAGAGCTGCACGGCGGTGGCGGCGCCGGAGTTGTCGACCAGGCCGCCGTCGGTGAGGAAGGTGACCGCGTCGGCGGGGAGCAGGCCGGTGCGGTCGGCGCAGTCGCCCGCGGCGACCCTCGCGGTCGGCGACACGTACGGGAATCGCGACGACAGGTGCCCGGCTGCGGACATCGGCACGTCCTCGTCGGCGCACAGGTGGTCGACCAGCTCGGTGGTGCGGGGCAGGGCGTCAACGGCGCCGGTGGAGGAGTCGTCGCCGCAGCGGACGTCGTCGGGGGCGTCGGCGGCGGCGCGGGCGGGGCCGGGCAGCCACATGTCGACGGGGCTGGCCACGAACCGGCAGCCGTCCTCGATCTGGGTGCCGTTGAACGCGAGCACCGGCATCTCCCAGCTGCCGCCGGTGTTGGCGGTGTCCCAGGCCTCGCGCAGCCCGCGGTTCAGGCCGGTGCCGGCGGGCTGGTCCCAGGCCAACTCCCAGCTGCGTTCGAGCATCTCGGCGCGGTCGGGCAGGTCGTGGGCGAGCAGCTGGTAGAGGGCGTCGCCGCTGAGCAGGCGGGCCAGGTCGGGGGCGAGGTGGTCGGCGGGCAGCACCCGGTCGACGGGCGGGGTGGGCTCGGACGCGGCGAGGTCGACGCGGCGGGCGCTCCAGGCGGCCAGCCCGACGCTGCCGCCGGAGGCGCCGCTGGCGATCATCACCGGCAGCCGGTCGGCGGGGTCGGCGGGGCAGCCGGGTTCGACCTCGGTCGGCCCGAACAGGCACTCCATGACCAGCGCCGTCCAGGTCGCGGCGCGGATGCCGCCGCCCTGCGCGGCCACGATGACGAGCGGGCGGGCTCCGCCGGCCTCGCCGCCGCGCCAGTCGGCGTAGGCGTCGGCCAGGTTGGGCACCGGGCGCGCCTCGGCCCGGTCGCGGCGCACGTCGTGGAAGCCGCCCGCGTCGAGCTGGGCGACCACCAGCCCCCACCCGAGAAGCAGCGCGATCACCGGGAGCCGGCGCAGCCCGACCAGCCGGAACAGCGGGAGCAGCGCGTAGCGGTCGATCCCGCTGTTGCGCACCAGCATGACCAGCAGGGCGAGGATCCCGGCCGCCCCGGCCACGCCGACCATCACCACGCCCAGGCTGCCGATCCAGGTGGGCAGGGCCACCGCCGTCGCGTCGGTGTCGATCATGGTGGTCCACAGCGCGCAGAACGCCAGCACGCCCGGCACGATCCACAGTGGCCGCGCCCAGCGCTCCCGCCGCGACCCGACGGCGATCCCCAGCCCGGCGAGCGCGGCGGCGGTCGCGGCCGGCGCGAGCACCCACAGCGACCCGGACGGCCCCGGCCGCACCAGCACGTCGTAGGTCGAGGCGCGGGCGATCGTCCAGACCGTGACCAGGCAGACCCCGGCCCCGAGCAGGTGCGCGAGCCGGCGCCCGTGCGCGGCGGCGCGGGCGGCCTCGCGGACGTCGTCCTCGTCGGGGGCGTGGTGGTGCGGTGGAGCGCCCGGGGCGTTCGCGCCCTCCGCCGCGGGCCGGTCGACCACGGCGCCGAGCACGAACACCACCAGCGCCATCCCCGCCGGCACCAGCAGCCCCCAGGCCCCGGTGAGCAGCCACACCAGGCCGCCGACGACGGCCAGCGCGATGCTGACGACGAGCAGCAGCGGCTGCGGGTCGCGACCCTCGAACGGCCGCGGGCACTCCGGGGTGTCGCTGGTCAGCTCGCGCACCGCGCCGACGACGACGAGCGCCGCGGCGAGCGTGGCCAGCACCGCGACGACGGCCTGCTGCCCTCCCCAGGCCCGCACGACGTCGTCGATCTGCGCGGCGCCCATCGGCAGCACGACCAGCAGCACGACCAGCAGCGCGACCACGACGACCACGCCGCGCGCCCCGGCCAGCGCCCCGCGCAGGGTCCGCGACACCCGCAACGCCGACGCGGCCGCCACCGCGACGGGCCCGACGACCACGGCCACCGCCAGCGTCTTGACCCAGGTGACGGCGGAGAGCACCAGGTCGAAGCGGGTGTCGTCGGCGGCCATCGCGACGTAGCGGACGTGCAGCAGGACGTCCTCGACGACGTCGACGACGGCCAGCGCCAGCAGCGCGCAGACCGCCCAGCGCAGCATCCGCACCCGGGCCGCGTCGAACCGCCGCCGCTCGACGGGCCGGTGGACGTCCGGCCCGGGTGCGGCGGCGGCCGGCGGGCGGCGGGTCAGCAGCCCCCACAGCCGCCGCGCCTCCTCGGCGACGTCCTCGCGCAGCGCCACCAGGAACGGCCGCGCCGGCGTGGCGTCGGGGACGGGCTCCAGCGGCTGCCGGAACCGGGCGTCGGCCCAGCCCAGCAGCAGACCGAGCGCCATCGCCAGCAGCGGCACGTAGGTCGCGACGAAGCCGAGGTCGAGCCAGAGCAGCCGCCCGTGCAGCACCGTCGTGGACGCCACCACCTCGGTGGCCTCGGTGCCGGGCATCGTGAGCCCGTCGTAGGCGTCCCAGGCCCGCGCGTAGCGGGCGATGGCGTCGGGCGCCCACGGGAACGCGAGCGCGCCGGCGCGGACGCCGTCGCCGATGGCGCTCATCCGCCCCAGCACGGCGTCGATCTGCCAGGCCATCAGCAGCAGGCCGCCCGAGAGCAGCGCCAGCACGTACCCGAGTGCGGCGCGGTGGCGGCGCCCGGCCAGCCACCCGGTCGCGCGGACGAGAGCCTCCTGCACCCGGCGACGCTACCGAGGGTGAACGCGAGCCGGAATCCGGCCCGCGCGGCCATCCGGGAGTTCGCCGAGCGCGTCGACCCTGGTGATCTCCGTCCACGCGGTGCGCGCCATGACCTGCGGCTACAGCCCGAACGCCTCCCCGTTCCCGATCAGCGTGGCCTCCGGGCCGAGGAAGCCCCCGGTCGCCGGGTCGACGATCAGCGCGTACTCGTAGCGGGGCTCGTCGGGGTTGCGCCTCGGCGCCTCGGCGACCACCGCGATGCCCTCCCGCTCCGCCAGGTCGACCGCCCGCTCGACCCGCAGCCCCGGCATGCCGGCCAGCGCGCCCCACCAGCAGCACGGGCGCCCATCGGCGCCTGCCCGCCGCCGGGTCCGGCTGGGTGCGGCTGAACCGGTCCTCGTCGACTTCCGGCGCTGGGAACCCCCTCGGTCACTTCACGTCCGGTACGCACGTGAAGTGACCGTCGGAGGCCGATCCTTACCGGCTCACTTCCCGAGGTGGGTGAGGAACCACTGCCGCTGGGCCGGCGCCGAGGTCCGGAACGCCTCCCCGACGTAGGCCTCGAAGTGCCCGACGGGCAGCACCAGCAGCTGCTTGGGCTCGTGGGCGCGGCCGTAGGCGGCCAGGCTCAGGTCGGAGACGGTCAGGTGGTCGTGCGCGGCGACCACCATCATCAGCGGCGTCGGGGTGATCCGCGGCAGGTAGTCGCCGGGCTCGTACTCGGTGAACATCTCCACCGAGCGCAGGGTGACCTCGTTGCGCCAGGTCGTGGCCTTCTCCCGGATCGGCCCGAGGAAGAAGTCGCGGGTGTCCTGGGTGGGCAGCGCGCACGGCTCGGTCGGGTCGTCGACCCAGCAGACCTGGATCGTCGCCGGCGCGGCGCCGCCCAGCCGGGCGGCCCGGTCGGCGTCGAACGCCTCGCGCAGCCCGGCGAGGTGGTCGGCCCGCACCAGCCGCCGCGCGTTGTCGTACCCGCTGATCAGCGGCACCTGCGAGACCACGCACTTCACCCTGCGGTCCTGCGCGGCCACCACCAGCACGTGCCCGCCGCTGTAGCTCGACCCCCAGACCCCGACCCGCGCCCCGTCGACGTCGGGCAGGCCCGACACCCAGGTGATCGCGTCGCGGTAGTCGCGGACCTGCTGCCACGGGTCGATGTCACCGCGGGGTTCGCCGTCGCTGGCGCCGAGGTTGCGGTTGTCGTACACGAGCACCGCGAACCCGCCCTCGGCGAAGTACTCGGCGAAGTCGTCGAGGTGCATCTCCCTGGTGGCCGAGAACCCGTGCGCCATGACGATCACCGGGAACGGCCCGCCGCCGGAGTCCGGCCGGTACAGCCAGCCCCGCAGGGTGACCCCGTCCTCGGTGCTGAACTCGACGTCCTCGCGCATGCGACCTCCTCGTGGTGTGCCGTCCACGCTGTCGCGATCGGGGATCCGCTGTCTTGACCGTGCGTGCACCCCGCCGGGCCGTGCGTGCACGCCGTGGACAGAGCCGGTGCCGGGCGCGGATACTGCCGGCGGTCCCGACGTGGGGAGCGGCGAGGTGGCCGACACCTGGACTCTGCGGCAGTGTCCCGCGGCCGAGCGCCCGGCCGCGCTGCGGCACGAGATCAGCCGCACGCACCTGCCGTGGGACCTGGACGTCGACCGCGACGCCGACCCGCGCGCCGGCGCGACCGTCACCGCGCGCACCCTCGACGACCTGCGCCTGGTCGACTGCACCACCGGGGCCTGCGCCGGGCGCCGCGGCCGCGCCGAGATCGCCGCCACCCCCGTCGAGCACCTCGGCGTGCTGGTGGTGCTCGGCGGTCGCGAGCACGTCGAGCAGGACGACCACCGGGTCGTGCTGCGCGCCGGCCAGGCCCTGGTGTGGAGCAGCGCCCGCCCCGTCCGCTTCGTCGTGCCGGGCCCGCTGCGCAAGCGCACCCTGCTGGTGCCGCGCGCCCGGTTCGCCGCGCGCGCCCCCCAGCACCTCACCGTCCTGGACGGTCCGGCGAGCCGGCTGCTGGTCGAGCACCTGGGCGCGGTGTCCGCCGTCGGCGACCTGACCGGCCCGGCCGCCGCCGCGGCCGCGACCGCCGCCCTGGAACTGCTGGCCGCCGCCCTGCCCGACGGCGCCCCGGACGACGCCGGCGGGCTGAGCTGGGAGCGGGTGCGCGACCACATCGAGGAGCGCCTCGGCGACCCCGACCTGCGCCCGCGCACGATCGCCGCGGCGCACGCGGTCTCGCTGCGCACGCTCTACGGCGTGTTCGAGCGCCGCGGCGAGACGGTCAGCGGCTACGTCCGGCGGCGCAGGCTGGCCAGGGCCCGCGCCGACCTGGCCCGCAGCGGCCCGGCGACCACGGTCGCCGAGATCGCGCACCGCTGGGGCTTCGCCGACCAGGCCGCGTTCGGCCGGGCGTTCCGCCGCCAGTACGGCTGCCCGCCCAGCGCGGTGCGGGGGCGTGCGTGAGGGTCCGCGCCCCCGGGAACGGGCGACCGGCGACGTTCGGGGACGTCGCAGACCGGGGTGGGTCCTCGCAGCCCGCCGGCGCGCTGCGAGAACCCAACCCGCGCTGCGAGGCCACCCCCAGACCCGTGGGTGCCCGATCCTCGCGGCGGTGCGCTCACGGTCGTTCGGCGACCGAGTCGACCCGGCCCGCCCCGAGCTCCACGTGGACGGTTCCCGACACGATCCGCTCCCCCTCGCGCTCGACCCGTTGCCGCGACAGGAGCGCACCGGTCCGCGGGTCCAGGATCAGCGTGTTCTCGACCGTGTAGGTCGCGTAGGGCAGGCCCGTCTCCCGGTTGATCGGCGCGTCCAGGTCCTGGGTCAGCACCACCGCGATGCCCTCGCGACCGACCCGGTCGGTCGTCGGACCGAGCACCCGCACGTGGTCCCGCGTCGCCCAGAACCGCAGGAACGCGGCCTGCTGCTGCGGTTCGAGCACCTGGTGGCCCCAGATCCGCAGCATCAGGTCGTCGACGAGCGTCACCTCCCACGGGCCCTGGCGCAGGGCCACCATCGCCGCCTCCACCGCGGCGGGGTCGGTGGGCAGGTCGGCCACCCGCGCCGGCTGCCCGTAGGTGCCCACCAGGTCGACCGGCGCGTCGGCGCCGGTGTCGTCGACCCCGCCGTCCGGGGACGGCTCCCCGTTTCGGATGCGCCCGAGCCCATCGGCGCTCAGCCAGGTCTCGTTCTCACCCGTCGCCTGCTCGTCCGGCGGCACCGGCGTGCTGTCCTCGTGCGAGTACAGCAGGTACCCCCTGCTGAGCCGGTAGTCGAACTCCTTCGCGGGCGGCGCCGGCTGGGCCGCCGCCCGGTCGGCGAGCTGCCCCAGGACCACGGCCGGCTCGGCGGGGGTCAGGGCGGCGGGGTCAACGGCCCGGGCGGGGTCGGTCGAGGGGTCGGGGCGCTGGTCGGTGGAGTCCACCCGGCCCGCCTGCAGCCACAGCGCCCAGGCCACGGGTCTCGTCGCGCCCTCCGGTGCGTCCAGCTCGAGGGTCTCGACGCCCAGGATGGCCCCGGTCTCCGCGTCGAGGACGAAGCGGTACTCGTAGAGCAGGTGGTCGGCCCCGCCCGGCCCCGCGGGGTACCCCTGCAGGTCGACCCGCTCGCTCGCCCGCACCTCGACGCCTTCCCGGCCGAGCGGATCCGTCGTCGGTCCCACGACCCGCACGTCGTCGTCGCGCGCCAGCAACCGCAGCAGGGCGGCCTGCACCGGCGGATCGATCACCTGGTTGTCCAACACACCCATCGCCACGAAGAGGGGGCAGTCCGCGACCGGGACGTCCTGCGGATCAGCCACCAGGGCGTCCTCCAGGGCGTCCGGATCGGCGGGCAGCACCTTCCACGGCCGCCCGGTGGAGACCTCGTCGACGTCGGGACGGCCGTCGATGGTCCGCACGAACCGGCCGGTGCCGGTGGCGCTCAACCAACTCTCCACCTCGTGCACGGCCTGCGCGCCCGCGCCCGGGTAGACGTAGCGCACGTGCACGTAGTCGTAGGTTCCCTCGCCGACCGGCGGCTGGGCCGCGGCCCGGTCGGCCAGCTGCCCCAGCACCACGGCCGGGTCGGTCGTGGTGAGGGCCGGTGCCGGCCCGGCGGGCGCGGCCGGCTCGTCGGACCGGTCCGGCAGCACGAACACCGCCACCGCGGCCAGCACCGCCGTCACCGCCACCCCCACGACCGCCACCGGCCCCCACCGGCGGCGCCCGGGCCCCCGTCCGGGCACCACCCGCAGGCGCGGGTCGCGCAGGATCCCGTCCAGCAGCCGGTCGGGCTCGCTGCCCAGCACCGCCCGCCGTACCTGCTCGTCGGTCGGGACGGCCTGGCGCGCCATCCGCTCGACCGCCGCTCGCGTGCGCCTCATCCCGCCTCCATCCGTGCGGCCGGTGCCTCCGGGACACCCGCGTCGTCGAGCCGGTCCAGTTCGGTGCGCAGCCGGCGCCGCGCGCGGTGCAGCCGGACGGCGAACGCGCCGACCGAGCAGCCGGCCACCTTCGCCGCGGCACGGTGCCCGAGCCCGTCCCACACGGTCAGCACCAGGGCCTCCCGGTCGGTCTCCGGCAGCGCCGCGACCGCCTGCAGCACGACGCTGCGCTCCACCACGTCCTCGGACGGGTCGGGGTGGACCGCGGCCCCGGTCAGCCGCTCGACCTCGGCGTGCAGGGCGTCGGCGCGCCGCCCGCCGCGGCGCTGGTCGGCGATGACGTTGCGGGTCACCACCAGCAGCCACGGCAGCGCCGGGTCGGGCACGTCGTCGAGGCGGCGCCAGGCGACCAGGAACGCCTCGGCGGTCGCCTCCCGCGCCGCGTCCAGGGTGGCCCGGCGCATGGCGTAGCCCAGCACGCGCGGGAAGTTCTCCCGGTAGAGCCGGGTGAACCGGTCGGCGTCGGACGCGCTCACGGCCGCTCGCCGATGGTGTCGACCCGACCGGATCCCGCGAACGCGATGCGGGCGCCGGTGCTCGGGCGGCTCCCGGCCGGGGCACCCGCGTCGAGGGAGGTCTGGTCCGTCCCGAGGAGCGCGCCCGTCGTCGCGTCGAGGATGAGGCTGCGCCGGTGGGTCACCCCGGCGGCGACCCGGTGCCCCGTCACCGCGACACCCTCGCGGCCGAGCAGGTCGACCGCCCGGAGCTCGACGCCCAGCCCGTCCTCGGCCGCCAGGACGCCCAGGATCGCCGCCATCTCCTCCGGCTCGACGACCCGGGACTGGTGCAGCAGGGCCACCGCACCGATCAGGGGCGCCGACCCCTCGGGCGGCCAGGTGCCCGCCAGGAACTCCCGCAGCGCGACCGGATCGATCGGGATCTCCTCGGCCCCGCCGCGCCCGTCCGGCGGGAACGACACCTCGTGCGGGGGGAACGACCCGGCACCCGTCTCGTCGATGAGCTGCTGTTCGCGCCGCAGGGAGCCGTCGATGCCCATCCAGGCCCGGGTCTCGATCCGAGCAGGGCCGGGAGCTACCGCGTCCTCGGCGATCCCGATGCCGTCCTCGGTCCACTCGACCGTGTGGACGTAGTCGTAGCGCCCGTCGGGTGGCGGCGGCTGTGCGGCCGCCCGGTCGGCGAGCTGCCGCAGGGCGTCGCCGGCGTCCGTCGCGGTGATCGGGGCGGCGGCCGGGGCCGGCTCGGGACGCGCCCGCTCGACCGGCCCGGGCACCACGCACGCCGCCACCGCGGCCAGCACGGCCGTCACCACCACCACGCCCGCCCCGAGGAGGTGCTCCCCGTGCGCCGGGTCATCCGATCAGCACCAGCCACCGGACCCCCTCGGTCGTCGCCGTCGTCGTCCCATACCGGGGCAATTGCCGGCCGGCGCCGATCCTTACGCGCCGTGTCGAGATCGCTCAGCGCACCAGCCCGTGCTCCCACGCCCACGCCGCGAGCTCGACCCGGTTGCGCAGCCCCAGCCGCGCCTGCACCCGGTTGAGGTGCGTCTTCACCTACCGGCTTCGCCACCTGCGCGGCCGACAACCAGAACCCGTGACCCGGCTGCCCTTCCTGGACGTCCTGCGCGGCGTCGCGATCGCCGGGATCGTCCTGGTCAACGTCCCCGACCTGACCCGGTTCGGCGCCGACGGGCACGGCTCGCTGCGCACCGCGCTCGACCTGGCCGTGCAGACCCGGTTCGTGCCCATCTTCGAGCTGTTGTTCGGGGTCGGGCTGTGGTTCGTCGTGCGCGGCGCCCGGCGGCGCGGCCGCAGCCCGTGGGCCGTCGCCGCCCGCCGGCTGGCCGCGCTGTCCGGCATCGGCGCGCTGCACGCGCTCGTCTACCCGGGTGAGGTGCTGGCGACCTACGCCGTGGCCGTGCTTCTGGTGCTGCCGGTCGTCCTGCTGGCACCGCGGTGGCTGCAGCTGGGCCTCGGGGTGGCGGCGGAGGCGACCGTGCTGGTGCTGGCCGGCAGTTCCGCCGTGGAGGCGCCCGGGCTGGTGCTGATCGGCGCCGCCGCGGCCGGCTACGGCGTGCCCGCCCTCCTCGACCGCTCGGCGCGCGCCGTCGCGGTCGCCTTCCTGGTCGCCGTGGCCGTCTGCGTGCCGGCGCTGGTCGAGCAGCTGGCCACCCCCGGCGACCCCCGGTTCACCGCGGCCGGCGGCCGGGCCGGGTTCGCGATGGCGCTGGCCTACGTCACCGGCCTGTCGCTGCTGTGGGCCACGCCGGTGCGCCGGCTGCTGGCCGCGGTCTTCGAGCCGATCGGGCGCATGGCGCTGACCTGCTACGTCAGCGCGTCGCTCGTGGTCGTGCCGGTGGGCGCGCTGGTCGGGACGGCGTCGCTGGGCGTGGCCGTCGGGCTCGGGGTCGCGGTGACGGCCGCGCAGAGCGTCGCGTGCCGGCTGTGGCTGCGACGGTTCGTGCACGGGCCGCTGGAGTGGGCGTGGCGGGCGGTGACGTGGTGGGAGCGGCCGGTGGATCGCCGTCCGGCGGACCACCGGCGCCTCGCCGCGCCGGCGTGAGGAGGCACTTCCCCGCCGCGAACGGCGCTGCGCGGGCGGCGAACCCGCCCGTGCGGTGAGCACCCGTCACGCCCGCCGTTCGCGCCCGTACAGCCGCGGCCGCAGCGCCTCCGCCGGCACCAGCTGGTCGTCGAGCGTGAGCTGCCGCTCGACCTGGACGTCGGCGTACGCGACGGCGTACGAGACGAGCCCGAACCACTCCCCGGTGCTGGCCCGGTACCAGCCGTGCAGCGTGCCCCAGACCTCGCGGGAGACGTCGAGGGTGCGGTCGTCCCAGCGGAACCGGGCGGGCGGGTAGCAGGTCTGCCGGAACACGACGGACAGGTCGACCCAGACCGGTCGGTTCAGCCGTCGCCGAACCCCGGATTCACCCGAACGCATGTTCGAACCATACGGCGTGGCGCCGCCGCGCAGGAGTCGACCCACCGCATGATTACGGCTGTGACCAGCGCCGATACCCCTACTGTTCGTGACCGCCTGCTCGCTGCCGGGCTGAGCGCGGAGCGGATCGAGGAGCACCTGCTGGCCGCCCGGATCATGCTCGACGGCGAGCCGGTGACCGATCTCGACCAGCCGGCGCCGGCCGGTTCGCGGCTGGTGCTGGCCCACCGCTGACCGGGCACCTTCCCGCACGGTAAGGGATCACACCGCCCCCGGTGGCCGCGTCCTGCCCCCGACGGTGATGGTCCGCGGCCCCCACCGGGACGGATGCTCCTCCCGTCACCGCACAGCGCGAGGGGGAAGAGATGGGACCGGAGGACCGACCGCCCCGATCCGCCGTGGTCCTGGCCGTGGTCGCCGCGATGCTGGTCGCCCTGGGCACGGCGATCTTCCTGGCCGAGACCCAGAACCTGCCGTTCTTCGGAACCCTCCGGGCCGGGATCGTCGCCGAACTGCACCTCTGGCTAGACCACCTGCGATGACGGGCCCCGGTGCGCCGTGCGCGCCGGGGTCCGGTGCCGTCCGCCGCGGATCGTGTCCGGCCACCGACTGTGCGGCACCCTCCGGCGCTCCGACCCGCACGGGTCGGCGCGCCTCTGCGACGATCGTTGCCGCGTCGCACGGCACTGGTTGATCACCTCGGGGGGCGCGCCCCCGGTAGAAGGTGAGCTGTACTGGGGGTTCTCGCGTGAGTGGCCACATCGTCGTCAGCTTCTCGCGCTCCGACGCCGGACCGCTCGTCGACGGGCTGGCCCGGCACCTGCGCACCGGCCTGCCGTCGTACTCGCTGGTCCGCGGCGGTCGCGCGGCCGACGCCGACCCCGGGCCGGGTCCCGACATCGACGACGCCATCCGCACCTGCCGGGCGTTCCTGCTGGTGGTGACGACGGGCGTGCGCGCGGGCTCGCCGAGCCTGCAGGAGCTGGGGCTGGCCACGATGTTCGGCCGCCCGGTGATCGCGCTGCTGGTCGACCGGGCGGCGCAGGTGCCGGCCGGCATCCCGTCCCGCTGCGTCATCGACATCTCCTCCGACGTCGCGGGCAACGCCGAGGCGGCGGTGCGCGAGATCGCCCACCGGCTCACCATGCTCGACCACCCCGACCTGCTCGCCGTCGGCGCGGCCCCGCTGACCCCGCCCGCCGACCTGCACGGCCGCCGCGACGAGCTCATCGAGCTGGTGGGCCACATCCAGTCCCCCGACGTGCGGCTGGTGACGGTCGTCGGCGCGCCGGGCATCGGGAAGACGGCGCTGGTCTGCCACCTGCTGCGGCACTGGCCGGGCCCGGACGAGCTCGGCGTGGTGCACCTCGGCCCGCCCAGCGAGCTGCCGCTGGGCTACCCGCGGCTGTTCCGCGGGCTGTGCCGGCTGCTCCCGGCCGACGCCGCCGAGCGCCTGGCCGGGCGGCACCGCAACCCGCAGGAGACGCCGACGGCGATGATCCGCGCGGTCCTCGACGCGCTGCCGCCGAAGCCGGTCGTGGTGCTGATCGACGGCGCCGAGCACCTGCTGGGCGAGGCGGGCGGCACCCTGGACGCCGCGCTGGCCGAGGCGCTGCGCGCGCTGGTGTCCGCGCCCGCGCACCGCGTCACCGTGGTGGCCACCTCGCGGGTGCCCCCGGGCGCGCTGCTGGGCCGCGACCCGGGCGCCCAGCGCCGCATCGACCTGGGCGAGCTGCGCGTCCAGCCCGCCATCGCCGTGCTGCGCGACCGCGACCCGCACGGCGAGCTGGGCCTGCGCGACGCGGCCCCGGGCGAGCTGGCCCGCGCGGGCGGCAACCCGCGGGCCCTGGAGCTGCTGGCCGCGGTCCTCGCCGACGGCAAGGACTCCCTGGCCGACCTGCTCGACCAGGCGCACCGGGGCGCGGTGGCCCAGCACGCCGACGGCGCCTTCGACCGGATCGGCGTCCCGGAGCCGCTCGACGACCGCGGCGACGCCGTCGACGTGCTGTCCGACCTGGCCTTCGGCCGGCTCGCCCTGCTCGACCGGCACGTCGTCGCGGCGCTGGCGGCCTTCCCCGTGCCGGTCCCGGCCGCGGCCGTCGACCACGTCCTGCGGCACTACCACGACGACCCCGACAGCGCGCCCGTCCTCGACCGGCTGCACGAGCGGGGCCTGCTGCTGCGCGTCGACGGCCGGTACGCGCTGCGCGCCGCCGACCGCGAGCGCGCCCTCGACGGCGTCCCGGTCGGCTACCCCAGCGACGTCGATGCCGACCCGCTGCCGGTCAGCCGCAACGCGATGTGGCAGCTGGCGGCCGACCTGCTGGCCGCGGTGTCGACGCCGTACGAGCAGTGGGCCTCGATCGACGACCTGGCCCCGCAGCTGGCCGAGTTCGAGCTGCACTGGGCCAACGGCGACGTCGACGAGGCCGCGCTGCTGCTGATGCGCGGCGCGGTGGCGGAGTTGCGCTCGTGGGGCCACCACCGGCTCACCGCGAGCCTGCTCGACCGGCTCCGCGAGCGCATCGGCGAGCAGTGGATCAACGCGTGGTGCGTGTCCGCGCTCGGCTCGGCCTTCGCCGGCCTGGGCCAGCCCAACCGGGCCGCCGAGCTGCACGAGCGCGCCGCGGTGATCTACAGCCGGATGTCGGACACCGCGGGCGAGGCCGAGGAGCTGAGCCACCTCGGGCACTGCCACGCCGACCTGGGCGACATCCCCCGCGCGCTGCGGATGCACGAGCGCGCGCTGGCCCTGCACTCCGGGACGGGCAACCGCCTCGCCGCGGCCACCGCCCGCGTCGACCTGGCCTGGTGCCACACCGAGCTGGGCCGGCCCGACGAGGCCGCCCGGCTGCTGCACGAGGCGTTGGACGTGCAGGACGCGCTGGGCGACACCTGGGCGCAGATCGACACCCTGGCCACCCTGGGCCGCACCCTCGCCACCGCAGGCGACCTCGCCCAGGCCGCCGGCCTGCTCGAACGCGGGCTGGAGCTGTCCCGCGAGGCGGGCGACCAGTGGGCCGAGGCCCGCCACTCGCGGCTGCTGGGGGCCTGCCGCCTCGACACCGGCCGCCTGCAGGAGGCCGTGGCGCTGCACCAGCACGCCCTCGACATCAGCCGCGCCGTCGGCGACCGTGAGGACGAGGCCGTCGCCCTGGGCGACCTGGCCGTCGGGCGCCTCCTGCTGGACAGCCCCGCCGACGCACTCGACCTGGCCGAGCGCGCGTTCGGCATCGCCGCCGAGATCGGCGACCTGCGCCTGCGCGCCGCCTGCCTCGACCTGCTGGGCGACTGCCACCTCGCCCTCGGCCACACCGCGGACGCGGCCTCGCTCTACCAGCAGGCCGTCGAGGTCGCCGACGCCGCCGGCTTCGGCCAGGTCCAGACCCAGGCCCGCGTCCACCTGGCCCGCCTGCAGCTCGCCGCCGGCGACGTCCTGTCCGCGGCGAAGGTCTCCAGCGGGGCCGCCCGCCACCCCTACCCCCCGGCCCTGCCCGAGGTCGCCCTGCTCACCGGCTCCGTGCAGCTGCACCTGGGCCAGACCGAGGCCGCCCGCCAGTACTTCCGCACCGCGATCGGGCTGGCCGACGAGCGGCTGCGCCGCAGCCCCGACGCCGTCGAGTTCGGGGTCCTGGACGTCCGCGCCCTCGCCCACGCCGGCCTGGCCGCGCTCGGCGACGCCGGCCACACCCCAGAAGCCGTCGCCGACTTCCGCGCCGCCCGCGCGCTGACCACGGCCGGCGGCGCCGTCGCGACCGTCCTGCGCTGGCTCGACGCCCTCACCCCCGGCTCGTCCCTCGACCACCTGCGCGCCACGGCGGCGGGCCGGGAGCACTCCCGGGTCTCCTGACGGCCCGCCGCCGTGGGTCAGGCGGGCACGGTGGCGGTGCTGCTCCCCGCCCCGCGCCGGCGCAGGTTCGCGAAGACCCCGAGCTCGTCGGCGAACCAGCGGCGCAGGAGCAGGACGACGCCGGCCGCCGCGACCGCGCCGGCGAGGCCGGTGAGCGCCAGGGTGAGCGCCGCGCTGCCGAGCGGCCGGACGAGCGCGACGACGCCGCCGCACACCAGCAGCACGACCACCGCCGACGGGATGTGCTTGAGGTACATGCGCAGGACCGTCCCGACCAGGCCCTCCGCGACGCGGCCGGAGAAGCGCAGCATCACCAGGAAGTGCAGGACGATCGCCACGGAGGCGCCCACGGCGACCCCGGTGACGCCCCACCGCGCCCCGATCGCGCAGCCGACGACCACCTCGGCCGCGTACATCCACTGCCGCCAGGCGCCCCGGTAGACGGCACCGGTCGCCCTGGTGAGCGAGCCGCTGATCTTGTAGGAGGCGCGCGGCAGCAGGACGACCGCGAAGACCTGCAGCGGCACCACCGCCGCCGACCAACCGTCGCCCAGCAGGACGGTGACGACCTCGGGCGCCAGCACGCAGAGCAGCACGCTGGCCGGCACGGTGACCAGCGCGACCAGCGACGCCGCCCGCACGTAGGCGGTGCGCAGGCGGGCGCCGTCGTCGCGGACCTTCGACATCGCCGGGAACAGCGCCTTGTCGACCGCGCTGCCGATCACGTTCGCGGGCTGCGACAGCAGGCCGTAGGCCCGGTTGTAGACGCCGAGCGGCGCCGGGCCGAGCACGGTGGCGACGATGAAGTTGTCGGAGTTGAGCGCGAACCAGTTGCCGACCTGGGAGAGCGAGTAGCCCGAGCCGAACCCCACGAGCGCCCGGACGCTGCGCCAGGTGGCGGCGGGTCCGGCCGGGCGGACCGGCGGCCGGGCGAGCCAGAGGTAGCCGGTCGCGGTGACCAGCGCCGCGGCGATCTGCCCCCAGACGATCGAGACGGCGCCGTGTCCCTGCGCGGCGAGCAGGACGCTCACCCCGATGGTGGCCGGGCCGAACGCGAGTACGTCCACCACCGCCATCTCGCGGAACCGCAGGTGCCGCTGCAGCAGCCCCAGCGGCACCGCGGCGATGCCCTGCAGCAGCAGCGCCGCGGTCAGCAGCCGCAGCAGGACCGAGTCGGGCGGCAGGCCGACGAGCGCGTTGAGCGCGGGCGCCGCGAGGTGCAGACCCAGGCCGAGCAGCAGGGACAGCGCGACCGAGAAGGCGAACGCCGCGGAGACCTCCTGGTCGGTCAGGGTGCGCCGCTGCACCAGCGCCGGGCCCACCCCCAGCTGGCTGACCAGCTGGGTGAGCCCCGCGACGAGCGTCGCCGCCGCGGCGGCGCCGAACTCTCCCGGCGTGAGTAGGCGCGCGAGCAGCACCATCGACACGATCTGCAGCACGGCCTGGCTCACCGTTCCGGTGAAGGCCCAGGCGAATCCGCGGATGGTGCGGGCGGTGAGCGATCCGCCCGCCATCAGGCCCGCCCGCGGCGGCGGGCCGCCACGAACCGCACCCCGGCCCGCCGGAACCTGCGCAGCGTCGGGTTCGTCGTCATCCGCCTGCGCGCGATCCGGACCGGCCGCGCCCCCAGCAACCAGCCGGCCCAGGCGAGCTGGGTCACGGCCCGGCGGACGGCGTCCACGGGGCGCGGCGGGCCCAGCAGCGCCTCGACGGGCAGCCCGGTGACGGCGGGGTGGAACGCCGGGTTGCCCACGCCGTCACCGACGAGGAGGACCTGGTCGGGCTGGTCGTAGCGGTCCGCCAGCTCGGCCGGGATGCCCCGGAAGGTGTAGGACGCCTCGACCGGCCGGCCCGGCTCGCGGTCGTCCTGCAGGAACTCGAGGTCGAGGACCCGCAGCCCGGCCCACGGGTCGGTCACCAGGTTCTGCGGCGCGAGGTCGAGGACGAACATCCCCCGCTCGTGCAGGTCGGCCGCGAACCGGGCCAGCGCGCGGGCGGGGCCGGGTCGCAGCTGCGAGGTCCCGCGCGTGAGCGGCAGCGAGCGCTGCACGTGGCTGCGGTCGTCGCGGTACATCGGCGTCAGGACCCAGTTCGGGCCGTGGTCGAGCAGTTCGGGGACGAGCGGCAGGTCGCCCAGCTCGGTGCGGGCCCGCAGCTCGCGCTCGTGGTAGCGGGCCGCGCCCGGCCGGAACACCTTGCACACGCTCTCGCCGTGCACCGGGTGGTCGACGGCGTACACGCGAGCCCGCCGGGACAGCCCGCCCGGCGCGAGCGGGCGCAGCACCGGGAACGGCACGGCGCACGCGTCGAGCAGGTCGCGCACCTTCTTCTCCAGGCGGTCGCTGAACTCCGCGCCACCCAGCACCGCCAGGTAGTCGACCGCCTGCGCGGGGTTGTCCGAGGAGTGCAGCGGGTTGTACCTGCGCTCCTCCCCGACGGTGGCCAGCAGGTGCGTGCGGACGTCGGCCTTTGCCGCCGGGATGCGCTGGTTGGCCCCCCACCACGGGTCGCCGGGGCGCAGCCGGGGGGCCACGTCGTAGGCGATGACGAACGCGGCGGGCGCGCCGCCGCTGAGGGGGAACGGACCGCGCTCCCAGTTGCCGCCGCGCAGCCCGCGGCCGGCGAGGTCGCGCTGCTCGGGGTCGAGCACGACGGTGTCGAGGACCTCGAAGCCCTGGCGGTCGAGCTGCTCGACGATCTCGGCGGTGCGGTCCGCGGCGCGATCGCGCACCACGAACACCGCCAGGCCGCTCCACACCTCGTCGATCTCGGGCGGTGCCGAGAAGAACCGGTCGCGGATCCACGGGTTGCCCGGGCGGAGCCGTTCGAGGGCGTCCAGCGGCGGGCGCAGGCCGTGCTCGTGGAGGTGCTCGTCCAGCGAGGCCAGGTCGGGCGCCACGTCGAGGCCGAGGTCGGCGGCGAGACCGGCGAGGACGGCGGCGTAGTCGTGGTCGGAGAGCGCCGGGTCGCCGGGCGCGCCGGGCTCGGCGGCCAGGCCCGAGGCGTACCCCTTGTGGTAGACGGCGTGGTAGGCCAGCGAGCGGAAGTGGTGCAGCGGATCGGGCACCCGGTGGCCGCCCGGCCGCGGCACCGCCGTGGCCAGCAGCTCCCGGGCGAACGACGGCGGGTAGTACGGGATCTCCCGGAAGTCCGAGCCGGGCAGCCCGCTGACCGAGTACACGTCGAACTTCTGGCTGGACAGGCCCGCCGGCTGGTCGACGAGCAGGGTGTGGACGAACGGGAGGTCCTCGTCGGCGACGAGGATGTCCACGTCCTCGTCGGGCTCCACCGCGGGCAGGCCGTCGAACCAGCGCAGAACGGCGTGCTCGACGTCGTTCGCCGCGAGCCGCGCGAAGAAATCGTCGAGACCCACTCCGCGCACGAGGTACCGGCGCGCTGTGCCGGATCCGATCAACCGGTGTCGGACCCGGGTCCTGATCTCCTTTGCCCGGGCCGCCCCGGTGGTCACCCGACTGAGCAACTCACGATTCTTCTCTACCATCTTACGCCATCCGGTCTAATAGCCTGGGCATACAGCTGAGCCCACGGTAAAGGGTTCGTTACGGTTGCCCGCAGCTGTAATTCTCGTGAACTGGGGGCGAACATATCGGTGAGCGAGCGTACGTCCCTCCAGAAGGGCTCCACACCATGCAGCGGGTTTCGACCCATCTCCGCGTCGTGCTGTTCGGCCCCGACAACCTGACCGTCACCGCCGCGCTGGCCGCGCTGCAGGCGAGGGGATTGGCCGCCGAGCGACTGGTCGCCACCGACCGCGAGCCTGCCCACCGGCAGTTGGCCGGACCGCCCGGCGTGCTCGTCGTCGACCTCGACGCGCCGGGCGCGGTCGGCGTCGTCCGGTCGGTCGCGGCCGCCGGCTGGACCGTGGTCCTGCTCGGCGGCGACGCCCAGCACGCTCGGATCGCTGTCGCCGTCGCCGCGGGCGCCGTCGCCCACGTCCCAAAGAGTGCACCCTTTACCCGGCTCCTCGAGGTGATCGAGGACGGCCGACCGATGCCGGCCGACGAGCGTGCGCGGTGGCTCGACCTGTACCGCAGCACCCAGGCGACCGTGGCCTACCAGGTGCAGCGGCTCGCCCAGCTCAGCTCGCGCGAGCGCGAGGTGCTGCAGCACCTGGTCGAGGGGCGCCGGGCCGCGGACATCTGCGCCGCGCTCTTCCTGTCGATCACCACGGTGCGCACGCACATCCGGTCGATCCTGGTCAAGCTGGAGGTCAACTCCCAGACCCAGGCCGTGGAGCTCTACCGGGAGGTCGCCCGGTCGTGGCCGCCGCGCCAGCGGGGTCCGAAGAGGTACGCGTAGCCGGTGGCCGGGGCCGCCCGCCGCCCGCGCCGGCTCAGTACGCACCGCGGCCGCGGAGCACGGCGCCGGCCGTCTTCCACAGGATCGAGGCGTCCAGCGCCAGGGTCCAGTTCTCGACGTAGCGCAGGTCGAGCCGCACCGACTCCTCCCACGAGAGGTCGCTTCGGCCGCTGACCTGCCACAACCCCGTCATCCCCGGACGCACCAGCAGGCGCCGGCGCGCGTCCGGCCCGTACGTCGCGACCTCGGCCGGCAGCGGTGGGCGGGGGCCGACCAGCGACATCGACCCGCAGAGGACGTTGAACAGCTGCGGCAACTCGTCGATCGAGTACTTGCGCAGCACCCGGCCCACCCGGGTGATCCGCGGGTCGTGGCGCATCTTGAACAGCGGCCCGGCGGCCTCGTTGCTGCCCGCCAGCGCGGCGACGTGCTTGTCCGCGCCGACCGCCATCGAGCGGAACTTGACCATCCTGAACGTGCGCCCGTTCTCACCCACGCGCGTCTGCCGGTAGAACACCGGGCCGCCGTCCAGGCGCACGGCCACGGCCACCGCCACGATGACCGGCGCGGCCAGCAGCAGGATGACGAACGCGCCCGCCCGGTCGACGACGTTCTTGAGCAGCCGCGCCACCCCGGTGAACCGCGGCATGCTGAGCAGCAGCATCGGCAGCCCGTCGACCGGGGCGATGTGCAGGCGCGGCCCGGCGATCTCCATCAGCCCCGGGTCCACCGCGAGCTCGACCGACGGAGCCGTCTCCAGCTGCCACGCGAGCTGCTGCAGGCGGCCCGGCCCCCATCCGGGTGCCGGCGCGACGGCGACGATGCGGTGCTGGCCGCGCCGCGCGACCCCGGCGACGGCGTCCAGGTCACCGAGGACCGGCACCCCCTCGATCGATGTCCCGGCGCCGCCGGTGCCCGACGGCACGCAGGCACCGGTGATGCGCCAGCCGAAGTGGGGGTCGCGCTGCGTGCGGCGCACCAGGTCGGCGACCGACGGCTCGCTGCCCACGGCGAGCACCGGGACCAGGCAGCGGCCCCGCACCCGGCGGCTGTGCAGCAGCTTGCGCAGCCCGTAGCGGGCGGGCAGGCACAGCGCCGCGAATCCCGGCACCACCCCGAACACCCACGGTCGGGCGGAGTCGATCTGCAGGGCGAACGCGCCCAGCCCGAGCACCCCGGCCGAACCGATCAAGGCCCGATAGAGGCGCCTGAATTCGTACGTGCCGGTCCCGAGCACACGCGCGTCCCACACCCGGGCGAACAGCAGGCCGAGCACGACGGCGAGCGCGGTGGCCGCGCCGGCCATCACGGAGGCGCGCGCCGCGGCCTCCGACTCCTGCGCGGCGGAGGGCCCCAGCGCGATCCCGGCGGTCACGCAGAGGATCAACAGGGTGAGGTCGGAGGTCGCGACCGCGACCCGGTAGAGCGCCTCCCAGCCGGAGACCGGGCGCTCGGTGGCGTACGCCACCGAGGGGGTGGCACCGCCGGCTCCGCCGTCCGCCGCGGCGAGCGGGACGGGACCGGCGAGGACTCCGGCCGGTTCGGGACGGCCGAGATCGTGCCTAGTGGGCATGCGGGCTCCTGCATTCAGGACCGGAGGGTGTGGCGGCGAATCGCATTCGCCGGGACGACCGCGTCGTCGTGCAGGGGCCGAATCGAGACCTCGCCTCGACCCGTTACGGGCATGGCCCCGTGGCGGCCCGAAGTCATCAGCGGTGACGAGTCGGGAACCGACCCGGGCCAGGGATGCTTAATCTCATCAACCCTGACGAGACGATTTCATCAGTGCTGATGAGACGGCGAATCCCCAGCTCCGGCGGGAGAAACTCATCAACGGTGACGAGTCGACCGGGAGCGGGCTAACAGGGGACCATCCGGCGCTGAGTCATGGATGCGCGACGGACGGCCTGTCGCGGATCGACGTGAGGCGGAAGACGTGGGAGCACAGCGAGTGGGCGGGACCTCCGGTCACGCGGGGCACGGGCGGGCCGGGGCCGCCGGATGACGCTGCCCGACTACCTCCGGGTCCTGCGCGACCGTTGGCTGGTCGTCCTCGCGCTGGTGGTCGTGGGCGGGCTCGCCGCGGGCGCGAGCTGGCATTTGCGCCCGCCGGAGTACACCGCCACCGTGACGATGTACGTCTCCGCGCAGACCACCGACACGGCCAGCGCCGCGTACCAGGGCGCTCAACTGTCCGAGCAACGCGTCACCTCCTACATCGAGGTCATCAACAGTGACCTGCTGCGCGAGGACGTGGTGCGGGCGCTGCGCAGCGACGACCTCGGTCGGATCTCGGCCGAGAGCGCGCCGGACTCGGTGCTCATCCGGGTGTCGGTCACGCACCCCTCGCCCGAGCGGGCGGCCGCCGTCGCCAACGCCGTGGGCACGGTCGTCCCGCGGTTGGTCGACGACCTGGAGCGGCCGGCGAGCACCGACGCGATCGCTCCGGTGTCGGTGCGCACGGTGAAGCCGGCGGCCGTGCCGGTGGCGCCCTCCTCCATCGGCCTGCCGGTGACGCTGGCCGTCGGGCTGCTCGGCGGGCTCGCGCTCGGCATCGGCGCCGCGCTGGCCCGCAACGCGCTGGACCGCTCGGTCACCGACCTCGACCAGCTGCGGCTGCTGACGGGGGCACCGAACCTCGGGACCATCGCCTACGACGGCGGCGTCCCGAAGCGTCCGCTCACCGTCCACGAGGACGAGCAGTCCCCGCGCCGGGAGGCGTTCCGAACCCTGCGGACCAACCTGCGGTTCGTCGACGTCGACAACCCGCGCAGCGTCATCGTCGTCACCAGCGCCGTGGCCGGCGAGGGCAAGACCACGACCACGGCGAACCTGGGGATCGCGCTGGCCTCGGCCGGCCACCGGGTCGTGCTGGTCGAGGCCGACCTGCGCAGGCCGAAGCTCTCCGAGACGCTCGGGCTCGACAACGCGGTCGGGGTCACCAGCGTGCTGTCCGGCGACCTGCGCGTCGACCAGGTCATCCAGCACGGACCCGGCGGGATCCACCTGCTCTCCAGTGGGCCGCTGCCGCCCAACCCGAGCGAGATCCTGGCCTCCCAGCAGATGGCTGCGCTGATCGCGGAGCTGCGCGAGCGCTACGACACGGTGCTCATCGACACCCCGCCGGTGCTCCCGGTGACCGACGCCGCCGCGGTCGCCTCCGCCACCGACGGCGCGATCCTGGTCTGCCGCCACCGGTCGACCACCTCCGACCAGGTGACCTCGGCCCGGGCGGCACTGCGTTCCGCCTCCGCCGCCCTGCTGGGCACCGTGTTCACGATGGCTCCGCGCAGCGGACCCCTGGCCTACCAGCAGTACCGCGGCTACGCGCGCACCGACCAGGAGCGGGCGGCCGCGTCGGCCCGCAGGCCCGCGCCCGGCGGCGTCCCGCGCGTCTCGCTCCCGGTCCCGGCCGCCGCGCTCGACGACGAGCAGGTCGGCGGATCCCGCAACAACGGGGCGCCGTGGCCCCAGCCCACCCCCCGCCCGCGCTGACGCCGGCGGACACCCACCCGGGCGACGACCACCCGGGTGCCCCGCCCTGCCCGCGAACAGCCAGCCCTGGAGAACGCATGCAGATCGACTACCTGGTCGGCGGCCTGAGGATCTCCCTCGGCCCCGGCACGAGGACCCCCGGCCCCGCCAACCACATCGAGAACGCGGTGGGCGCCCTGCGGGGGCTCGGCCACGACGTCTCCCTGTACCTGTCCGCGGAGCAGCCGCTGCTGCGGCGCTTCGCGACGGTCGGCGAGGGCGCGGCCGGCGGCTCGCGCACCCCTCCCCTCGTGGGCGACGCCGTGCGGCTCGGCGCGACCGCGGTGAACGCGGCGCGGGTCGCCGCCTGGTCGGCGTCCAGGCCGGCCGATGTCGTCTACGAGCGCGCGGCCGTGCTCACCGACCTGACGGCCGCGCACCGCTGGGCCCGGATCGGGCGCGCGGTCCAGGTCGTCGAGTCGAACGGGATCTTCTCGCGCGAGACGGCGCACGACCGCAACGCGCTGGCCGCCGAGGGACTGGCCCGGCGCGTCGAGCGCCGCCTGTACCGGCGCGCCCACCTGGTCGTCGCCGTGTCGGACAACCTCGCCGCCGAGCTGTGCGCGTACGCGGACCTGCCCGACGACAAGGTGCTCGTGGTGCCGAACGGGGTGCCCCCTCAGGTCGCGGCGGTGCCGCGGCCCGCCCCGGGCCCGGTCGTGGGGTTCGCCGGGGCGGTCGTGGACTGGCAGAACCTGGACAACCTGGTGCGGGCGTTCGCGCGGGTGCGACTCGCGCGCGCCGACGGCCGGGACTGGCGGGTGGTCGTCGTCGGCGACGGGCCGGCGGTGCCCGCGCTGCGGGACGCGGTGCGCGACGAGGGCCTGGGGGACGCGGTGCGGTTCCTGCCCCGGATGTCCCGGTCCGACCTCTACGCGGAGATGGCCACGTGGTCGGTCGGGGTGGCGCTGCACCGGCCGACGTCGAGCGGGACGATGTACCACAGCCCGCTCAAGCTCTACGAGTACGCGGGGCTGGGGCTGACCTGCCTGGTCAGCCCGTCCTCCGACGCGACGGGGCTGCAGCGCTCCGGCGCGGACGTGGTGGTCGTCGAGCCGGACGCCGACGGCATCGCCGCCGGCCTGGCCGAGGTCATCGGCCGCGGTCCCGTCGACGTCGACGCGGCCAGGGCACGCGCGGCGTCGGTGCTGCGCGAGCACGCGTGGACGGCGCGGATGGAGTCGGTGCTGGGCCGGGTGGACGACCTCGTCCGGCCGGGGCGGACGGCGGTCGTGCGATGAGCGAGCTCGCGAGCGGATCATCGACACAGCGCAGCGAGCTGCCGACCGTGACCGTGGCCGGGGTCGACGTGGTCGACGCCGCTGTGGCCGACATCCTCGGCGACGTCCGCCGGGCCGTCACGGCGGGCGGAGCGTCCCCGCAGGTCTACTTCGCCCTGCACGTCGGGGGGCTGCGGCTGGCGTCCGACCCGGCGTTCGTGCGGCTGCTGAACTCCGCGCGGGCCACCTACGCCGACGGGATGTCGGTGGTGCTGCTGGCGAAGCTGGCCGGGGCCCGCCGGATCGAGCGCGCCGGCACCACCGACATCGGCATCCCGATCATCCGCACCGCGCAGGCGGCACTCGGCCGCCCGCTGCGGGTCGCGCTGGTCGGCGGGCCGCCCGGCCTCGCCGTCGCCGCCGGGGCGGTGCTCAACAGGGTGACCGGCTGCGACGTCTGCCTGGCGGCCGACGGGTTCGCGGAGGACTCCGGACCGCTCCTGACCCGCCTTGCCGACGCCGCCCCGGACCTGCTGGTGGTGGGGATGGGCATGCCGACGGAGGCGCGTTGGGTGCACCAGCACCTGGACCGGATCGCGGCTCCGCTGGTGCTGACCTGCGGCGGCTGGATGGGGTTCCTCACCGGTCGGGAGAAGCGCGCGCCCGCCGCGCTGCAGCGCGCCGGCCTCGAGTGGACCTACCGGCTCGCCCAGGACCCGCGCCGGTTGGTGCGCCGCTACGCCGGGGGCGCGGTCGTGTGGGTGCGGCTGGCCGTCGCGACGTCGCGGTCGTAGGGCGTCGACGTGGTTGCTGGCGGGAGGTGGGGCACGGCCGCGCCGGTCGACGGCCCCGCCGGCCGGGATGCCGACGGAAAGCTGGAGCGGCGCGCCCGCGCCGTCGTCCGGCTCCTCACGTGGTACCCGGCGATCTGGGCGGTCGGGTTGGCACCGGTGTTCTGGCCGGCGGTGGCGGCGGTGTCGGTGCGTGCGGTCTGGCGGACCCGCCTCGACCGGATCTCGAAGTCGCTGATGGTGCTGCTGGTCGCGTTGCTGCTGTCGGTGTGCGTGGGTCTGGTGGCCGGGTACGGCTCGCTCGACCGGGTGGTCGGTTACGCGGCCAACGTCGCGGTCTGGGCCGCCCTGCTGGGCTGCGTGTGCCTGCTGGGCCAGGCCTCGCTCGTGCACCGGGAGGCGTTCGTGCGCGCCGCGACGTCGGTGGGCATCGCGCACACCGTGGTCTCGCTGGGCGCGCTCGTCCTGTACCCGACGCGGCTGCCGCTGCCGCTGCCCGCGCCGGTGGCGGGGAGCCTGCCCGCCGGTGTCCGGGCGTTCGTCAGCAACAAGCTCGTCGACGAGAGCTGGCTCGACGGGGTGGTGCTGCGCACGATCGGCACCATGGGCCGGCCCACCTGGTCGGGGGCGGTGTCGGCGCTGACGGTGCTGCTGCTCGCGCACGGCTTCACGCGCCGGACGCCGCGCGGGCGGGTGCTCGCGGCGCTCGGGATGGCGCTGGCCGCGGTCAACGTCTACTTCTCGTTCAGCCGCGCCACCGAGATCGCGCTCGGGATCGCGGTCGTCTACGCCGTGTTCCGCACGGCGTGGCGGCTGCCGGCGTTCGGCCCGCTCGTCGCGCTGACCGGGTTGTTCGCGACCGGTGTGCTCGCCGCGTTCAACCTGTCGACGCTGGTCGCCGGGGTGGTGGAGATCGAGGGCGCGCGCGAGGGCTCGTCGCAGACACGCGGGGCGATCTACGCGGCGACGGTCAGCCGCATCGCCGAACTGCCGCTCCCGCTGCTGGGCTACGGTCTCAAGCCGCGCCAGGACGGGCTGGTCGCCAGCGTGGCGACGCACAGCACCTACCTGGGGCTCGTGTTCCGGGCCGGGCTGATCGGGCTGCTGGCGTTCGGTGTGTTCCTGGTGCTGTGCTGGCGCTACTGCGGGCGCTGCGCGAGCCCGATCCCCCGGGCGCTCGTGCTGCTGACCGGCCTGTGGTGCGTCCTGGAGGACTTCGACCCGGGGCACCTGGTGCCGGTCTTCGTCGTCGCCGCGCTCTGCCTGGCCTCCTACGACCAGGCGGTCGGCCCGCCGGACCCGCTCCCGCGACGTCCGGCGCCCGTCGCCGCGGCGGTCGGATGAGCCGGGGCAGGCTCCTCGCCCTGGGCGGCGCGGCCCTGCTGGCCGCCGGGTGCCAGGCCGGGCCGTCGCCGCCCGCGGCGTCGGCCGCGGTTGGTGTCACCCAGGTGCGGTGCGCGAACGGCACCGGCGACGCCGACCTGCTCAACACCGCGATCCGGGACAGCCCGCCCGGGGCCGACATCGCGATCACCGGGACCTGCTCGCTGACCGAGCCCGTCGAGCTGCGCGGCGGCCGCTCCTACCACGGCCCCGGTCGTGACGGAGCCGTCCTGCGCCAGGCCGACGGCGCGAACCTGCCGTTCCTGCTGGCCTCGGACAGCTTCGTGGACTCCGCGGAGTCGACGGGCCGACCGGTCACCCTGCGCGGGCTCTCCATCGACGGCAACCGCGACGGCAACCCCGACGCCACCACCGACGGCGTGGTGATCCGGTCGTGGCAGACGACCCTGGAGGACCTGCGCATCCAGGACGTCACCGGCTCGGCGGTGCGGATCACGAACCTCGGCCGCAGCGGCGAGCCGACCTCCAGCACGCAGGTCAACGGCCGCATCGCGAACTGCTTCATCGAGGGTTCGGGCGCCAGCGGCGTCCGCGTCGAGGACGGCGGCAACGCCGTCACCGACTGGCAGTTGCTGGACAGCTGGATCGCCGGCTCCGGCGGGGACGCCGTGCACCTGGAGAACGCGGCCGGCTGGATCATCTCCCGCAACCACCTCTACGGGGTCGGCGGCGACGGCATCCGCGCCGACCGGGCCCACGGCACGACCGTCACCGACAACTACATCGAGGGCTTCGGCGAGGACGGCACCGGCACCTTCAGCGGCATCTCGCTGAGCGCCCAGAGCTCGGCCGGCTCGACGATCGCCGGCAACCGGGTCTTTTTGAGCGACGGCCAGCGCCCGTCCTCGACCTACCGCCACATCCACGTCGACGCGAGGGGCGATGGCCAGGCCCTCGTCGCGGTGACCGGCAACGTCGTCCGCGGTGACGGCGGCCCCGGCGGCACCGGACTCGCCTACGAGCGCGGCGACGGCGCGGAGCTGGTCGTCGTGTCGTCGGGGAACGCGCTCGCCGAGGTGGCGACCGCGGTCCGAGCGGGCGACGGGGTGACGGTGACGGCGGGGTCCTGAGACGCTGCTGCACGTCCGCCCCCGCGCGCTCCACCGCCCCGTCGCAGCCCCGCCGGGTGTCGCAGCCCCCCGCGGGTGTCGCAGCCCTGGGGTGGGCGGCGCAGCCCGCCGGCGGGCTGCGAGCACCCACCGGGCGCTGCACGGCGCAGCTGGATCTGCGAGGACGCGCCGGAGCGGAGCGGTCTCGCAGCGCGGGGCGGGACTCGCAACGCGGGGTGGGGTGGCGCAGCCCGCCGGCGGGCTGCGAGCACCCACCGGGCGCTGCACGGCGCAGCTGGATCTGCGAGGACGCGCCGGGGCGGGTCGCGCAGCGCGGGGCGGGTCGCGCAGCGCGGGGTGGGTCTCGCAACGCGGGGTGGGGTGGCGCAGCCCGCCGACGGGCTGCGAGCACCCACCCAGCGCTGCGACACCACGCCCGGGCTGCGACACCACGCCCGGGCCGCGACACCACGCCCGGGCTGCGAGGACGCGCCTCGCAGAGGCCCGGTGGGTTGTCGCAGACGGGGGTGGGGAGGCGCAGCGCGCCGGCGGCCTGCGACGACCCACCGGGCTCTGCGACGACCACCGGGCTCTGCGACGACCACCGGGCTCTGCGACGACCACCGGGCTCTGCGACGACCACCGGGCTCTGCGACGACCCACCGGGCTCTGCGACGACCACCGGGCTCTGCGACGAGCCCGACCCGCCCGGCGCGGCCCCACCGAACCCGGCTTACGTCGACCGCCGCGCCACCGGCTCGCTCGACCGCCCGATCCCGATCCACCCCAGCGACGCCCGCCGCAGCACGTCCGGGTCGAGCAGGTTGCGGGTGTCGACGACCGTCGGCGCCGCGAGGCACTCCGCGACCCGCGTCCAGTCGAGGCTGCGGAACTCCGGCCACTCGGTCAGCACCACGACCGCCTCGGCGTCCTTCGCCGCCACGTACGGGTCGTCGACGACCGTCAGCAGTGAGGGTTCGATCCGCGCCGACGCGGCGTCCACCCCCGGGTCGTAGCCCACGAGTTCGGCCCCGGCCTGGCGCAGCAGCGCGGCCACCCCGAGTGCGGGTGAGTCGCGCAGGTCGTCGGTGCCGGCCTTGAAGGTGAGCCCGAACAGCGCCAGCCGCCGGCGGGTGAGCGAGCCGGCCCGCCGGCCGGTGACCGCGGTGCGGATCTTGTCGACGATCCGCTGCTGCTGGCGGGTGTTGGTGTCGATGGCGGCGCGCAGCAGCCGGAACTCGAAGTCGGCGGAGTCGGCCACCTGCAGCAGGGCGTGGGTGTCCTTGGGCAGGCAGGACCCGCCCCAGCCGGGCCCCGGGGAGAGGAACGACTGGCCGATCCGCTTGTCGTAGCCGATGCCTTCGGTGACGTCGGCGATGTCGGCGTCGACGCGTTCGCACAGCTCGGCCATCGCGTTGACGTAGGAGAGCTTGACCGCGAGGAAGCAGTTGGCCGCGTACTTGATCATTTCGGCGCTGGCCGCGTCGGTGAGCACGGTCGGGGCGCCCAGCCGGGCGTAGAGCGCGGCGACCCGTTCGGCGGCGTCCTGGGACGAGTTGGAGCCGACGACGATGCGGTCGGGGTTGAGGAAGTCGCGCACGGCCGAGCCCTCGCGCAGGAACTCGGGGTTGCTGACCACGCCGATGTCGGGGCGTTCGAGGAGCTCGACCGTCCGGTCGGCGGTCCCGACCGGCACGGTCGACTTGTTGACCACCACGGCGCCCTGGGGGAGCAGTTCGCGGGTCTCGTCGATGACTGCTTCGACGGCGGCCAGGTCGGCGATGCCGCCGACGCCCATCGGGGTGGGGACGCAGAGGAACATCACCTCGACGGGCGAGCCCTCGGCGTCGAGCTCGGCCAGCGCGGCCCGGGCGCCCAGCACGAACGACAGCCGTCCGGCGGCCATGCCCTCGTTGACCAGCTCGGCCAGGCCGTCCTCCCGGATGCCGATGTCGCCGGAGCGGAGGCGCTCGACCTTGGCCTGGTCGACGTCGGCGCACACGACCCGGTGGCCGAGCGAGGCGAGGCACGCCCCGGTGGTCAGGCCGACGTACCCGGTGCCGATCACAGCGATCCGTCGTGCGTACATGGGCGTTCAGCTCCTCGGGGAGGGGGTGTGGGCGGTCATCGGCTGCGTTCGGCGACGCCGAGGGCGTACTCGGGCCACCACTGCCCGGCGGGCGGCTCGCCCGGCCGGCAGGCTCCGTCGGACGCGCCGGGGACGGCGATCCAGAGGAACGCGTCGACGCCGGGGGTCCCAGTACGGGTGGTCGGTGGCGGGCCGAGCGCTGCCTGTGGCGGGTTGCAGGACGTGGCGGCTCCGTCGGGCGCGCCGTTGCGGCTGGTGTCGACCACGAACGGGGCGCCGTCGAGCAGGGCGGAGAGCCGGCTGCCCAGCGCGACGGCCTCCTCGGTGGAGCGGGTGGCGCCGACGTTGACGCTGAACCCATGGCCCTCCGCGACGCCGCTGCCGCGCAGGGCCACGGCGAGCGCGTTCAGGTCGGAGCCCGGTTCGAGGGGCCCGGCGTCGAGGTAGACGGTGGCACCCGCCGAGGCGAGGACGGTCACGGCGTCGGCGAGCAGTGCACGCGCGTCCGGACAGGCGGTGGTGGCGGCCGCCGCGCCGGGTTCGAGCACCACCGTCGAGGAGGTGTCGCCGAGTCCGGCGATCACGGGGTCGAGCCGGGCGCGGTAGGCCTCGGGGTCGGCGGCGCACGGCTCGCCGCCCAGGTCGGCCACCACCAGCAGGGGTTGCTGCCCGGCCTCGGACGCGCGCCCGACGTAGTCGCGGACGTCGAGGGCGGCCCGGTCGGGCTCGCCGGCCGGCCGGAACGGCAGCGGTTGGCGGGCGATCTCGTCGAGCTGCGCGGCGTCGGCGGTCCGGCCCGCCGCGGTGTACTCCCGCACCTGCCGGGCCGGCGCGCTCTGCGGGTCGACGAAGAAGTCGGTGTCGCCGATCGCGCCCGCCGACGGCTCGACGAGCGCGGTGACCGTCGACGCGCTGCCCGGGACGGCTTCGCCGCCCGGCACCGCGCACCCGACCAGCGCCGCGAGCGCGCAGGCGACCGCCGCGCGCATGCCGTGTCCCATTCCGGTTCCTCTCAGGATTGCCGCGGGCCCGCCGGGGGTGACGGGACCCGCGGCGGGTCTCACGCGGGCCGCAGCGCGACGATCCAGGCCGCCACGGCGCGGCCCTCGCTGATCGTCCACAGCTGGTTGCCGCTCGCGCCGGGCGTCGGCTGCGCGCGGTGCGCCTGCGACGCGATCTGGGCTCCGGTGCTCTGCCAGGTCAGCGTCCAGCCCGGGGGCGGGGTGGTCTGCGGTGTGGAGCCGTTCGCCCCGAGCCCGCCGATCACCATGGCGCCCGGCGTCACCGTGGTCACCCCCGGCACGGTGATCGTGGTGGCGGTGGCGCTGAGGTTGGTGGAGCTGGCCACCGCCGTGTCGAGCGGGGTCGTCGGGCTCACCCCGGTGAAGCGGGTGACGCCGCCGTTCCACTTCTGCGCGCTCGACGTCGTCCACGTCCAGCTGGTCGCACCGGCGTCGGCGGCGGTGACGACCCGGTAGTACCCGAACAGCGAAGCCTCGGCCGGGCGCAGTTGGGGCACGAACGACGTCCAGCCCGCGGGCGCGGTGACGGTGGGCCGGTTGTCCACGGTGAAGGTGGCCACCAGCAGGTCGCCGACCGCCGTGCCGGACGGCTTGGTCAGCGTGACCGAGGTCGTGGCCGGCACGGACACCCCTGTGGTCGATCCGGCCATCGCGATCCCGGCCGGTGCCACCTGGACCGTCACCACCCGGCTGACCGGAGGGCTTGCGCCTGCGCCGTTGCCGGCCACCAGCGAGACGGTGTAGCTGCCGGGGGCCGCGAAGGTGTGCGAGGGATTCTGCTGGGTGGACGTGCCGCCGTCGCCGAAGTCCCACTCCCACTCGGTCGGCGCGCCCGTCGAGGTGTCGCTGAACTGGATCGTCAACGGGTCGGACGGCGAGGGCGGCGCGTCGGTGAACGACGCGACCGGCGCCTGGGGTCCGGCCGGGCCGCCGGGGCGCAGGGCCGTCACCCAGGCGGCCACGGCGCGGCCCTCGCTGATCGTCCACACCTGCGCGCCGGTCGGGCCGGGCGCGGCCTGGGCCCGGTGGGCCTGCGAGGCGGCCTGGGCGCCGGTGCTCTGCCAGGTCAGCGTCCAGCCGGTCGGCGGGGTCGTCAATGGTGTGGTGCCGTTCGCCCCGAGCCCGCCGACCAGCAGCGCGCCCGGCGTCGCCGTGGTGACACTCGGCACGCTGACCGTGGTGGCCGTGGAGCTGAGGTTGGTCGCGCTGGACACCGTGGTGTCCAGCGGGGAGACCGGGTCGACGCCGGTGAAGCGGGTGACGCCGCCGTTCCACTTCTGCGCGGCCGACAGCGTCCAGGTCCAGCTGTTCGTGCCGGCGTCGGCCGCGGTGACCACGTGGTAGTAGCCGAACAGCGAGGCCTCGGCCGGGCGCAGGGCCGGGACGAACGAGGTCCAGCCCGCCGGTGCGGTCGCGACCGTCGGCCGGTTGTCGGCGGTGAACGTGGCCAGCAGGACGTCGCCGACGGCGCTGCCGGTCGGCTTGGTGAGCACCACCGACGTCGTCGCGGGCAGCGACGTCGACGTGGTCGATCCGGCGACGGCGATCGCGGCGCCCTGGGCGGTCGCGTCGACCTCGTGGGTCACCGGTTCGCTGCTGCCCACCGCGTTGGTCGCGACGAGCGAGACGGTGTACTCGCCGGCGGCGAAGGTGTGCGACGGGTTCTGCTCGGTCGAGGTCGTGCCGTCGCCGAAGTCCCATGCCCACGACGTCGGGTTCTGCGTCGAGGCGTCGGTGAACTGCACGGTAAGCGGGGCGAGCCCGGAGGTCGGGGCGGCGGCGAACTCGGCCGTCGGTGCCTCGGTGGGCCCCGCGGCGCCTTCGACCGCGACGACCAGGGTGGCGGGCGGGCTCGCGCCGGCCGCGTTGGTGGCGGTGAGGGTCACGGTGAACTCGCCGGCCGCGGCGTAGGTGTGCGAGGGGTTCTGCTCGGTCGAGGTCGTCCCGTCGCCGAAGTCCCACGCCCACGACGTCGGGGTGCCGGTGGAAGTGTCGGTGAACTGCACCGACAGCGGGCCCGCCGGGCCCGGGGCCGTGGTGAAGGTCGCGGTGGGCACCGGGGCGGGGGCCGTCACCGTCACGTTCTGGGTCGCCGGCGGGCTGGTGCCGGCGGCGTTGGTGGCCCGCAGCGTCACCGCGTACTGGCCGGGGGCCGCGTAGGTGTGCGACGGGTTCTCGTCGGTGGAGGTGGCGCCGTCGCCGAAGTCCCACGCCCAGGAGGTCGGGTTCTCCGCGGAGGTGTCGCTGAACTGCACGGTCAGCGGGTCGTCGAGGGAGGGCTGGGAGGTGAAGCTCGCGGTCGGCGCGCTGGGCGCGACCGTGCCCAGCGCGATTTCGGCGTGGTAGTAGCGACGGGCGAACTGGTCGCTGGCGATGGCCACCAGGCCGGTGGCCGCGGTGACCGGGTCCTTCGTGGTGCTGACGTTGTTGATCAGCGCGCCGGGCGCGCTGATCAGCGTGTCGCCCTTGCCGGGTGGGAACGAGATGTTGCCCAGCGGTGCGCTCTTGTAGTACGCCTTGCCGCCGCTCTCGGTGGACTGCATGACGAACAGCAGCCCGTTGGTGGTGTCCAGGGCCAACTGGGGGCGGGTCAGGCCGTCGCCGACCGTCGCCGAGGTGGCGCTCGTCCAGGTGCCGGTGCTGCTGCGGGAGAGCACCACGAGGCTGGGGTCGCTGTCGGGGTCGCTGCTGCTGTCGCCGCGCGAGGTCTTCAGGGCGGCGTGCACGCGGCCCTGGTCGTCGCCGGAGATGCTCTTGAGGTTGATGTGGTCGTCGACCAGCCGGGTGCCCGACAGCGGTGACTCCACCGTCCAGGCCGTGTCCGGGTCGCTGTCGAGGTGGACGGCGAACCGAAACGATTTCGAGGCCTGGTCCGACCACATCACGCCGATCTTGCCGGGCATGGCGACCAGGGCGGAGATGTCGTCGGCGGCCACGTCGGTGTCGGCGCCGGTGATCCGGAACGGCGCGGTCCACGTGGTGTCGGACGTCGTGGAGTGCGCGACGTAGACCTTGGAGCTGCGGGTGAAGGTGATCCACAGCCGGTCGAGGCTGTCCTTGTCGATCGTGGCCGACTCGGTGCCGCCCGACCCGGCCGGCGTCACCGGGTAGCCGGAGTCGCGGGAGAAGGTGCGCGGGCCGGCCGCGTAGGAGTAGCGGTAGAGGCGCACCTGGCCGCCACTGCCGCCGGTGCGGCTGATGACGTAGAGCTTGCCGTCGGTCCAGAGCGCGTCGCCGGTGCTGGCCGCGCGCTCGTCGACGACCGTGCCGGTGTCGCGCCAGGTGTGGTTCGCCATCAGTTCGTAGACGTTGACGGTGCCGGTCGGCGTCACCATGAGCGCCCACCACGAGCCGTCGTGGAACCAGAGCTTGCTCTGCGGCTTGTCGGCCGTCGCCGCGCTGGCGCCGCTGCCGTACTGGTGGCCGGGGTAGCTCGTCGGCGGGCCGGGGGCGGCGTGGGCGGCCGTGGCGCCCAGCGGCACGAGCCCGACGACGAGGGCGACGAGCGCGCCGAGCCGGGCGAGGCGCCGGCGCAAGGACGGGCGCCGGGGTGGGACGGCCATGGGGAGGACCTTCCGATGTGCTGGGGATGTCGATGCCCGGATCGGGGCCCGGGGACCTGGTGATGTCGCGGTCCGCATGCGATCCATTACGCAAGGTGGCCAGCGACGAGGTGTGGGTGGGGTGGGCGCGGGGTCGCCCTACCGCGGGACGGTCGTCAGCGGGTCACCGACCCGAGTTGGTCGTCCGGGTGGCGGTCGGCGTAGACGCCGACGCGGTCGTCGCGCAGGGCGGACCACAGCTCGGCGGCCTGCTGGTCGTCGAGGTAGACGACCGCCTGCTCCCCCTCGTGGCCGAACCCGGCCACCGGGGCGCGCAGGAACGTGATCGCGTGCGGCCGCAGGCCGCTCATCTCGATCGCGAGCGAGCGTAGGCCGCCGTTGGTGAGGGTGTCGTCGACGCTGACCGAGCGGGTGGTCGCGTCGAGCAGCGCGTAGAGGCCGACCGGATCGGTGAGCATCCCCGACGACGAGGCCTGCGTGAGCAGCGCCCGCAGTGCGGCCTGCTGGCGCTGGGCGCGGTCCAGGTCGCCGCCGGGCAGGCCCTCCCGCTGCCGGACGAACGCCAGCGCCTGCTCGCCGTCGAGGAAGTTCACGCCCTGGCGGAAGTCGACGCCGTCGTGGCTCGTCGGCGCGGACACGGACACGTAGATGCCGCCGACGGCGTCGACCATCGCCCGGAACCCGGCGAAGTCGATGACCGCGAAGTGGTCGACGCGCACACCCGTCACCTGTTCGACGGTCTGCACGAGCAGGCTCGGCCCGCCGAACGCGTACGCCGCGTTGATCTTGTTCGGCCCGTGGCCGGGGATCTCCACCCAGCTGTCGCGCGGGATCGACACGACCGACGCGGCCGTGCCGTCGGGCCGCACGCGGGCCAGCATGAGGACGTCGCTGCGCCCGGCCGCGGGCTCGGTGGCGGCGGCTCCGGTCGTCGGGTCGTCGGAGCGCGTGTCGGTGCCGACGAGCAGGAAGGTGGTGGCCCCGGTGGCCGGCGGACGGCTCGCCTCGTCGAGCGGGACGAACACCCCGGGGACCCGCGCGATGTTGCCGGCCAGCTTCTCGGCGACCACGAACACCGCCCCGGCCGCGGCGGCCAGCAGCACCAGCACCGCGATCACGACCCCGACCAGCACCCGCCGGCTGCGTCGCGCGCGCCGCGCGGGGGGAACGGGGGCAACGTCCTGCGGAACTGCTGTGCTCTGCTCGCTCATGGTCTCCGAGCTCTGCTCGCTCATGGGTCTTCGACCCCGGTCCGGTGTCGCGTCACCTGCTGTCTCCGCGACGTCACGGCGCTCGTTAGCCCGCCGGACCTGCAGTCATCACCCTTGATGAGGTTCGACCGACCCCGCCCCGGATGCGGATCGTGGTGTGCGCGGGCGCGGGAGCGCTGGTCAGCGACCGGCCGTGGGGCGGGTGGTCCGCAGGGGCGGCGCGACGACGTCGACGACGGTCTGCACGGCCCGCCGGATGAGCTCCGCCGCCTCGTGGTGGGCCTGCGCCGGGCGCCCCATCGGGTCGGGGACGCTGTCGTCGTCGGGCGGGGGCAGCGTGCCGCGCCGGTTCCGCACGGCGTCGACCAGCGCGCGCATCCGCGCGGTCGGTCCGCCGTGCAACTCGGTGGGCGCGACCGTGGCGGCCAGCCTGGCGAACTCGCGCACGCTGAACGCGGTGGCCAGCGCGGCCGGGTTCAGCCTCAGCGCGGACGAGCGGTGGCGCGTGCTCGCGCCGAGCACGAGGTCGGCCTCGGCCAGCATCTCCGGGCGCAGCTGGCGGGCGGTGAAGCCGGCCGCGACGGTCGTGTCGAGGTGCCACGGCGCCAGCTCGGCGCGGGAGAGCGGGTCCATCGCCGCGCCGACCACCGCTCGGACGCCTGCGCTTCGCACGTCGAACGCCGCGGCCGCGCGGCCGCCGAGCCGCCCGACGAGCAGGTGCCGGGTGAGGATCTCCGCGAACGGCGATCGGCAGACGTTGCCGGTGCAGACGAACAGCAGCCGGAACGTGTCGTGCTCCCCCACGGCGGGCATCCTCGCGCCCGCGGCGGCCGCGCCGCCCACGGGGGCGGTTCAGACGGTTCGCGCGCCGAGCTGGCGGTACAGCTCGGCCGCCCGGGTGTGCGAGTTGACCTCGAGCTTCTTGAGGATCGAACGGATGTGGGTGCGCACGGTCGTGATCGACAGGAACAGCTGCCCGGAGATCTCCGACGGCCGCCGCCCGGCGGCCAGGTGCACCAGCACTTCGCGCTCCCGGCCGGTGAGCCGGTCGAGCCGCTCGCGCAGCCGGTCGGCGGTCTCCCGGTGCTCGTCGTGGATGCGCAGCCATTCGCGGCGCTGCTCGTCGGTCATCATCGGGCGACCGGCAAGCGCGGCGTCCAACGCGGCGACGAACGCGGCGAACGAGGACGTCTCCGGCAACCACCCTCCCGCCCCGGCGGCCACCGCGGCGGCGGCCAGGCGCGGGGCCCGGTCGGCGCCGATGGCGAGCACCACCCAGCCGGCGGCGACCGCTCGGGCCACGACCTCAACGCCGCGCTCGTCGAGGGCCACCACCAGCACCCCGCGCGAGCCCGTCACGAGCCGCGCTCCCAACGCGTCCTGCGTCGCGACCCGCTCGACCGTGTGGCGGCGGGCCCGCAGGGCCACGACCATCGCCGTCACCAGCATGTCGGTGCGGCCCAGCACGACGACCGGTGGTCGCTCGGGCATCTGCAGTCCACCCTCCGTTCACTCGGTAGTGGGAGTCCAGTCGCCGCCGATGAGTCGGGCGTTATCGCCCAACTGCGATTCGACCGGACAAACCGGCGGATTCCGGGCACGACGATCTCCGGATCGGCGCCGCTACCTGCGACGACACCATCCCGGCCAGCCGGTCGCGCTCCTCGTCCGACCGGCGCTGCGCGGCTCCGGGGGCGTGTCGAGATGCACCGGCGCCGGCCAACGCGCCATTCGGACGTTCTGCGATCGGGTAGTCGCTGCACGTGTCCGACCGTTAGCGGCCGGCGACCACATCCACACGTTCGCCGATGTCCGGCGGTGCGTCAGTCCCGCTTGTAGCTGAACAGGTCCGGCCCGAACCACACCCCGAGCGTCTCCACGCCGTCGGCCGCGACGTACTCCCACCGCCCGAGCTGGGTGCTGCCCCCGTCGAAGTGCGCGATGAAATCGGCGCCGTTGCTGACCATGACCCCGCTCTGCGCGGGCGGCTGCCCGTCCGCGCCGCGCGCGAACCGGCCCCGCTCGTTGACGTAGAGGTACTCGGTGGTGGCACCGTTCCGCCCGCCCAGCCAGTTGCCGACGACCTCGGCGGGGACGTTGCCCTCCACGAGCTGGGTCGCTTCGACGGTGGGGACCGCGGAGGGGCCACCGGCGCCGGCACCGATCTGGGTGCTGTTGCCGCAGGCGGTCACGGCGGCCGAGGCGAGCGCGAGCCCGACCAGCCGGCGGATGAGGGCGGAGGACACGGTGAGGGCTCCGAATCTGCGTCGCGGCGTCGGTACGCGCACCGGCGACCCCGACCTCCTGCCCGTGCACGCGTTGGAGCTGCACAAAGTAGCGGCGCCGCCACCCCCCTGAAGATCACCTGCGGGCCCTGGCCGGAACCCGCCAACCGGCTGTGCGATGACCTGGCGTCGGCCGCGGCCAGGAACGAGTTGGCCGCGGTCTTCACCAACTCCGCGGTGGCGTGGTCGAGGCAGCCGCAGCCGATGACCGAGAGCTTCACACGCGCACCTCATGGGTAGTGACGATTGGTACTCATGACGTCGCTCAGCGTCGCCACCCGTTACTCCGCCACGACCTTCGCCCGCGACCGCGCCGCCAGCACCCGCCCGTCGCAGGCCGCTCCGTCGACGAACCAGCTGATCGTCGACCTCGTGCCCAGCTCACCGACGGTGAACCGGGTGACCGCCGTCCCCCGCACCCCGATGTCGCTGCTGCGCGTCCCGGCGTACGCCTCGGCGCGACGTTGATCGGGGAACACCGCCTCGGCGAACGTCGCCCCGGCGTCCTTCAGCACGTGCACCGCCCACACCTGAGTCATGGAAGACAACGCTTCACAGCCGAATCGGCGCCTTGTGCTCCCACATCGCAAATCCCAGATGGTCGGACCCGCGTGCCACGATCTGTGACAGTGACGACACGGAGAGCGGACTGGTGGAACCGAGGAACGGATCAGTCGTACGGCGGCGACAGCTCGCCCGCCAGCTGCGCGTGCTGCGCGAGCGGGCCGGGCTGACGCTGGAGGCCGCCGCGCCGCAGCTGGACTGGTCGGCGAGCAAGTTGAGCCGGATCGAGAACGCGCAGCAGCAGATCGACGTGCACGGCGTGCGGTCGATGCTCGACCTCTACCGCGTGCTGGCCGACGACTGGGACGAGATCCTCGACCTGTGTCGGGAGTCGCGGCAGAAGGGCTGGTGGCGGGCGTACGGGCTGGGCGACGACGCGTACGTGGGCTTCGAGAACGAGGCCACGGCCGTCTCCGACTTCACCCTGTCCTACGTGCCCGGCCTGTTGCAGACCGCCGAGTACGCGCGCGCCGTCCTCAAGACCGTCGAGATGCGCCGCAACCGCCAGCACCTGTCGAACTTCGTCGCCGTTCGGGTGATCCGCCAGCAGCGGCTGACCTCGACCGAGCACCCCCTGCGGCTCGACACCGTGATCGACGAGGCCGCGCTGCACCGGATCGTCGGCAGCAAGCGAATCCACTCGGCCCAGCTGCGCCGCTTGATCGACGCGGCCGACCTCGACACCGTCAACCTGCAGGTCCTGCCCGCTTCGATCGGTGCCCACGCCGCGATGACCTCCCCGTTCACGGTCCTCCGGTTCGAGGGCATCGGCGAGCCGGACATGGCCTACGTCGAGCACACCTTCGGCTCCTTGATCATCGAGAAGGATGCCGAGGTCAAGCGAGCTAGACTCCTCTTCGACCGGCTGCGGTCAGATGCGCTCAGTCCCGCCGACTCGATCGCCCTGATCAGGCAGCTCGCCGAGAGGACCTGAACAGGAGGCGCGCCATGGACGCGTCCACCGCCCACTGGTTCAAGAGCAGCTTCAGCCCCGGTAGCGGCAACGGTTGCATCGAGGTCGCCTTCCTCCCCGACGGCACCGTCGGCGTCCGCGACACCAAGGACCGCACCCGCCCCGCCCTCGCCGTCCCCTCCGCGGCCTGGACGACCTTCCTCACCGCCACCCGCACCGGGGCCTTCACGTCCCGGTAGCGATGCGGTCGGTGCGTGTCGAGAACACGGCGTCGGCTCCGTCCCCGTCGTGGGGCGCCCCCCCGGCGCGGCACCACCGGCGGGAACGCCCACGGCCACCCCAGGCAAGGAGCGGGTCAAGTAC
>NZ_JAHDTH010000023.1 GCF_018531445.1 Pseudonocardia lacus
GGGGGGGGGGTCCACCCCCGGGGGGCCCCCCCGCCCCCGCGGCGCCGCCCCCGGGGGGCGCCCCACGACGGAGGAGACGCCCATGGACCACCACGAGGTCGCCGAGGTACTGGACAAGCCGATCTCCCAGGAGTTGCTCGGATCGTCGATCCCGGCTCGCCTGGCCTACGTGGGCGTGGACGGCGCGCCCCGCGCGATCCCGATCGCGTTCTCCTGGACCGGCGAGCAGGTGCTGATGGCCACGGTGCCGAAGTCGGCGAAGGTGCGGGCGCTGCGCCGGAACCCCCGCGTCGCGCTGACCATCGACACCCAGGACCAGTGGCCGCCCCGGGTGCTGCTGGTTCGCGGCGCGACGCGCCTCGACCTGGTCGACGGCGTGCCCGACGCCTACGTCGAAGGCTCCCGCAAGCTCGTCCCGACCGAGCACTTCGGGAGCTGGGAGCAGGGGGTGCGGGCCCTCTACCAGCAGATGGTGCTGATCACGGTCGAGCCGGACTGGGCGAAGCTGCTCGACTTCGAGACCACCATCCCGCAGGCCGTCGAGGACCTGGTGCTGGCCCACCGGAGCGGCTGAGCCTCACAGGGCGACGAGCGCGATGGCGCGTAGGGCGAACACCACGAACGCAATCCCGGTGCCCACCCCGGCGGTGGCGCTGGGCGCCAGACCCGTCCGCCGGTGCACGAGCACGCTCAGCCCGGCCGCGAGGACGATGACGGCCGCCAGCGCGATCATCCCCGGGTCGTCGAAGAGGAACGCGAGCGGCACGAAGTGCGCGCCGACGACGAACGCGATCCAGCTCGGGATCCACTGCGCCCGCTTGGTGAGCGCGAGGACGGCCGCCCCGAGGCCGGCGGCCCCGAACTCGACGCCGCTGACGATCCCGAACGCCATCCGCGTCTGCGGGTCGGCCATCGCCATGCCGGTCCCCCACACCCGCCACGCCAGCAGCCCGCCGACGACGGCGAGCAGCAGGCCCAGCGCCGACCCGAGTCCCAGCGGCAGCCGCCACCGGGCCGGCGGGGCCTCCTGGGCCCAGCCGAACCAGACGAACGCGGCGACCCCGAAGATCGCCGCGCAGACGGCGAGGTCCTGGGTGAAGGGCGCGGTGTCCACCCGTCCAACCTGGTCGGAGCGCCGGTGTCGGGGTAGTGACATCGGTCAGCAGTGCGCCGTGGATTCTGCCCGTGGATCCTCGCAGCGCTGGCGTGGCCTCGCAGGGCGTGTGGGGACCACGCAGCGCTGGCTGGGTCGTCGCAGCGCGCCGGCGGGCTGCGAGCCCACACCTGGTGCTGCGAGGACCCCGGCCCGCTCAGTCTCGCAGCGCTGGTGAGGTCGTCGCAGCGCTGGTGGGGTCGTCGCAGCGCTGGCGAGGGACGTCGCAGGCGACAGCCGGCGCTACCGGTTGGTCCGCCACCTGGACAGCGTCCGGAGCCTGGTCGTGGAGCCGGCGTAGGTCAGCGCGGCGGGACGACCACCTCGTCGCCGACGGCGACGGTCCCGGTCCGCAGCACGGAGAACTTCGCCCCGAACACGACCCCTCCCCCGTCGTCGCGCCGGTACTTCGCCAGCGTCCGCAACGGCTCGGGCCCCGACCGCCGCCCGGTCTCCTGGTCGACCAGCGTCGTCGCGCACCGGACCGCGAGCTTGGCGAACCCGAGCCGCACGTCGCCGATGACGAGTTCGGCGGCGTCGTCCTCCTGGTGCGGCTCGTCCCACCCGTCGACGACGAGGTTGGGTCGGAACCGGCTCATCGGCACCGGCTCGCCGTCGACGCGCTCGTTGAACCCACGCATCGAGGCGGTGGAGAGGACGTGCACGGCCCCGCTGTCGGCGTAGGCCGCGCTCCCGGGATTGAGCCCGTCGGTAGTGCGCTGGTGCTCGGGCGGCACGCGCACCAGCCGACTCGGCGCCCCCACGACCGCGCTGATCCAGTCGGCGGCCTTCGGGCCCTGGTCGATGCCGGTGTAGGGGTTCCCGAACAGGGTGACCGGCCGCCGCCGGCCGTCGCGATCGATCCGCACCCGGACGCCCTCCACCCCCGGCGCCCGCAGCTCGAGCTCCGCCCCGTCGTCACTGACCCGGGGATGGATCGTCGCCAGGAGGGGGTCGCCGCGCTGGGTGCGGAAGGTGCCGTCGGGGTCGACGACCATGAACGCGCGGTCGTCGGGCAGACCCGCCGGGCCGAGCGCGCCCGCGTCGAGCGCCACCCCCGCGCAGCTCTTGATCGGGTACGTCCACAGCTGGAGCAGCTCGGCCACGTCTCTCCTCGCAGTCGTCCTACCCGGCAACACTAGGCACGGGGCCGCCGCGGCGTCCCTGACCACTCGGCCACAATTCCCTGCCCGTCGATCACCAACCACTGCCCGCCGCGGTGATGTCCCGACCCGGCCCCGTCGACAGAAGCTGGTCGCCTCGCCGAGATCGCTCGGCACCGATGGGGGGAACGATGAGGATCGACGACACCGGCACGGACGCCGGACCGCGCAAGACGATGGTGGTCGCACTGGCCGCCGCCCTGGCCGCCCTGCTCGCCGCCGGCGCCGCCCTGTTCGTATTCGGTCTGGGCACGCAGGCCGTCCCGGGCACGGGCACCAGCACGGCCGCCTCGACCGCCGACGACCCGGACGAGGGCGGCGAGGTCGCCATGCTGGCCTTCCCGAACCGCCCGGCCCCGCCCGGCTTCGACGACGACGGCGGCGCCACCGACGGCGGCTACAACGAGCCCGAACCGCCCGCCGAGCTGCCGCCCGACACCTCGGCGCGGACCCTGAACGACCTGAAGAACGACGGCTGGACCTGCACGAAGCAGGCCCTCTCCGGCGGCACATGGGTCTGCACGAAGCCCGGCCAGAAGGACTTCTACTGCAGCTCCGAGAGCTCGTGCGACCAGCTGCTGCGGGGTCGCCACGGGAACGAGATCGACCTGTCGGGCAGCTCCAACGCCCCGGTGACGCACGGCCCGACGGGCGGCGGTGGCGTCACCACCGGCTCCGGCACTCACGCAACACCCTGATCTCCGAAGCACCACCCGGGCCCCGGCACACCCGTGCCGGGGCCCGTTCGGGTGCTCACGCCGAACGCGCTACGTCGAGAACTGGTCGCTGACCCTCGACATCGCGATCCTGCTGCGCACCGCCCGCTCGCTCGTGCGGCGCGCCCGGACCGTCCCGCCGTCGAGAACGAACTTGTCGTGATCAACAGGGCTTGTCGATCACGACAAGTTCGTTCTCGACGGGATCAGCGGGCGGGGACCTGGCGGGGCGCGATGACGTCGACCAGGGTGCCGACGGCCTCGTGGATCAGCATGGCCGCCCGGTGGTGCGCCTCCTGCGGGCCGCCCATCGGGTCGGGGACGCGGTCGGCGTCGGGCGCCGCGGGCGGGGCCAGGCCGCGGCGGGTGCGCACCAGCTCGACCAGGGCGTGCGCCCGGTCGATCGGGGCGGCCGGCAGCACGGCCGGCTCGATGCCGGCGGCCAGCCGGGCGAACTCGCGCAGGCTGAAGCAGGTGGCCAGGGCGGTGGGCTCGCGATCGATCACCGCGGAGCGGTGGCGCACGTTCACGCCGAACACGACGTCGGCCTCGCGGATCAGCTCCGAGCGCAGCTGGCGGCCCCGGAACGCCTCCGCGCCCAGGCCGTCCAGCCCCCACGGCGCCAGCTCGCGGCGCGAGTACTCGTGCATCGGCGCCCCGACGACCGCCTGCACGCCGGCGCTGGACAGCTCGAAGGCCGACGCCTCCCGCCCGCCCAGGCGCCCGACCAGCAGGTGGCGGGTGAGGATCTCGGCGAACGGGGAGCGGCAGATGTTGCCGGTGCAGACGAACAGCATCCTGAACCGGCTCGCCTGCTTCGCGTGCCGTCCCACGGCAACCATTGTCCCGGCCGTGGCCGCGGGCTCGTCGCTCGGTTCGCAGACGTACACGGGACGTCAACGTAGGCGGGCCGACGTTGGCACGCCCGGCCCAGTCCACGATCGGGTCATCAGTCTTGTGGATGCTGGACCGGAAGGGCTAACGAGCGGTGCCTGAGCGACGACAGCCCGTGCGTCCGCCCGCCGCGCGCCGCCCCCAGGAGAACCCCACCGCAATGGCTGCCTCCCCCGCCCGCTGGCGGCTGCGCTACGCGCTGACCGCGGCCCTCACCGACATCGCCGCCGTCTCCGCCGCGGTCCTGTCCTACGGCCTGTTCGGCAGCTCGCCGCACGGGCGCGTGCTGGGCGTCGGCGTCGTCGTCGTGCTGCTGACGGCGGTCAGCCTGGCGGTGTCGCGGGCCTGGGACGCCGACACGGCCGGTGGCGGCTCGCGCGAGTTCACCCGGCTGCTGCGCGGGTTCCTCGGCTCCGCGGTGGCGATCGGGCTGATCATCCTGGCCGCCGGGCTGGACCACGGGCGCCCGTGGGTCTTCGCCGTGCTGCCGACCGGCGCCGCGCTGGCCGTGTTCGGGCGGCTGTGGCTGCGCCACGAGCTGCACCGGCGCCGTCGCGCGGGGCAGGCCATGGCCCGGGTGCTGGCCGTCGGCGACCTCGACGGCGTCGCCGGGCTGATCCGGCGCACCCGGCGCGTCCCCGAGCACGGCTGGATCGTCGACGGGGTGTGCACGCCGGCCGGGACGGGCCCGGACGGCGCCTCCTACGTCGACGGCGTGCACGTTGTCGGCGACCTGGACGCGGTGCCCGCGCTGGCCCGCAGCGGCCAGTTCGACGTCGTGTCGGTCGGGCAGGCGCCCGGCTGGACGACGACCCGGCTGCAGCGGCTGGCCTGGGAGATGGAGGGCACCGGCGTCGAGCTCGCCGTCGACCCCGGGCTCATGGAGGTCGCCGGGCCGCGGCTGCACGTCGCCAGCGTCGACGGGCTGCCGCTGCTGCGGCTCAGCCACCCGACGTTCCGCGGGCTGTCGCGGCTGCTCAAGGGCGGTATCGACCGGGTGGGGGCGCTCGTCGCGCTGGTGCTGCTCTCGCTGCCGATGCTCGTCATCGCCGGCCTGGTGAAGCTCGACGGCGGGCCGGTGTTCTTCCTGCAGCGCCGGGTCGGCGTCGGCGGGCGCGAGTTCCGGATGGTCAAGTTCCGGTCGATGGTCGTCGACGCCGAGGCGCGGCTCGAGGCGCTGCGCAAGGCCGACGAGGGCAACGGGGTGCTGTTCAAGCTGCGCCGCGACCCGCGGGTGACGCGCACCGGCGCCGTCCTGCGCCGCTACTCGCTCGACGAGCTGCCCCAGTTGTTCAACGTGCTCACCGGCTCGATGTCGCTGGTCGGCCCGCGGCCTCCGCTCCCACGGGAGGTCGCGGGCTACGCCAACGACGCGCGGCGGCGGCTGCTGGTCAAGCCGGGGATGACCGGGCTGTGGCAGGTCAGCGGGCGCAGCGACCTGTCCTGGGAGGAGACGGTGCGGCTCGACCTGCGCTACGTCGAGAACTGGACGATGGCGCTGGACGCGCAGATCCTCGCGCGGACGGTGCACGCGATGGTGCGGGGCGACGGGGCGTACTGAGCCGGGCTCAGGTCGCGCCCACGTCGAGGAGGAGCGTCCCGCCGGCCGCGTCGACCAGTTCCGGGCCGAACATCGCGCCGGGGGTGGAGGCGCCCGGTCGGCCCTCGCCCCGGCTCAGCCGCAGGGCGACCTCGGCGGCGACCCCCGCCGTGAACGCCATCGCCTCGCCGGCGCGCATCCAGCCCTCGCGGACCGTGCCGTCAGCCCACTCCACCCGCGCGTGCGCCCAGGTCGACTCCCGCGCCGGGGGCTTCGGCGTGACCCGGACGCGGGAGAGCGCCCGCACGGCCGCCCGCCGCAGCGGCGGCACCGCCATCAGCGCGCCGACCGCCGGCAGCACGGCGCGCACCAGCGGACCGGACGCGGTGTAGGTGGAAGCCGCGACGACGAACGGTGCGCCGCTGGCCCGGTGGGCCGCCTCCAGGTCCGCGGTGGGTCCGCCCGCCGTGGACACCGTGGACCCGTCGGGGAGCGTGAGGCGCTCGGCGGCGCCGCCGGGACGGGTGCGGGTGAGCCGGCCGTCGGCGTAGTGCCGGCCGCCGGCCGCCAACGCCCCCACGATCGTCGCGGCCAGCGCGACGCCGACCGGGCCGGGTTCGCCGCCGAGCACCGGCACCGCGTCCACCCGCACCCGCCGCGGCGCGGGCCGGTCCGCGCACAGCGCCAGCACGACGCTCTCGGTGCCGAGCACCCCGAAGCCGGCCGCGGGCACGATGCAGCGGTCAGTGGCGACGGCCTCGTCGTGCAGCCCGAGCAGCGCGGTCACCGCCGGCAGCTCGTTGGACAGGTCCAGGTAGTGGGTGCCCGGCGGGCACGCACGGGCCACGGGCAGGGCCGTCTCGGTGAACGGGCCGATCGTGTTGACCACGACCGCCGGCCGGCGCCGGATCAGCTCGGCGCAGATCGCCTCGACCGAGCCGGCCACCAGCGGGGTGCCGCCGACCTTGCCGGCCACCTCCCGCAGCCGGCCCGGGTCGCGCCCGACCAGCACCGGCGCCGGCGCGCCCCGCGCCACCAGCTCTGCGGCGATCGCCCGGCCGGTCCGGCCGGCGCCGCCGAGGATCCAGATCCCGTCCATGGCGCCACTGTCCGGCCGCCGACCCGGGTCGGTCCAATGAGGATTGCGGCACGCGCATCCCGATCCGTGCAACACTGCACGTCGATGGACCTGGACCTCCGCCTGGTGCGGTGCTTCACCGTCGTCGCCGGCCACGGCCACTTCGGCCGCGCCGCCGCCGAGCTGCACCTCACCCAGTCCTCGCTCAGCCGGCAGATCTCCCGGCTGGAGCACGACGTGGGCGCCCGGCTGCTCGACCGCACGCCGCGGGGCACCCGGCTCACCGAGGCCGGCGCGGCGTTCCTCCCGCTCGCCACGGAACTGCTCGACGACGCCGACCGGGCCGTCGCCCGCGCGCGGGCCGCCGCCACGCCGAGCCGGATCACCATCGGCCACACCACGAACCTGGTCATCACGCCCGCCGTGCGCGAGATGCGCCACCGCCATCCCGACGTCGACGTGCGAACGCTGCACCTCGACCCCACCGACGTGCGGTCCGCCCTGCTCGACCACCGGGTCGACGCGGTGGTCTCCCGGCTGCCGTTCCCGACCGACGGGTTGGCCGTGACGGTCCTGCGCGACGAGCCGAGGGTGCTGCTGGTGCCGCTCGACCACCGGTTGGCCGGCAAGGAGTCGGTCGCCCTGGACGACATCGCCGACGAGCCCCTGCCCCGCTCGTCCGACCCGGACTGGAACGCCTTCTGGCGCGTCGACCCGCGGCCCGACGGGCGCCCCGCCCCGGACGGGCCGCTGGTGGCGTCGGTGGAGGACAAGCTGGAGCTGATCGCCGGCGGGCAGGCGGTCGCGATCATCCCCGCGGTGGTGGTCCCGACGTACAACCACCCCGAGCTCACCACCGTGCCGTTGCGCGACGTCCCGCCGAGCCACGTCGTGCTCGCGACCCGGGCCGACGACCGGGGCCGGCTCGTCGCGGCGTTCCGCCGGGTCGCCGCGACGCACCTGACCACTGACGACCCACCGCCCTGACCCGCAGCGGATAGCAGCATCGGAATCGATTCTCGACGACAGGCGCGTCATCGGCCCCGCGATCGAGTGCGACCCATTCGGCGGTGATGCACTGCCGGAAATGACGGCACACGGAAATGCGCCGACCACATCGGCGCGGCCGGCGTATCGAATGAATCGTTGTGGGATCTGTACCCGCGGACGTCCTACCGGGGCCGGCGCCGACCCCGGTAGGACGTCCGGATCATCGCTCAGTCGTTGTTGGCGACCGCGGTGTCACAGCTCCGCGCGCTGTCGGTGGAGATCTGGTTCTCCGACTGCGCCGTGCCCAGGAGAGCGGCGGCACCGGCGACGGCGCCGGTGAGGTCCTTGACGTTGCCCTGGACCGGCGCGGCGCCGGCGTTGACCGGGACGTCGTTGTTGCAGGCCTCGATCGGTGCGACGAGGTCGTTGTCCGACAGGTTCAGCAGGGAGGCGTTGCCGTGGTTCTCGACCTCCGGCGGCGCCGGCTGGGAGTTGGCGAACGCCAGCGGGCTGACCGCGAGCAGGCCAACCGTGGCCGCGGCCACGACGAGTCCAGCCTTCTTGAACATGGGTTCTCCTTGAAGTGATCCGGCTCGACCGAGGTCGAGCCATTCCGAGCCGGCGGATTTCGAAGTGGGGAGCCTCAATGCCGGCCGAGCAGAACGCTAAGGCGCGGATACCTCGGCGAGCAAGCTCGCTGTGCTTTCGGGTGAGGATCGTCGAATGCGACCGGTATCGGCTGAGTGCTACGCACGCGACGGGTTCGCGGTACGCCACGAGGTGAACCAGTCGCTCCCGGTGCGCAGATGCCGAGTAGTCGATCACTGGGCGCAGTCGTACCCCGCCTTTAGTCCATGATCCATCCGGGCTCTCGATGTTTGATCTTGATCGATGCCTGGCCGGCCGTCGGTTCACCCGGACCGGCTACCGGCGACCGACCGGCGGGCACTGGTCATGCGCACGCTCACCCTGCCGCTGCCTGGCCGTCGACGCATCGCGGGCCGCGCGAGGGGCGTCTTCGCAGCGCCAGGTGGGTGTCGCAGCGCTGGCTGGGTCGTCGCATCGCGCCGGCGGGCTGCGAGCGCACCACCGAGTCTGCGAGGCACCCCGATGCCATGATCGACTCGACGGGGAGCGCGACGGTGGTCACCGCGCCTAAAGGATCAGTAGCACTACGGATGAGCCACCCGCGACGACCCGGATAGCGTTCCCACCAGCTCGAACGGCACGAACGCTCCGGGGGGTCGGAGTACGAGGGGGGACGGAAAAGGGGGGTCACGCCGGCGCTGGGGGGCGTCGGCGTGTGCGAGAAGGGGAGTCCTGTCGCAGGGGGTTGCGGCAGGGCTCCTCTCGCGTCCGGGGGACCTACTGCACGACGACGGTGAACCGGCCGGCGCGGTGGGTCAGGTTCTCCGGCATCACCACGGCGTCCATGCCGTTGTTCGCGGCCAGGGCGACGATCTCGTCGGGCAGCCAGCGGGTCAGGCAGGTCTCGCCGCGTTGGCGGCTGTAGCGGTGGGCGTCGGTGACACCGTCGCGCACGGCGCGGGCCAGGAAGCGGTGCTGCGCGGCGAACCGCAGCAGTCCGAACAGCTCGCCCACCGTCGACGCGTCCGGCGGCGGGATGTCGGACAGCACGATCCGCCCGGCCGGGGCGAGCAGGGTGCGCCAGCGCGACATCCAGCGGCGCAGCTCGTCGCGGCCCATGTACTGCACGACGCCGTTGACCAGGATCAGGTCGAACCGGCCGAACGCGCCGAGCGGGCTGGGGCGGGCCAGGTCGACCGGGAAGGCCGTGGGGAACCGGGCCACCCGGTAGGCGGTCGCCCGGCGCATCTCCGGCGCGGCGTCCCAGTACCCGACCGCGGCCACCGCGGGCGCCAGCAGCTCCACGGCGTGCCCGCAGCCGCAGCCGAAGTCGAGCACACGGTCGATCCCGCGCACGGGCAGCGCCGAACGCAGCCGGGTGATGTAGTCGCGCGCCTCGACCGTGACCCGCTGGCGGTGGGCGGGCTCCTCCCAGTGCGCCGACCAACTGGGCGCCGGCTCGGTCGTCACCGACGTCCCGTCGGCGCGGCGGGGGTTGCGCGGGCCGGATAGCGGGAAGCACCGGGATGCAGGTCGCAGTGGGCCACGATCGTGTACCTCCCGATGAGCACGCTGTCACCGACGCACGGCCCCGCCGGAGCGGGACCGCGATCAGGCTACCCGAGCCACCCGACCGTCCGGCGAAGGCAACGCCCGGTGGCCGCTCCGTGTCGTCGACCGGGGCAACCTCCCCGCGGTCCCGCGCGTCCGGCACGGACCGTGTTCTGCTCGGTGAACCACCGGCACGGCGTGCACGGTGCGGGAATCCGCGGAGCACTGCTTCTCGTCGGTCGGGCTCCGCTGGTCCGACCACGTCCGTTTCGATCCGCGCTACCTTCGACCTACGGAGGTCGACGCGCTCATCGGCGACGCGTCGAAGGCCCGCGAGCTGCTGGGCCGGGCGCCGGAGGTCATGCCCGACGAGCTCGCCCGCGTCATGGTCGACGCGGAGCCGGCCGACCTCGGGCGCACCCGCGATCCGGCCGTGGCCCGGCGCCCGAACGCAGTGAGCCGACACCGAGCCGACACCGAGCCGACACCGAGCCAGCGCTGACCAGCACCGGGCGCAGGGGGGACACATGACCGCACGACAGCCGCGGCCGGGCGGCCGTCGCGCCGCGCTGCTGGTCGTCTGGGTGCTGGCCACGATGGGCGGCCTGCTGGTCGCCTCCACCACCAAGATCGGCCCGGTGGTGCTGGCGCTGACCGCCCGCCACGGCGTCCACGAGGGCGACCTGGTGGGCTTCGGCATCTTCTACGGCATCGCGCTGCTGGCCACCCTGGTGTTCCGGCCGCGACGCGCGCCCGCCCGCCCGACGAGCCCGCCCCTGCCCGCCTGGCCGCGCGGCAGCGGCGCGGACGCACCCACCGTGCGCCTGCACCCGGCGCCCGGGTACCGGGCGTGGTCCGACGGCCCGACCCGCCCGATCCGGACGGGCACCGCCCACCCGGACGACCCGTACGGCAGGCAGGCCGGCTGACCCGCCGCCGCGGCGCCCGCGGCGGCGGGGTGTCAGGCGGCCGTGCCGGTGCCCAGCCATGGCTCCCAGGCCGGCAGCGGCTCGATCGCCAGCACGAGGATCCCCCCGGCCGCGCGGTCGGGTGGGCGCGGCACGAAGCCCAGCGTCCAGCCGATCTCCTCGACGAGGTGGTCGGCCTTGCGGGAGTTGCAGGCCCGGCACGCGGCCACGCAGTTGTCCCAGGAGTGGGTGCCGCCCCGGCTGCGCGGGACGACGTGGTCGATGGTGTCGGCGCGCTTGCCGCAGTAGGCGCAGCGCCTGCCGTCGCGGCGCAGCACGCCCGCCCTGGTCATCGGTACGGCCTTGCGGTACGGCACGCGTACGTAGCGGGAGAGCCGCATCACCGAGGGAGCGGGGACGGTGAGGCTCTCGGAGTGGAACGCCGCGTCCAGGGCGGCTTCCACGCACTCGGCCTTTCCGGTGAGCATGAGCACGACGGCGCGCTTGGCGGTGACGACCGCCAGCGGTTCGAACGTGGCGTTCAGGAGCAGGACCCGGGACCCGGAGGAAGCCGCACCCGGGCGCAGTGCGACTCCTGGTGGCCCCTCCTGTTGTTCGGGGTCACCGTCGGGCTTGGGTTGTCGATGCTTCACGCGACCACCTCCGTGCGCTGAATCAGACCATAGCGAGCCCGGATGACGCACGTGTGATATCGGAGCGATCCGGCGGGGCGGGGGTGATCGGTCCGCGCCGTCGAGCCCCTGCTCGGACGGGGTGGTTACGCCGAGCGCACGACCACGCCCGACACACCGGCCCGTCCGGCCCGCAGCGCCGCGCCCACGACGGCGACGTCCTCGGGACGGTCGACGCCCGCACGCACGGCCAGCACCACGAGGTCGGCGGCGCGCAGCGCGGTCGGCAGGTCGGTGTCGGCGCCCGCGGTGCCGGCGTCGAGCACCACCATCGACGCCCGCCGCGCCTGCGCCGCGATCAGCGCGTTCAGGCCGCCGGGCACGTCGTCGGTGTCGGCGTCCAGGACGATGAGGCCGTCGACGAGTGCGCGGCCGCGGCCGTCGGGGTCCATCGGCAGCACCCGCTCCAGCGGGTCGCGGCCGCGGTGCCGCGCGCCCAGCCGGACCAGCACCGTGGCGGCCCGCTCGGCCGCCGCCACC
>NZ_JAHDTH010000221.1 GCF_018531445.1 Pseudonocardia lacus
CGGCGACGGCGACGGCCGCCGCGGCGAGCGCCGTCGAGTCGGCCCCGCCGGAGCACGCGACCAGCAGCGGGACAGTGCCGTCGACCGGGACCGCGCGCAGCGCCGCGCGCACGGCCCGGCGCACCCGCGCCACCGCCGCGTCCGTCGCCCGTCCGGTCACGCCGTCACGGTCGCACGGCGACGGGTGGGGTGGCGGGTGGGTCAGCCGTGGACCCTGCGGATCCAGGCACCGGGGTCGGACAGCTCGGAGCGCAGTGGCAGCGTCTCCGGGCCCTCCCAGACCTTGTTGAACCCGTCCATGCCGGTGGCCAGCACCACGTGCGAGGTGAACGCCGAGCCGACCGCGTACTGGCGGACCTTGGCCTCCACCCCGAGCAGCGCGCGCAGCAGCCGGTCGACCAGCCCGCCGCCGCGGCGGCGGATGGTGAACCGCTGCCGGATGGTGGCGACGCTGGGGACGACGTCCGTGCCGACGGCGTCCATGACGTGGTCGGCGTGGCCCTCCAGCAGGGTCGTCAGCGCGAGCAGCCGGTCGAGGACGGCCCGCTGCTCGGGCCCCTGCAGCAGCTCGACGATGGCCAGCGAGTCGCCCTTGGACGAGCGGACGGCCCGCACCAGCTCGGGCAGCTTGTCGATCGAGGGGCGCTCGCCCTCGCCCGTCCAGCCGCGGCCCAGCGACAGGAACCGGCCGATCTCGCCGGAGAAGTAGTCGCGCAGCCAGGGCACCGCGGTGAACTGCAGGCGGTGGGTGGCCTCGTGCAGGCAGACCCAGAGCCCGAAGTCGGCGGCCGGCACGTCGAGGGCGCGCTGGGCGGCGTGGATGTTGGGTGCGACCAGCAGCAGCCGCCCGGCCTTGTCGGCCCCGCCGAACGGGTCGTACTGGCCGAGGACGCGCCCACCCAGGTAGGCGACGAGCCCGCCCAGCTGCAGGCCGGCGGTGCGGCCGGTGACCGCCCTGGCCACCTTGGAGACCGCGGGCAGCTCGGCGCCCGCGGTGAGCTCGGCCATGCCGTGCAGCGCGGCCTCGGCCCAGCCAGGCCGGTCGACGACGTCGGCGGGCAGCAGGGCCAGCCCGTGGCCGAGGCCGGTGACGTCGCGGACGTGGCCCTCGGCGATGCGGGCGTCGGTGCGCAGGCGGGCCACGAGCTCGGTGGCCTCCTCGCGGGTGGCCTCCGGGCCGGAGTTCATCAGCCGGGACGCGGTGCGCACGGCGAGGTCCCAGTCGACCGGCAGGCCGCGCTCGAGGGGGCCGGGATCCGGGGGTGTCTGGTCGATCGCGTGCGTCACGCCCCCACGCTACGCACCACCACCCCGACCGCGCAGGGCCACGAGCGCCCGGACCCGGCGGAATGCGTGCGGCGCGGACATTCCGGGCGGGTCGGATCCGGTCAGGGGGCCGGGTCGTCGCCGGTGCGCCGGATCATCGGCAGGACGGCCGCCGGCACGTCCGACTCGACGGGCCGCGGGTGCGCCACCAGCGGCCCCGGCAGCAGGAGACCGTCGCCCAGGCGCACCACGGCTCCGACCGGGCCGCGACCGGTGGCCCGCAGCAGTTCGTCGCCGTCGAGGGTGAGCACCGCGTCGGCGGCGAGGTGCCCGGCCGGGACGTCGACCAGCAGGCCGCCGCGCACCACCGCCACCACCCGCCGCAGCCGCAGCGTGACGACCAGCTCGAAGCGCAGCGCGGTGACCTGAGCACCGCCGGCGAGCACGTCGACGGTGGGGTGGTGGGTGGAGGTGATCCGGTGGTCGCCGATGCGGACCTCCTCGGCGGCCCGCCCGACCCGGGTGCGCAGGACGGCGTCGGCCAGCTCCATGCGCTCGGCCCAGCCCTCCACGACGAGCTCACCGAGGTCGACGTCGAGCAGGCGGTGCAGCACCTCGCCGACACGCTGGTCGAGCACGCGCTCCGCGTCGGCGGGCAGCCGCGGCGTCCCGCGCAGGGCGCGCTCGGCGACCCCGTTGCGGTGCAGCGCGTCGGCGAGCACATCGCCGCGGTGCGCGCCGAGCAGGGACGCCACCGTCGTCGGCATCGCCAGCAGCGCCGTCACGCCCGCTCCCCCTGGGCCCTCGCGGGCCGCGGTCGGCCCGTCCCCCGAGCCGTAGAGGCCCGGCGTCCGCGCCCTGATACCGCCCGTCCCACGATCCGGGACCGTCAGCGGCAGCCGCAGGAGGACAGGGCCGCGGCGATCGCGTCCAGCTTCGGCCGGGTCGTCGACGGGCTGTCGCCGTTCGACATCAGCGCGAACACCAGCAGCCGTCCGTCGGCGTCGGTGACCACCCCGGCCAGGCTGCTCACCCCGGTCAGCGTGCCCGTCTTGGCCCGCACGACACCCCGCCCGCCCCCGGCCGGGTCGCCGGGCGTGAAGCGGTCGTCGAGGGTGCCGACGCCGCCGGCCACCGGCAGGCCGGTGAGCACCGGGCGGAGGAACTCGACGTCGTGCGGTCCGGCGGCCGGGGCCGCCGCGGCGGCCAGCACCGAGCCCAGCAGCTTCGGCGTGACCCGGTTGGCGGTGGACAGCCCGCTGCCGTCGACCAGGACGGTGCCCTCGGGGTCGAAACCCGCCTGGCCGAGCGCGGCCAGGACCGCGGACCCGCCGTCGGCGAACGTCGACCCGCTCTCGCGCGAGAGCGCGACCTGGCGGGCCAGCACCTCCGCGAGGACGTTGTCCGACGTGCGCAGGGTGTGCTCGACCAGCTCGGAGATCGGGGCGGAGGTCACGGTGCCCAGGCGCTCGGCGTCGGGGGCGGCCTCGGTCGTCTCGACGTCGTCGGGGTCGGCGCCGAGCAGACCGGCCAGCGCGCGGCCCGCGGCGAGGGCCGGGTCGGTGATGCGGGGGCCGTCCTGCAGGGTGGGGTCGATGCGGCCGCCGTCGAGCATGAGCGGCTCGATCGGGGCCACGTAGCCGGCCGGGATGTCCTCGGGCAGCCATCCCTCGGCGAGGGTGGGGCCGGAGTAGAGCGAGGTGTCGACGAGGACGCGGCGGACCGGCGTCGCGACCGCCTCCTCGACCTGCTCGGCCAGCTCGGTGAGCCGCGAGGGGTCGGGGTAGACGGTCGCCTTCCCCGCCGGCAGGGCCGTCAGCGTCGGGTCGCCGCCGCCGACGAGCACGACGGTGCCCGGGTCGGGGCCGGCGACGACGCGGGTGGCCAGGGTGTCGGTCGGGTTGAGGGTCAGCAGCGCCGCCGCGGCGGTGAGCAGCTTGCCGGTGGACCCGGGGGTCAAGCGGCTGTCGGCGTCGCGCTCCCAGAGAGCGTCGCCGGAGGCCGGGTCGATGACGACGCCGCCGAAGCGCCCGGGCACGGCGTCGGCCCGGCCGTCGAGCTCGGCGGCCAGGCCCGCGTCGCTGGGGGTGGGGGCGTTCGCGGCCAGCGGGCCCAGCACCGGCACCGGTACCGGGAGCGCGGGCACCGCGGGCCTGCGGGGCGCGCCGAGGCCGGGCACCAGACCCGGCGCGGTCAGCGCCAGCGCGGCGGCCGAGCTGCACAGCAGGCCGACCACCACGACCGCGACCAGGACCCACCGCGCGCGGCTCGGTCGCGTCCGACCAGTGGCCTGCCGACCTGACACCGCTGCCCGCCCTTTCCGTCCACGGCGACGCCCGAGTCCGCCACCTGGTCGGTGGCGGCAGGGTCGGCCGGTCACCGCACCGCCGATCCGGTCCCCGACAATAGAGCCGGCGCCGGGGCCGGTCGGGTCCGACCGGGCCCGGCGCATGCTCGCCGGCACCCTCGAACACCTCAGGAGCGACAGTGGACTTCGACGTCACCATCGAGATCCCCAAGGGTGGGCGCAACAAGTACGAGGTGGACCACGAGACCGGGCGCATCCGCCTCGACCGCACCCTGTTCACCGCGACCCAGTACCCGGCCGACTACGGCTTCATCGAGGACAGCCTCGGCGAGGACGGCGACCCGCTCGACGCGCTGGTCCTCGTCCAGGAGCCGACGTTCCCGGGCTGCCTGATCCGGGCGCGGGCGATCGGCATGTTCCGGATGAAGGACGAGAAGGGCGGCGACGACAAGGTCCTCTGCGTCCCCAGCGACGACCCCCGCCAGGAGCACCTGCGCGACATCCACCACCTGCCCGAGTTCGACCGGGCCGAGATCCAGCACTTCTTCGAGATCTACAAGACCCTGGAGCCGGGCAAGAGCGTGGAGGGCGCCACCTGGGTGGGCCGGGCCGACGCCGAGCGCGAGATCAAGTTGAGCTGGCAGCGCGCCAAGGACGCCGCCGAGCACGGCGAGCACTGACCGCCCGGGCGCGCGCCCGGCCGTCCCGCGCCTCGCGCCCCCGGTTCAGGAAAGCCACGTTCCGGCCCTCTGCGGGCAGCATCGTGGCTTTCCTGAACCAGGGGCGGGAGCCGTCGCGTCCGGGGCGGGGGGTGTGTCGGCGTGTCAGGGGGTCGGGGCGGAGGCCGGGGCGGGCGGAGCCGCCTCGTCGGCCTTGGCCGCCTCCACGCCCGACAGGGTGCGCAGCGGGAGCTCCTTCATCATCGACACCGCGAAGAGCCCCAGCACCAGCACGGCGCCCGCGGTGAGGAACACCGTGCTCATCGCGTCGGCGAATCCCTCCAGGATCGGTCGGGCCAGCACCGGGTCGGCCGCGGCGAGGAAGGACGAGTCCTCCAGCGAGGGCGTCCCACCGCCCTGCAGGCCGGCCAGGATCGGCGCGTTGGCCGGGTTCGCGGCGACGGCCGGGTCGGCGACGGCGGCCCGGAACTCCGGCGTCGCTGCGGCGTCGCGGAAGTTGTCGGCGACGTGCCCGCCCAGCGAGCTGAACAGCACCGACAGGAACACCGCCGTGCCGAGCGTGCCGCCCAGCTGGCGGAAGAACGTCGAGGACGCGGTGGCCACGCCCATGTCCTGGGGCGGCATCGCGTTCTGCACGGCCAGCGTGATCGGCTGCATGTTGGCGCCCAGCCCCCAGCCGAGCACCACCATCACGATCACGACCTGCCAGTACGGGGTGTCGACGCCGACGAACGACAGCGCCACCGCACCGACGATCATCAGCGACAGGCCCAGGATCGGCCACACCTTGTAGCGCCCGGTGCGCGAGATCAGCTGGCCGGAGAACACCGACATCGACATGATCCCCAGCACCAGCGGCAGGGTCTGCAGGCCGGCCTCGGTGGGCGAGGCGCCCTTGACGATCTGCAGGTAGAGCGGCAGCAGCGCGACGACGCCGAACATCCCGGTGCCGGCCACGAGCGCGGCCAGCGACCCCCAGCTGAACACCCCGTTGCGGAAGAAGCGCAGCGGGAGCAGGGCGTCGTCGCCGATGCGGCGCTCGGCCCAGATGAACGCGACGAGGCCGACGGCGCCCAGCGCGTAGCACCCGATGGCGCGCGGCGAGTCCCAGCCCCAGTCGCGGCCCTGCTCGGCGATGATCAGCAGCGGCACCAGCCCGACGGTCAGCGCGACGGCGCCGGGCCAGTCGATGCGGTGCTCGCGGCGGGTGTGCGGGACGTTGAGCACCTTGGTGACCACGGCCAGCGCGAGGATCCCGAGCGGCACGTTGACCAGGAACACCCAGCGCCACCCGGTAACGCCGAGGATGTCGTCCTGGCCGGCGAACAGCCCGCCGAGCACCGGGCCGAGCACGCTCGACGTGCCGAACACGGCGACGAAGAAGCCCTGGTACTTGGCCCGCTCCCGGGGCGAGACGATGTCCCCGATGATCGTCAGGGCGAGCGAGAACAGCCCGCCGGCGCCCAGCCCCTGCAGGGCGCGGGCCCCGGCCAGCTGGTACATCGAGCCGGCGAACCCGCAGGCCACCGAGCCGATCACGAAGATCGAGATGGCCAGCAGGAACAGCGGCTTGCGCCCGTACAGGTCCGAGAGCTTGCCGTACAGCGGGGTCGAGATCGTCGCGGTGATCAGGTAGCCGGTGGTGGCCCAGGCCTGCAGGCTCAGCCCGTCGAGGTCGTCGGCGATCGTGCGGATGGCGGTGGCCACGATCGTCTGGTCCAGCGCGGCCAGGAACATGCCGATCATCAACCCGGCGAAGATCGTGAGGATCTGCCGGTGGGTCAGCCCGCCGGCGGGCGCCGTTGCGGCGGCGCCGCTGGGCTCGGACATGGGGGCTCTCCTCAGGACCGGGCCGCGGACGGCTCGGGGCGGGCGTGGTCGGGGCCGGGCTCGACGAGGAAGTCGTCGGCGAAGCGGGTGAGCAGGTCGGCCAGGGCTTCCCGGTCGGGCTCGGGCCAACCGGCGAGCACGCCGGCCACGTGCTCGTTGCGCAACCTGCGGTTCTCCTCGAAGACCCGGCTGCCCTCCTCGGTGGCGGCGAGCAGGGTGGCCCGGCCGTCGTCGGGGTCGGCGGTGCGCTCGACGTAGCCCAGCTTGACCAGCTGGGCGACCTGCCGGCTGATCGTCGAGGGGTCGGAGTGGACCTCCTCGGCGAGCACGACGGCCCGGCGCGGGCCGCCCTTCACCAGGTGCACCAGCAGGTGGTAGGTCGCGCGCTCGACGGCGTCGGGGTGGTCGGACTGGCGCTGCGCCTTCTTGCGCTCGATCAGCCGGATGAGCCGGATGAGCGCGGTGCTGACGCGGTCGGCGACGGCGATGTCCTCCTCGGACGGCATGTGTCGTCCTCCTCCGATCGCGGTGCCGAATGCGTGTGCCACGCAACAAGTTGTCGCACGCAAGGATGCGGGTTGCCGGCGGTTGCCGGCAACCCGCATCCGGTGTGATCTACGCGGGTGCGCTCAGGCGACCCGCTCGAACACGGCGGCCAGCCCCTGCCCGCCGCCGATGCACATCGTCTCCAGGCCGTAGCGGGCCTCGCGGCGGTCCATCTCCCGGGTCAGGGTGGCCAGGATCCGCCCGCCGGTGGCGCCCACCGGGTGGCCCAGCGAGATGCCCGACCCGTTGACGTTCACCCGGTCGAAGTCGGCGTCGGCGAACTTCCACTCCCGCGTGCAGGCGAGCACCTGGGCGGCGAACGCCTCGTTCAGCTCGATCAGGTCCATGTCCGACAGCGCCAGCTCGGCCGCGTCGAGGGCCTTGGCCACCGCCGGCACCGGGCCGATGCCCATGGTGGCCGGTGGCACCCCGCCCACCCCCCACGAGACCAGCCGCGCCAGCGGGCGCAGGCCCAGCTCCTCGGCCCGCGCCGGGTGGGTGACCACGCAGATGGCCGCCCCGTCGTTCTGCCCGCTGGCGTTGCCCGCGGTGACCGTGGCCTCCGGGTCGTCGCGGCCGAGCACCGGGCGCAGCCCGGCCAGCTTCTCCACCGACGAGTCGGCGCGGATGTGCTCGTCGGTGTCGACGACGGTGTCGCCCTTCCGGCCCTTCACCGTCACCGGGATGATCTCCTCGGCGAACCGGCCGGCGTCGCGCGCGGCCGCCGCCCGCTGGTGCGAGCGCACCGCGTACTCGTCCTGCTCGGCGCGCGGGATCGAGTACTCGCGGCGCAGGTTCTCCGCCGTCTCCAGCATGCCGCCGGGGACCGGGAAGTTGACCCCGCCCGCGGTGACGCGCCCGCGGGCCAGCGCGTCGTGCAGCAGCACGCCGGGGCCGCCCTTGGCGCCCCAGCGCATCGCCGTCGAGTAGAACGGCGCGTTCGACATCGACTCGGCGCCGCCGGCCAGCACCACGTCCGATGCGCCCGCGCTCACCTGCATGGCCGCGTACAGCACGGCCTGCAGCCCCGACCCGCAGCGCCGGTCGAGCTGCAGGCCGTTGACGGTGACCGGCAGGCCGGCGTCCAGAGCGGCGACGCGGCCGATCGCGGGGGCGTCCATGGTGGGGTAGCAGTGGCCCAGGATCACGTCGTCGACGGCGTCGCCGGGCAGCCCGGTGCGGTCGAGCAGGCCCCGGATCACCGTCGAGGCCAGCACGTGGGCCGGCACGTCGCGCAGCGAACCCCCGAAACCGCCGACCGGCGTGCGCACCGGCTCGCAGATGACCGCGTCCCGCATCTGATGCCTCCCTACCCGGACGCCCCTGCGCGCCCTGCCGCTGTTAGAAGTACTGCCGGGTGAGCCACTCCGCGACCACCGCCGGCCGCTCGGAGCCCTCGATCTCGACGGTCACCTTCAGCGTGACCTGCAGCGCGCCGCCGCTGACCTCGGACACATCGGCCAGGTCGATGTTCGCCCGGACCTTGCTGCCCACGGGCACCGGCGAGGTGAACCTCACCTTGTTCAGCCCGTAGTTGATACCCATCTTCACGCCGTCGACCCGGTAGACCTGCGCGGCCAGCGGCACGATCAGCGACAGCGACAGGAAGCCGTGCGCGATCGTGGTCTTGAACGGGCCGGCCGCGGCCTTCTCCTGGTCGACGTGGATCCACTGGTGGTCGTCGGTGGCGTCGGCGAACGTGTCGATGCGGGACTGGTCGACGGTGAGCCAATCACTCGCCCCGACGTTCGTGCCCGCGGCCGCCTTCAGCTCGTCCGGCCCGTTGAAGATCCGCATCCTGGCTCCCGGTCTCGTGCAGCTCGTCGTCGTGCTGACGCCATGCGCTGGTTTCGCTGATGAGTGTGCTGATCTCGCTCCCCGGTCACCCTGCCACATCGACGGCCGCGCCAGGACCTGCCCGGAATGGCGCTGCCCACTATGGTCGTGCGTCGAGCGAGGAGGCGGGATCGGACGGCATGACGGGGCAGCGGGGGCACCAGTGGTAGTGCCGCCTGATCGACCCGAGGGCGGCTGGCACGAGGCGGTCGCGTTCAGTGGCCCCACCGACCTGGCCGCTCGGCTCGCCCCGCGCGTCACCGCCGCGACGACCGCGGGCGACCCGGTCGTCGCCGTGCTCGCCCGCGACGAGCGCGGCGCGCTGCAGGCCGCGCTGGGCGACACCGCCGACGGCGTCCAGTTCCTCGACCCCGCCGACGTGCACACCGTGCCGCCGTTCACCGTCGCCGTGGGGTGGGCCCGGACCAACCGGCGCATCACCGAGCCCGGCGGCCGGGCCCTGGTCGTCGGCCAGCACCTGGAGGACCTGCCCGGCTGCGGGCCCGAGTACTGGGCCCGCCTCGACATCGCCCTGGACGTGGCCACCGCGGACCTGCCGGTCACGGTGCTGTGCCCGTTCCCGGTCGCCGCTCCCCAGGCCCTGGTCCGCGCCACCCACCCGCACGTCGGGACGGCCGCAGGCGTCATCGCGGGCGAGGGCTACCGGCCCCCGCAGGAGGCCGTCGTCGACTTCCCGCCACCGCCCCCGCCCGACCTCGGGCGCCCGGCCGCGCAGCGGCCGTTCGACCTGAGCACGCTGGCCGAAGTGCGGGGCACGGTCACGACGGTGGCCGCCGCGGCCGGGCTCGTCCCGGAGGACGTCGCCGACCTGGTGCTGGCGGTGAACGAGCTGGCCTCCAACAGCATCGAGCACGGCCCCGGCGCCGGGGTGCTGCGCATGTGGGACCGCGACGGCGACGTCGTGGCCGAGGTCTTCGACGGCGGCCACATGGAAGTGCCCTTCCCCGGGCTGACGCTGCCCCCGCCGCGGGGCGAGCGCGGCCGCGGTCTGTGGCTGGCCTCCGAGCTGTGCGACGTGCTGCAGGTGTGGAGCGCCCCCGGCGAGGGCACCACCATCCGCCTCACCCTGGGCCGCGGGTGAGCGCCACGGCCGCCCGCTGATCAGGCGATCCGCAGGACGAGCTTGCCGGTGTTGTCGCCGCGGAACAGCCGCAGCAGCGTGTCGCCGAAGTCGGCCACCGAGCCGGGCACGACGTCCTCCTCGCTGCGCAGCCGCCCGTCGCGCAGCCAGCCCGCCATCTCGGCGGCGGCCCCGGCGTAGCGGTCGGCGTAGTCGAACACCACGTAGCCCTCCATCCGCGCCCGGTTGACCAGCAGGCTCATGTAGTTCGCCGGACCGACCGGCCGCCCCTCCGCGTTGTACTGCGAGATCGCCCCGCAGAGCACGACCCGGGCGCCGCGGCGCAGCCGGGTGAGCGCGGCGTCGAGGATCTCGCCGCCCACGTTGTCGAAGTAGACGTCGACGCCGTCCGGGGCGGCGGCCCGGATCGCCTTGCGGACGTCCTCGGACTTGTAGTCGACGGCCGCGTCGAAACCCAGCTCCTCGACCAGCAGCCGGCACTTCTCCGGGCCGCCCGCGATGCCCACCACCCGTCCGCCCCTGATCTTGGCCAGCTGCCCGACGACGCTGCCGACCGCGCCCGCCGCCCCGGACACCAGCACCGTCTCGCCCTCGGCCATCGCGCCCACGTCGAAGAGCCCGAAGTAGGCGGTCATCCCGGTGATCCCCAGCGCCGCCAGGTGCGTGGACATCGGCGCGACGCCCACGTCGACCCGCTGCACGTCCGAGCCGTCCGACTCGGCGTACTCCTGCGAGCCGAACTGCCCGGTCACGTGGTCGCCGACGGCGAAGTCCGGGTGCCGGGACGCCACGACCTCGCCCCCGGCGAGCGCCCGGAAGACCTCCCCGATGCCGACCGGCGGCACGTACGAGCGGACGTCCCTCATCCAGCCGCGCATCGCCGGGTCGAGCGAGATGTGCGTCACCCTGACCACGAACCGGCCCTCGCCGGGCTCGCCGACCGGCTCCTCGGTGTGCGCCCAGGTCTCGGGACCGGGCAGCCCCGACGGGCGCGAAGCCAGCCTGACCTGGTGGTTGACGGTGCCTGCGGCGAGATCGCTCATGGGCAATGCCTACCCGTCCGGGGCCGGGACCGACAGGCGGCGCGCCACCGCGCCTGCCGCCCCGTCGACGCGCGGGGCGGCCGCGGGTGACGATGGGGGCATGGACGCGGTGGCGCGGTTCGCCGGCCTCGTCGAGCGGCCCGACCCGCCGCTCGACCGGGCCGCCCTCGCCATCGCCGCCGGCGCCGACCCCGCGCTCGACGCCGAGCCGTGGCTGGCCGAGCTCGACCGCCTCGCCGACGGCGTGCACTCCCTGGACGACCTGCTGCGCAGGCTGTTCGTCGAGCGCCGCTTCGCCGGCAACACCCGCGACTACACCGACCCGCGCAACTCCCTGCTCGACCACGTCCTGCGCCGCCGCCTCGGCATCCCGATCACGCTGGCGGTGGTGGCGATCGAGGTCGGGAGGCGGGCCGGGGTGGCGCTGGAGGGCGTCGGCATGCCGGGCCACTTCCTCGTCCGCCCCACCGGCACCCCCCGCCACCTCGACGTGTTCGCCGGCGGCGCCGAGCTGAGCATGGCCGAGTGCGAGCGGCTGTTCCGGGCGTCGTCGGGCACCGGGCGGCGCACGCCGTTCGGCCCGCACCTGCTGGCCACCGCCCCCACCACGGCGATCCTCACCCGGATGCTGCTCAACCTGCGCGGCACCTACCGCGCCCGGCGCCGCCCGCACGACCTGGAGTGGGTGCTGCGGATGCGGCTGGCGCTGCCCGGGGCCGACCTGACCGACCTGCTGGAGCTCGCCGAGACGCTGGGCGACCAGGGCCGCTGGGTCGAGGGGGCCCGGCTGCTGGAGGAGCGGGCCGAGACGGTGACCGCGGCCCGGGCGCTGCAGCTGCGGGCCTCGGCCCGCGCCCTGCGCGCCCACCTCAACTGATCGGGCGCACGCCCCAGCTGCCCGTCCAGACCTCGCCCACGCCGAGCTCGATCAACCCGACGCCGGTGTTGAGCGCGTCCGGCGGGCAGGTCATCGGCTCGACGGCGACCACGCGGCCCCGGCCGGGGTGGTCGTCCGGGGTGAACACCTGCACGAACCCGAACACCGGCTCCGCCCACAGCTCGACCTCCCCGCCCGGGCCGGCCAGGCGGTGGCGGACGAGGCCGTCGGTGGGGGTGCAGTCGCCCCAGGCGTTGTCGAGGTCGAGGCCGCGCAGCGGCCTGCCGCCGCGGAAGTCGAGGTCGTCGGGGACCGGGACGGCGGGGCCGGTGGGCAGGCCGCCGTCCAGCGGCAGGGAGGACGCGGCCGACAGCGTCAGCACCGAATCGTCGGTCTCGGAGTCGCCCGCCCGCAGGTAGGGGTGGGCGCCCACGCCGAACGGCACCGGGTCGCTGCCGATGTTGCGGACGGTGTGGGTGACGGTGAGGCCGTCGTCGCCGACCGCGTAGCGGATCGCGGTGTCCAGCGGCACCGGCCAGCCGGGCTGCACCGTCACGATCGCGTGCAGCTCGACGGCGTCGGCCGCGTGCTCGCGGACCTCGTAGACGGTGTGCCGGAGCAGGCCGTGGATGGCGTTGCCGCCTGCGGGCTCGGTCAGCGCGAGCTGCTGGGGCTCGCCCCGCCAGGTCCAGCGGCCCTTCGCCGTCCGGTTCGGCCATGGCACCAGCACGGTGCCGGCCCCGCGCGGCGGGCGGCGGTCCTCGGCGAACGTCTCGACGTAGGCCCGGCCACCCGAGGTGAAGGCGCGCAGGCCCGCCCCGACCTGGGTGACCACCGCCCGGGCCGGACCCGCGGAGATCTCCAGTTGGTTGCCCGTCGGCAGCATCGGCGTCACCACGCCGGGAAGCCTAGGACGCCGCGGCCCCCACCGACGCCCGCGACCCGCGGGACGGCTGCGCCCGTCAGGTGAGCGTCGTCGCGTGGACGCCGAACGGCCACCACGCTCGCATACGGTGGTCGGGTGGCATCCTCCCGCAGGCTCCGGGCCCTGATCACCAATGACGACGGCATCGACTCCCCCGGGCTGTGGACCCTGGCCGCGGGCGCCCGCGAGGCGGGCCTCGACGTGATCGTCGCCGCCCCGCACGTCGACTCCAGCGGCGTGGGCGCGTCAGTGCTGGCGGTGCGCGAGAACGGGCGCGTGCGGCTGCACCCCCGGGAGAACGCCGACCTGCCCGGCGTCCCGGCGTTCGCGGTGGAGGGGCACCCGGCGTTCATCGTGCACTCGGCCGGGCGTGGCTGGCTCGACCCCCAGCCCGACCTGGTCCTGTCCGGGGTCAACTACGGCGCCAACACCGGCCACTCGGTGCTGCACTCGGGCACGGTCGGGGCGGCGCTCGCCGGGTCGCTGCACGGGTGGCGGGGCCTGGCGGTCTCGCTGGACAGCGGCGCGCAGATCCCGACCGACCCGCACTGGGACGCCGTCCGCGCGGTGCTGCCCGGCGTCATCGACCTGCTGCTCGGCTCGCCCGAGGCGACCGTGCTCTCGCTGAACGTGCCGAACCGGCCCGCCGCGGAGCTGGGCGAGCTGCGCGAGGCCCGGCTGGCCCGGTTCGGCTCGGTGCAGATCCGGGTCGACCAGCGCAGCGGCGACGACGGCGACGCGCTGCACGCGAGCCTGGTCGAGGTCGGGTCGCCGGAACCCGGCACCGACATCGCCCTGCTGGCCGAGGGCCACCCCACGCTCACCCGGCTGTCGTCGGTGGGCGAGCTGCCCGGCGTCCTGAACGCCGTCCCCGTCTGATGCGATGAAGGAGCGGGGCCTCCGCTCCTCGTGACCCTCGGCTCATGCTCGAGGTGTGCACGCCATCGATTCGAGGAGGCCCCTGTGAGCGGAGCATACGAGGGACGCCAGATCGTCGGGGT
>NZ_JAHDTH010000222.1 GCF_018531445.1 Pseudonocardia lacus
GGTCCGCGGCCGGGGCGGCCGGGGGTCCCACCCCGAGCAGCGCGCGGGCCTGGGGCGCGGTGAGCCGGGCCGCGGGGTCGCGCTGCAGCAGGCCGGCCACCACCGCGGCCACCGGGCCACCGGTGCGCACGGGCGGGATGTCGCCGTGCAGGACGGCGCCGACGGTGGCGGCGGTGGTGTCGCGGGCGAACGCGGGGTAGCCCTCGACCGCGTGGAACAGCGTGGCGCCGAGCGCCCACAGGTCCGAGGCCGGGGTGGCGTCGCCGCCGGCGAGCAGCTCCGGCGCCAGGTACGCGGCCGAGCCCACCACCAGCCCGGTGCCCGTCATCCGGGTGTCGTCGGCGGCCCGGGCGATGCCGAAGTCGGTCAGCGTGACGCGGCCGTCGGGGCCGAGCATGACGTTGCTCGGCTTGATGTCGCGGTGGGTCACGCCGGCCGCGTGCACCGCGTGCAGGGCCGCCAGCAGCCCGCGGGCCGCGGTCAGCGCGGTGCGCTCGTCCAGGGGGCCGTCGCGGGCGACCACCTCGCCCAGCGTCCGGCCCTCGACCAGCTCCATGACGACGTGGTCGAGGCCCCGGTCGGTGACCAGGTCGTGCACCGTGACGATGCCCGGGTCGTGCAGCCGGGCCGCGGTGCGGGCCTCGCGCAGCAGCCGCTCGCGGAGCCGGTGGCGCTCGGCCGGGTCGAGGCCGTCGAGCAGGTGCAGCTCCTTGACCGCCACCCGGCGGCCGAGCACGGTGTCCTCGGCCCGCCAGACGACGCCCATGCCGCCGCGGCCCAGCTCGCCGAGCACGGCGTAGCGCCCGCCGATCACCCGTCGGGGCGCGTCGCGGGGCCGGGTGGACGCCTCGGGATCGACGGACCCCGCCACGGCGCTCAGTCCTCCCCGAGGACCCGGGTGCCGGTGAGCTGGCGGCCGTCGGCCGCGGTGAGCATGCAGTACAGGTCGCGCGACTGGAACGACGGGGTGGCCGCACCGGCGTTGCGGGTGTCCTCCTGGAAGGCCTGCTCGGAGGGCACCAGCAGGGTGATGGCCAGGTCCTTCTTGTCCTCGCCTGCGACGACGGTGTCGAAGTACATCCCGCACGCCGCCGTGCCCAGCTCCTCCAGGGCGGGCCGGCCCGGGTAGGGCACCTCGGCGTCGCTCGGGTAGGTCGAGAACGTCGTGAAGACCTGCGAGTCGTGCACCTCGTCGCAGTCGCGGCCGGCGCCGCTGTCGATGGTGCGGCCCTGCCCGGGCGCCACCTGGTAGCAGTAGCCGGCGCTGACCTCGAAGGTCGGCATGTCGCCGCCCTCGCCGTAGCTCAGGGTGGCGACCTCGCGCTCGTCCATGTCGCGGAACCAGTACCCGGCGGCCGCCCCGCCGGCCAGCCCGAGGATCAGCGCCACCGCCACCCACAGCAGGGTCCGCCCGCGCCGGCGGCCGGTGGCTCCTGCCGCCTGTTCCAGCGGCGAGGTCGGGCCCAGCGGGCGCCCGGGCGGCGCCGCGGTCGGCATGGTGGACGTGGCCGGCGAGCCGAGGATCGCCGCGGCCTGGGCGCCGGTCAGCCGCAGGGCCGGGTCGCGCTGCAGCAGCCCGGCGATGACCGAGCCGAGCGGACCGCGGGCCCGGGTCGGCGGGATCTCGGCCTGCAGCACCGCCGAGATCGTGGCGGCGGTGGTGTCGCGGGTGAACGGGCCACGGCCGTCGACCGCGTAGTAGAGGGTGGCGCCCAGCGCCCACAGGTCCGACGCCGGCGAGGCGTCGGCGCCGTCGAGCTGCTCGGGCGAGAGGTAGCCCGGCGAGCCGACCAGCAGCCCGGTGCTGGTCAGCCGGGTGTCGTCGGTGGCCTGGGCGATGCCGAAGTCGGTCAGCTTGACCCGCCCGTCGGCGGCCAGCATCACGTTGCCCGGCTTGACGTCGCGGTGCGCGACCCCGGCCGCGTGCGCCGCGCTCAGCGCGGACAGCAACTGCTGGGCGACGGAGGTGGCGGCGCGCTCGTCCAGCGGGCCGTTCTGGGCGACCAGGTCGGCCAGGGTCCTGGCCTCGATCAGCTCCATGACGATGTGGTCGACCCCGTTGTCGGTGACCACGTCGTAGACCGTGACGATGCCCGGGTCGCTCAGCCGGCCCGCGGTGCGCGCCTCGCGCAGCAGCCGCTCCCGGAAGTTGTGCCGGTCGTCCGGGCTGAGCCCCTCGGCAAGGTGCAGCTCCTTGACCGCGACCTGGCGGCCGATGACCCGGTCCTCGGCCCGCCACACGATGCCCATGCCGCCGCGGCCCAGCTCGCCGAGCACGACGTAGCGGCCGCCGATGACGCGCGTCGGGCTGACCGGGCGGCTGTTCGCCCCGGTCGACGACGGGCCGCCGGTCGGGTAGCCGCCGGTCGGGGGGCGCGCGGTCTGCGGCTGGGCGCCGGCGTAGTGGCCGCCGTTGTGCGGCACGGGCTGCGGCCCGCTGGGGTAGGGAGGCCCGGCGTACTGGCCGCCCGCCGGCGGGCCCGCGCCGTACGGGCCGCCACCGGCGTGGTGCTCTCCCCCGCCGCCGGGCGGGCCCGGGTACGTCATGGCGCTGCCTGCCCGGTCGGTCCCGGGCGGTCGTACCGCACCGTGACCGGCGCGTGGTCGGACCAGCGCTCGGCGTGCGTCGCGGCCCGCTCCACCACCGCCGACGACGCCCGCGCGGCCAGCGCCGGGGTGGCGAGGTGCAGGTCGATGCGCCAGCCGGCGTCGTTGTCGAAGGCCCGGCCGCGGTAGGACCACCACGAGTACGGCCCGTCGACACCGGGGTGCAGCGCGCGCACCACGTCGACCCAGCCCTCGTCCAGCAGCCCGGCCACCCAGGCCCGCTCGTGCGGCAGGAACCCGGAGTTCTTCGCGTTGCGCCGCCAGGCCCGGATGTCGAGCTCGGTGGGGGCGATGTTCCAGTCGCCGCAGACGAGGACCTCGCGGTCCTCGGCGGCCGCCTTCGCCCTGCGCTCGGCCAGGTAGGGGCCGAACTCGGCGAGGAAGCGGTCCTTCTCGTCCTGGCGGGGGTCGCCGACCGTGCCGTTGGGCAGGTACAGCGAGCCGATGGTGAGGCCGGGCAGGTCGACCTCCAGGTACCGCCCGGAACCGTCGAACTCCGTCGAGCCGATGCCCACCCGCACCGCCTCGGGCTCGCCGCGGGTGAGCACACCGACGCCGCAGCGCCCGCGCCGACCGCCCGGCGCGTGGCTGAGGACCCAGCCCTGCAGCAGGCCGGCCGGGAACTCGTCCAGCTCGGCGCGGGTCTCCTGCACGCAGACGACGTCGGCCGTGGTCCGGGTGAGCCACCGGGCGAAGCCCTTCGGCGCCGCAGCCCGCACGCCGTTGACGTTCACGGAACTGACGGTGTGCACCCCGTCAGCGTCCCCTACCTGCAGACGGTGCCGGCCACGGGGGTCAGGTACTGGTCGGAGGCCCAGCGGTCGCCTTCCAGCTGGCGGAACCCGTCGGTCACGACCGGCATGCCGTCGACCTGTTCGCCCTGGCGCAGCGACCCCAGCAGCTCGGCGTTCTGGCTCGGCCCGGAGCGCACGTTCAGCTCCTCGGTGGTGACCGTCAGCGTGCAGCCGGTGGAGCCGTCGGCCTGGTTGGGCAGCAGCGCACCGGTGCCGCCGCGGTCGAACAGCGCGAGCACCGTCAGCACGCAACCGGCCACGAGCACGAAGGCCCACCCCTTGAAGGAGGACGACTTCAGCTGGGGGATCGTGAGCTTGGCCATCTGTCGCGGCTCCCGGGGCGTAGGGGACTGGCGCAAACGGTAGCCGGTCGACCCCTCGTCGCGCGCCCCTTCGCGTGCGCCCCGCCCCGGCGGGTCAGGCGTCGGATAGCGTGTCGAACGGCGGGCCGGACGCTCGGCCGCCACCACAGCGGTCCCACCAGCAACCAGCAGCGGAGCGACGATGAAGGTCATCTACACCTACACCGACGAGGCCCCCGCGCTGGCCACGCACTCGCTCCTGCCGATCATCGAGGCGTTCGCGGGCAAGGCCGGCGTCGAGGTGGAGACCCGCGACATCTCGCTGGCCGGGCGCATCCTGGCCGCCTTCGACCTGGCCCACGACGCGCTGGGCGAGCTGGGCGAGCTGGCCAGGACCCCCGAGGCCAACATCATCAAGCTGCCCAACATCAGCGCCTCGATCCCGCAGCTCAAGGCCGCGATCAAGGAGCTGCAGGACGGCGGGCACGCGGTCCCCGACTACCCGGAGAACCCGAGCACCGACGCCGAGCGCGACGCCCGCGCCCGCTACGACTCGGTGAAGGGCAGCGCCGTCAACCCGGTGCTGCGCGAGGGCAACTCCGACCGCCGCGCCCCCGCCTCGGTGAAGAACTTCGCCAAGAAGCACCCGCACTCCATGGGCGCCTGGTCCACGGACTCCGCCTCGCACGTCGTCACCATGGGCGACGGCGACTTCCGCCACTCCGAGCGCTCGGTCACCCTGGCCGCCGCCGACACCCTGCGCATCGAGCACGTGGCCGCCGACGGCGCCGTCACGGTGCTCAAGGAGTCGCTGCCGGTGCTGGAGGGCGAGATCGTCGACGCGGCCGTGATGAGCAAGGCGGCGCTCACCGCGTTCCTCGCCGAGCAGGTCGCCGACGCGCGGGCCCGCGACGTGCTGTTCTCCGTGCACCTCAAGGCCACGATGATGAAGGTGTCCGACCCGATCCTGTTCGGGCACGCCGTCCAGGCCTACTTCCCCGACGTGTTCGCCGAGTTCGGCGACGACCTGCGCTCCGTCGGCGCCGACCCGGACGACGGCCTGGCCAGCGTGCTCACCGCCATCGGCAAGCTCCCCGACGACAAGCGCGCCGCCGTCGAGCAGGCCATCACCGTCGCCCTGCGGGAAGGCCCCGGCCTGGCCATGGTCGACTCCGACCGCGGCATCACCAACCTGCACGTCCCCAGCGACGTCATCATCGACGCGTCGATGCCGGCGGCCGTCCGCTCGTCCGGGCAGATGTGGGACCGCGACGGCGAGCTGCGCGACGCCAAGTTCGTCATCCCGGACTCGTCCTACGCGCCCCTCTACGCCGAGACCGTCGACTTCTGCCGGGAGCACGGCGCCTTCGACCCGACCACCATGGGCACCACCCCGAACGTGGGCCTGATGGCGCAGAAGGCCGAGGAGTACGGCAGCCACGACAAGACCTTCGAGATCGACGCCCCGGGCACCGTCCGCGTCGTCGCCTCGGACGGCACCGCGCTGCTGGAGCACGAGGTCGCCGAGGGCGACATCTGGCGCGCCTGCCAGACCAAGGACGCCCCGATCCGCAACTGGGTCGAGCTGGCCGTCTCCCGGGCCCGCGCCACCGGCGCCCCGGCCGTGTTCTGGCTCGACGAGACCCGCGGCCACGACGCCGAGGTGCTCCGGAAGGTCCGCGCCCAGCTCGCCGAGCTCGACACCGACGGGCTCACCATCGAGATCCTCGACGTCGCCGCGGCCACCCGGTACACGCTGGAGCGGGCCAAGGCCGGCGAGGACACCATCTCGGTCACCGGCAACGTCCTGCGCGACTACCTCACCGACCTGTTCCCCATCCTGGAGCTGGGCACCAGCGCCAAGATGCTCTCGATCGTGCCGCTGATGAACGGCGGCGGCCTGTTCGAGACCGGTGCGGGCGGGTCGGCGCCCAAGCACGTCCAGCAGCTGGTCAAGGAGAACCACCTGCGCTGGGACTCGCTCGGCGAGTTCCTGGCCCTGGCGGTGTCGTTCGAGTTCCTGGCCGAGGCCGACGGCAACGCCCGCGCGAAGCTGCTGGGCACCACCCTGGACGAGGCCACCGGCCTGCTGCTGGAGACGGGCAAGTCGCCGTCGCGGCGGGTGGGCGAGCTGGACAACCGCGGCAGCCACTTCTACCTGGCGCTCTACTGGGCGCAGGCGCTCGCCCGGCAGACCGAGGACGCCGAGCTGGCCTCGGTGTTCGCCCCGCTGGCCGAGCGGCTCGCCGCCGACGAGGACACGATCGTCGGCGAGCTGAACGGCGCGCAGGGCTCCCCGGTCGACCTGGCCGGCTACTACCACGTCGACAAGGCCGAGGCCGACTCCGTGATGCGCCCCTCGGCCACCCTCAACGAGGCCCTCTCCTCCTTCTAGCGCCCGCGGTTTCCCGTCGAGAACGACGTTGTCGTGATCATCCAGCCTTGTTGATCACGACAACCTCGTTCTCGACGGGGCGCGGGCGGGCGAACAGCTCGTTCCAGACGCCGGCCCGCCACAGGCAGAACAGCGTCGGCGGCTGCAGCGCCACGATCGTCGCGAACGTCAGCGCCGTGTCCAGCACCGGCACCCAGGCCACCGGCAGCGTGTAGGCCATCACCAGCCGCAGCGCGCTGTCGGCCAACGACACCGCGCCCCAGATGATCGTGATCGTGCGCCACGCCCGCCGGAACCGGGCGTCGGTCGCCCACAGCCGGTCCATCACCTCGACCTTGCCCGGCATCACCGAGCGGGACACCGCGAAGCACAGCGGGTGCCGGGTGAACGCGCTGGCCAGCGTCCACAGCCCGAACGGGGCCGTCAACCACACCCCGCGGGCCAGCAGCTCGCGCGGACCCCCACTGCCCAGCAGCGTGGCCAGCAGGCTCAGCAGCGTGGCCGCCAGCACCGCCAGCCCGATCGGGTCGGCGCGCCGCTCGCGCAGACCGGAGTAGCCGGCGTGCAGCAGCGGCGGCACGGCCGAGGCCAGCAGCGCCGGCACGTCCCCGACACCCGCGGCGTGCAGCCCGTAGAACACGGCCAGCGGGGCGGCGACGTCCAGCGCCAGGGTCCGGACGAGCGGCGGGACGGGGCGGTTCTCGGCCATGGCGCCACGCTCGCCCCACACCCCCACCCTCCGCGTCCGCCGGGGGCATCGAGCACCCCCGACTTTGGTCGCTCTCGCCGCGTCCGGAAAACCGGTTGCGCGGGGCCGTAGCGTGGAAAGACGTGCTGTCGGCGTCGCCCTACCCCGCGCTGGTGCGCGCCGGCTACCGGCGGCGCAGCGTCTACCTCACCGCCAGCCTGGCCGGGCTGTTCACCAACACCGTGTTCGGGCTGCTGCGGGTCGCCGTGCTGCTGGCCGTCGTCGCGCAGACGGGCAGCACCGCCGGGTACGACGCCGGCGGGGTGTCGGCGTTCGTGTGGCTCGGCCAGGGGCTGATCGCCGTGGTCATGCTGTGGGGCGACGGGGAGCTGTCCGACCGGGTCCGCAGCGGCGACATCGCGATCGACCTGTCGCGGCCGTGGGACCTGCAGCTCGCGCTGCTGGCCGGGGACCTGGGCCGGGCCGGGCACGCGGTGCTGTTCCGGCTGGCGCCGCCGGTCGCGTTCGGGGCGCTGCTGCTGCCGTTCCGCTGGCCCGACGACCCGGTCCCGACGCTGCTGCTGTTCACCGCGTCGACGGTGCTGGCGGTGGTGGTGAGCTTCTCCCTCCGGTTCCTGCTCGACCTGTCGTCGTTCTGGCTGCTCGACTCCCGCGGCGTGCGCTCGGTCTACAACGGGCTCGGCGGGGTCCTGGCCGGGCTGACGGTGCCGCTGGCGTTCTTCCCCGACGCGCTGCGCGGGCTGCTGTACGCCACCCCGTTCCCGGCGATCCTGCAGACCCCGATCGACGTGTTCACCGAGCGCGACGGGCTGGCGGAGCTGCTCGCCCACCAGTTGCTGTGGGCGGTGGCGCTGCTCGCGCTCGGCCGGCTGGTGCTGGCCAGGGCCACCCGCAAGCTGGTGGTGCAGGGTGGCTGAGCGGGTGTACCGGCGGATCGTCGCGTCCCGGGTGCGCAGCCAGCTGGCGTACCCGGTGTCGTTCGCGCTCGACTGCGTCGCCCAGGCCATCGGGCAGGCGCTGGAGCTCGTGGTGATCCTCGTGGTGTTCGGCCGCGTGCAGTCCCTCGGCGGCTTCGAACGCGACGAGGTGCTGCTGATGTACGGGCTGGCCGGGATCGCGTTCGGCCTCGCCGACCTCGCCGTCGGCCAGCTCGACGACCTGCCCCGCTGGATCCGCACCGGCGAGTTCGACGTGCTGCTGGTCCGCCCGCTGGGCGCGCTGGCCCAGCTCGTGACCAGCGACCTGCAGCTGCGCCGGCTGGGCAGGGTCGCCGTCGGGCTGGTGGTGCTGCTCGTGGTGGTCACCGGTGCGGGGGTCGAGCCGACCCCGGCCAACCTGGCGCTGCTCGTGCTGACACCGCTGGTCGGGACGGTGCTCATCAGCGCGATCTGGGTGGCGACCTGCGCCGTCTCGTTCTGGGTCGTCGACGGCAAGGAGGTCGCCAACGCCTTCACCTACGGCTCGTCGCTGACCACCTCCTACCCGATCACGGTGTTCGGCCCGTGGCTGCGCCGGCTGTTCTGCTTCGCGGTGCCCTCGGCGTTCGTCGCCTACTTCCCGGCGCTGGCCCTGCTCGACCGCCCCGACCCCCTCGGGCTCCCGCACGCCCTGCGCTACTCGTCCCCGCTCGTCGCCGTCGTCGCGGTCGCCGCCGCCGCGCTCGTCTGGCGCACCGCCGTCCGCCGCTACCAGGGAGCCGGATCATGATCGTCGAGACGCGTGGGCTGCGTCGCGAGTTCCGCGTCGGCCGGATCGGCCGCCGCCGCACCGTCGTCGCCGTCGACGGGATCGACCTGAACATCGCACCCGGCGAGGCCGTCGGGTTCCTCGGGCCGAACGGCGCCGGCAAGTCGACGACGATCAAGATGCTGACCGGGATCCTCGTCCCCACCGCGGGCGAGCTGCGCGTGTGCGACCTCGACCCGGTCCGCAGCCGCCGCGAGCTGGCCCGGCGCCTCGGCGTGGTGTTCGGGCAGCGCAGCCAGCTGTGGTGGGACCTGCCGCTGCGGGAGAGCTTCACGCTGCTGCGCGCGATCCACCGCGTCGAGCCCGGCGCGCACCGCGAACGGCTCGACCGCTGCATCGACGTCCTCGGGCTCGCCGAGTTCCTGGACGTGCCGGTGCGCCAGCTCTCGCTCGGCCAGCGGATGCGAGGGGAGGTCACCGCGGCCCTGCTGCACGCCCCCGACCTGCTGGTCCTCGACGAGCCGACCGTCGGGCTCGACCTGGTCAGCAAGGAGCGGCTGCGGGTGTTCCTGCAGGAGGTCAATGCGGCCGGCGAGGTGACGGTGCTGCTCACCACCCACGACCTGGCCGACGTCGAGCGGCTCTGCCGGCGGCTGGTGGTGATCGACCACGGCACCGTCGTCGCCGACGACTCCCTCACCGCCCTGCGCAGCACCTTCGGCGGGGCGCGCGAACTCGTCGTCGAACTGGTCGCCCCCGCAGGCCCGCTCGACGGGCTGCCCGGGGTGCGGTCGGTGTGCGTCGAAGCCGACGGCCTGCGCCAGCGCCTCGCCTTCTCCCCCGCCGACACCACGGCCGCCGCGCTGATCGCCGCGGTCGCCGCCCGGGTGGACCTGCGCGACGTGACGGTGGTGGAACCGTCCATCGAGGACGTCATCCGCACCCTCTACGCCACCCGCGCCCCCTCCTGAGCCGCGGCCGGAGTTCAGGAAAGCCACGATACTGCCCTGTGGGTACAGCATCGTGGCTTTCCTGAACCCGGGGCGGGAGGGCTGGGGCGGGGCGGGGCGGGTCAGAGGTGGGCGGAGGAGGAGACGCCGGGGATCGCGCCGCTGCGGAAGGCGTCGACGAACAGGGCGTGGTCGGTGCGGACCCGGGCCGCGTAGGAGTGCGCGAAGTCGACGACCCAGTCGCCGAACTCCGCGTCGCGCCCCCCGATCGACTCGGCGATCGCGTCCTCGCTCTGGAACGGCACGATCGTGTGGTCGGCTTCGGAGTCGGCGACGCTGTGGACCTTGGCGGTGGCCTTGCCGAGGTAGTCGACGACCGGGGCGATCTGGGCCGGCTCGGTGAGCTCCGTCCAGTCGAGGTCGTTCTCGTACGGCGAGACCTCGCTGACCACGAACCCGACGCCGTCCAGGTCGGTCCAGCCGAGCAGCGGGTCGGCGTGGGCCTGCAGGGCGCGTTGGGAGATCGCGGTGCGGTGGCCGTGGTGGCGGAACGCGCCGGCGATCTCCGGGTCGGTGACCACGCGGGAGGGTGCGGCGACGTTGCCCTGCTTCATCGACAGCACGACGTCGTTGTCGAGCGCCTCGTTGAAGCCCTCGATGAGCACGGTGTAGGCGGGCAGGCCGGCGCTGCCGATGCCGAAGCCGGAGCGGCCGGCGACGTCCTTCACGGTGTAGGCGACACCGTGGTAGCGCTTCTGCTCGGGGATCGACGCCAGGTAGCGCTCGAACGCGTCGAGCACCGCGGCGCGCTCGCCGTCCTCGATCCGGCGCAGGCCGGGGACCTCGCGCAGCCGGCGGTCGAAGCCCTCGGTCTCGGTGATGCGCTCCAGCAGCGAGACGCGGGTGCGCAGCCGGGCGAGCTGCAGCACCTGGTGCACGGGGCCGTCGGTGGTGCCCAGGCGCAGGGAGAAGCTGCGGTCGTCGTCGCGCTCGACGAACCGGCGGATCTGCTGGACGTAGGCGTCGATGTAGCGGCGCACGAGGGTGCTGATGTCGTCGTCGGAGACGGCCTTGCTCCAGCCCAGCAGGGCGAGGCTGGCGGCGAACCGGGTGACGTCCCAGGTGTAGTGCCCGACGTAGGCCTCGTCGAAGTCGTTGACGTCGAAGATGAGGGCGCCGTCGCCGTCCATGTAGGTGCCGAAGTTCTGGGCGTGCAGGTCGCCCTGGATCCAGACGCGGCTGGTGCGCTCGTCGACCCAGGGGTCGTCGCGGTCGGCGATGTCGGCGTAGAACAGGCAGGCGCTGCCCCGGTAGAAGGCGAACGGGTCGGCCGCCATCTTGCGGAACTTGGTGCGGAACGCGGTCGGGTCGGCGGCCATCAGGTCGGAGAAGGCCGCCACCAGGGTGTCCACGATCGTCGCGGCACGGTCCGTCATGCCGCGATCCTGCCTCAGAAGGTCAGGTCCGAGGAGGCCCGCACGATCGTCAGCGCGAGCACCACCATCGCCCCGCCGAAGGCCAGGTAGACGAGGACGTCGACGGGGCGGCTGCGGATGGCCAGCAGGCCGACCCGGTCGGTGGGCAGCACGACGCGCAGCAGCGCGGCGAGCAGCAGCGCCCCGCCGAGCAGCGCCGCGCCCTCCCGCCAGTGCTGGGTGAGCACGCGCACCATGCCCGCGGTGACGACGGCGAACACCAGGATGATCGGCGCGTGCACCGGCAGCCGGGAGCGCAGGCCGGGCACGGCTTACAACCCCGCCGCGATCCGCTCGGCGGCCTCGACGACGTTGGTGAGCAGCATGCCGCGGGTCATCGGGCCGACGCCGCCGGGCATGGGGGCGATCAGCCCGGCCACCTCGGCGGCCTCGGGGGCCACGTCGCCGCGCAGGCCGTCGTCGGTGCGGGTGACGCCGACGTCCAGCACCGCCGCCCCCGTCTTGATCATGTCGGCGGTGATGAGCCCCCGGTTGCCCGCGGCGGCCACCACCACGTCGGCGCGGCGCACCTCGGCGGCCAGGTCGCGCGTGCCGGTGTGGCACAGGGTGACGGTGGCGTTCTCCGAGCGCCGGGTGAGCAGCAGGCCCAGCGGCCTGCCCACGGTGATGCCGCGCCCGACCACCACCACGTGGGCCCCGTCGAGCTCGACGCCGTAGCGCCGGCACAGCTCGACGATGCCGCGCGGTGTGCACGGCAGCGGGCCGGGCTCGCCCAGCACGAGCCGGCCCAGGCTGACCGGGTGCAGGCCGTCGGCGTCCTTGGCCGGGTCGATGCGCTCCAGCGCGGCCCCGGCGTCCAGCCCGGACGGCAGCGGCAGCTGCACGATGTAGCCGGTGCAGGCCGGGTCGGCGTTGAGCTCGTCGATGACGGCCTCGACGTCGGCCTGGGTGGCGGTGGCGGGCAGCTCGCGTTGCAGGGAGGTGATCCCGACCTTGGCGCAGTCGCGGTGCTTGCCGCGCACGTAGGAGTGCGAGCCGGGGTCGTCGCCGACGAGCACGGTGCCCAGCCCGGGGGTGATCCCGGCGGCCTTGAGCTTCTCGACGCGCCCCGCGATCTCGCCGAGGATCTCCTGGAGGGTGGCCTTGCCGTCCATCACCGTCGCCGTCACGTCCGCCATCCTCCCAGAACGGCCCGCCCACCCGGACCGGCCGGGTTCCGTGCCCGGGGTGTGCGCCACCGCCGGGGCTCCCCGCGACGGGTGTCGCACGGCGGGGCACCGGCTCCGGCCGCTCAGCCCGGCAGCGTCCGGGTGATCTGGTCGACCCGGCGCAGCCGCCCGTCGGCGGCGAGGGTCCCGAACAGCTGCGCGTCCATCGCCAGCTCGCGCCCCTTCCGGAGGGTGGCGCGCAGGGTGTAGCGGGCGGCGACGCGGTCGCCGGAGACGACGACGTCGTGCACGTCGACCCGCACCGAGCGGGCGTTGTGGCGGGCCGGCCGGACGTGGGCGACGAGCCGGTCGCGGTCGAGTGCGGTGCCGTCGGACACCCACTGGATGTCGGGCGCGTGGTACCGGTCGACGACCGCGGCCGGGTCGTCGTCCCCGGAGGTCACCTCCGCGGTGTACGCGCGGAGGTAGCCGGCGAAGTCGTCGGCGGGGACGGGCGCAGTGGGCATGTGGACCCCCTTCTTTGACAGCGATGTCAAAGATAAGCCGCCCCGGCTAAGCTTGACAAGCATGTCCGAGATCCCGCCCGCCCGTCGCCGCCGCGCGGACGCCCGCCGGCACGCCGCCGCCGTGCTGGACGCGGCCACCCGCGTGCTCGGCCGGACCCCCGAGGCCGGGATCGAGCAGGTCGCCGCGGCCGCCGGCGTGACCCGCCAGACCGTGTACGCGCACTACCCCACCCGCGGCGCGCTGCTCGCCGCGGTGCTGGACCGGATCAGCACCGACGTGCTGGACGAGCTGGACGCCGTCGAGCGCGACGCCCCCTCGGCCACCGCGGCCCTGCTGGCGCTGCTGGACGCGACCTGGCGACTGCTGGAGCGCTACCCGCTGCTGCTGCACGAGTCGGTGGCCGCGACGGACCCGGCGCAGGACCACACCCGGCACGAGCCCATCCGGGCGCGCTTCGAGCGGGTCCTGCGCCGCGGGCGCGACGGCGGCGAGTTCGACCACGACCTCCCCCTGGACTGGCTGGTCGCCGCGGTGATCGCGCTCGGGCACGCGGCCGGCGCCGAGGTGGGCGCCGGCCGGACGACCGCGGCCGCGGCGTC
>NZ_JAHDTH010000223.1 GCF_018531445.1 Pseudonocardia lacus
CCCAGCCCGGCACGATCATCGCCGGACCGGCCAGGGCGGGCCTGGCCATGCTCACCCGCGGGCGCACCGGCCGCCCGGCGCGCCCGGTGCCGCTGGCCGCCGCGGTGCGCACCGGACCGGCCGCCCCGCTCGCGGTCACCTGGTTCGGGCACTCCAGCGCGCTGATCGAGGTCGACGGGCACCGGGTGCTCGCCGACCCGATGTGGGGCGACCGGGCCTCCCCCTCCGGGCGGGTCGGTCCGCACCGGCTGCACCCGCCGCCGATGCCGCTGGCCGACCTGCCGCCCGTCGACGCGGTGGTGATCTCCCACGACCACTACGACCACCTCGACCTGCCCACCGTCCGCGCGCTCACCCGCCTCACCCGCGCTCCCTTCGTCGTGCCGCTCGGGGTCGGCGCGCACCTGCGGCGCTGGGGGGTGCCGGCGTCGCGCGTGCTCGACCTGGACTGGGACGGCAGCGCCACCCTGCCCGGGGCGGCCGGCCCGCTGACGATCACCTGCGTGGAGGCCCGGCACTTCTCCGGGCGCGGGCTGGTCCGCAACACCACGCAGTGGTCGTCGTGGGCGCTGTCCGGACCGCACCACCGGGTGTTCTTCGGCGGCGACACCGGCCTGCACGACGCGCTGGGCGGCATCGGCGACCGCCTGGGCCCCTTCGACCTCACCCTGCTGCCGATCGGCGCCTACAGCGACCTGTGGCCCGACATCCACATGACCCCCGAGCAGGCCGTGGCCGCGCACGCGGCCCTGGGCGGGCGGCTGCTCGTCCCGATCCACTGGGCGACCTTCGACCTGGGCTTCCACACCTGGTCGGAGCCGGTCGAGCGGCTGCGCCGGGCGGCGGCCGCCGCCGGGGTGCGCCTCGCGCTCCCGCGCCCGGGGCAACGGGTCGACGCGACCGCCCCGCACGCGGAGGCCGACTGGTGGTCGCCGGTCGCATTCGCAACCGATTCCGCGCCGCCGCGGCCGTCCGGCGACTCGGGTCGGATGAACTTGCGACCCGCATCGACAATGCGACGAGCACTCCTTTATTATCGTGGTCGGTAATAGCGCTGATCCGCGTTCCCACACCAACCCTCCGGCCGTATCTTCGGCGCCGCCGGCGCGGGCGAGCCGGGTCCGGGTCGGCGCGCGTCCGGATGACGTCCGAAAGGCAGTGCACGTGGCGAAGCAGACGACTGTCACCCTGGTCGACGACCTGGACGGCAGCCAGGCCGACGAGCAGGTCGAGTTCTCGGTCGACGGCCGGTCCTACGAGATCGACCTGTCGGCGGCCAATAGCGCCCGTTTGCGCGAGGCGCTGGCGCCGTTCGTTTCCGCGGCCCGCCGGGCGGGCGGACGCCGCCGTTCGGGTGCGGCGCCGGTGGGCCGTCCGAGCACCGACCGTGAGCAGAACCAGGCGATTAGGGAATGGGCCCAGGAGCAGGGGATGAAGATCTCCGAGCGGGGCCGCATCCCGTCGAACGTCCTCGAGGCCTATCACCAGAACCACTGAGCCTCACCAGAACCACTGAGCCGGACGGGTCCGGAACCACTGAGCCGGACGGGTCCGCCGGAACCACTGAGCCGGGGCGCGATCGGTCCGGGCCGTCGGGGGCGGTGACCCGGCGTGCGCCGTTGTGAGCCGGGTCTCCGCTGGTCGGGGGCACCGCGGGTACCCGTCCGGTGCCCACGGGTCACCACCCGATACCGTTTCCGCTCCCCGGCAGCGTCGCCGACCCGTCAGCGGCGGGGCGCAGCACGTGCGTGCCCTGCCGGAAGTGAGAGAACCCGTGACCGACGACGTCAGTCCCCGGCTCCACCCGCAGTACGGCACCTGTGGCGCCTGCCGCCAGCTCAAGCACGTCCGAGCCGACGGCACCCTGCGCGACCACAACCGCTTCGCCGCCCGCGGCACCGTGATCGCGCCGCTGCGGTGCGCCGGTTCGGGCGAGTACTGCCTGGAGCACCTGACCGCCGACACCCCGGAGGTTCGCCGCACCGCCTGACCCAGGCCCCACGACGGCCCCCGCACCCGGACGCACCGGGGCGGGGGCCGTCGCACGTCCGGGGGCCGGCCGTCGGATACGGGGCCAGCACGGGCTGGTGATGCCGGGTCAGGGGAGCTCGATGCCCAGGTGCGCGCGCAGGCCCTCGCGGCCCGAGCGCGACAGCCGCAGCTCGCGCGGGCGGGTGGCGCTGCGCTGCAGCCAGCGGCGCTCGAGCAGGGTGTCGAGCAGCCGCGCCCCCGCGGTGCCGGCCAGGTGGTGGCGGCGCTGCGACCAGTCCAGGCACTGGCGCACCAGCGGCCGGGTCCGCTCCCGCGCCACCACCACCCCCATGCCGCCCAGCACCGCGACGCCCCCTTCGGTCAGGGTGACCGCGTCCGGGCCGACGCGCACCGCGTCCAGCTCGACGAGCCGGTCGTGCAGGGCGACCCCGAGACGGCCGGCCAGGTGGTCGTAGCAGGACCGGGCGAACGCCATGGCGGCGGGCAGCCGCGGCCCGGGCGGTGCCGTGGTGGTCGGCGGGTCGGGCAGCGCGGTCAGCATGCGTTCCAGCAGCACGGCGACGTCGGCGTCGGCCAGCCGGTAGTAGCGGTGCCGGCCCTGGACCTCCACGGTCAGCAGCCCGGCGTCCAGCAGCCGGCCAAGGTGCTCGCTCGCGGTCGAGGGCGCCACGCCGACGTGGCGGGCCAGCTCGCGGCCGGTGTGCGCGGTGCCGGAGAGCAACTGGCAGGCGATCGCGGCGCGGACGGGCGCGGCGAGCGCCGCCGCGACCTCGCTCAGCCGGTCGGCGTCGCCTGCGCGCGTTCCCGGGGTGGCCATGGCGCCATCATGGCCCCGCGACCGTTCGGTCCGCGCCGAACGACCGCGCCTGGCTCAGCGAGCCTCAGCGCGGCGCCATGCGGATCGCGCCGTCGAGCCGGATGACCTCGCCGTTGAGCATCGGGTTCGCCACGATGTGCGCGGCCAGCGCGCCGAACTCGGCCGGCGAGCCGAGGCGGGCCGGGTGCGGGATCTGCTTGCCCAGCGCGGTCTTGACCTCCTCCGAGGCCCCGGCCAGCAGCGGGGTGTCGAACAGCCCGGGGGCGATGGTCACCACCCGGATCAGCATGGAGGCCAGGTCGCGGGCGATCGGCAGGGTCATGCCCACCACCCCGCCCTTGGACGCCGAGTAGGCGGCCTGCCCGATCTGGCCGTCGAACGCCGCGACCGAGGCGGTGTTGACGATGACCCCGCGCTCCTCGCCGGCCGGATCGTGTCGCAGCATCCGCTCCGCGGCCAGCCGGATGACGTTGAACGTGCCGATCAGGTTGATCTCGATGATGCGGGTGAAGTCGGCCAGCGGGAACGGGCCCTTCTTGCCGACGGTGCGCATCGCGTTGCCGGTACCGGCGCAGTTGACGGTGACGCGCAGCGGGCCGAGCTCGTCGGCCGCGTCGAGGGCGGCGGCGACGTCGTCCTCGCTGCGCACGTCGCCGGGGGCGAAGCGGGCGTCCGGGCCCAGTTCCGCGGCCCGCTCCTGGCCCTTCGAGCTGGGCAGGTCGAGCAGCACCACCTTCGCCCCCGCGGCGGTGAGGGCCTGCGCGGTGGCCAGGCCGAGCCCGGAGGCGCCTCCGGTGATCAGTGCGACGCTGCCGTTGATGTCCACAGGCGATATCAGTACACCGAACCGGTCGCGAGGGCCACGGCGGGCCGGCGCGCGGAGCACTGCGCTTCCGGATGTATCCGACAGAGCCGCTGTCGTGATAGACCCGGGGCCATGTTCCCCGGGACGCACGCCGCAGTGACCCCTGACAAGCCCGCCGTGGTGATGGCCGGATCCGGGGTGGCGCTGAGCTACCGCGAACTGGAGGAGGGTTCGGCCCGCCTCGCCCGCCACCTCCACGACGCCGGCCTGCGCAAGGGCGACGTGATCGCCCTGCTCGCGGCCAACAGCCCGCGGGTGTTCGAGGTGTACTGGGCCGCGCAGCGCAGCGGGCTCTACATCACCGCGGTCAACCACCACCTGACCGCCGACGAGGTCTCCTACATCGTGCACGACAGCGGGGCCAAGGCCCTGGTCGTGTCGGCGTCGCCGCTGGCGGCCGAGGTGTCGGCGCTGACCGAGGACGTGGGCGTGCGGCTGGCCTACGACGGGCAGGTGCCGGGCTTCGACGACTACGACGCCGCGCTGAGCGGGCTGTCCGCCGAGCCGCTGCCCGACCAGCCCCGCGGCGCCGACATGCTCTACTCCTCCGGCACCACCGGGCGCCCGAAGGGCATCCGCCCGCCGCTGCCCGAGCGGCGGATCGACGAGCCGGGCGACACCTACGTCGCGGTGTTCGGCGCGGTGTACGGCTTCACCCCGGAGACGGTGTACCTCTCCCCCGCGCCGCTCTACCACGCCGCGCCGCTGCGGTTCAGCGCCACGGTCCAGGCCATCGGCGGCACGGTGGTCGTGCTGGAGCGCTACGACCCGGAGGCCGCGCTGGCCGCGATCGAGACCTACCGGGTGACGCACAGCCAGTGGGTGCCGACGCACTTCGTGCGGATGCTCAAGCTCCCCGAGGAGGTCCGCGCCACGTACGACGTGTCCTCGCTGAAGGTCGCGATCCACGCCGCCGCGCCGTGCCCGCCGGACGTCAAGCGGGCGATGATCGACTGGTGGGGGCCGGTGCTCTTCGAGTACTACGCCGCCACCGAGGGCATCGGCATCACGTTCATCAACTCCCAGGAGTGGCTGGAGCACCCCGGTTCGGTCGGCCGGGGCGGGATCGTCGGCGAGGTCCGCATCTGCGACGACGAGACCGGCGCCCTGCTGCCCCCGCGCCAGGTCGGCACCATCTACTTCGAGCGCGAGGGGCCGAGCTTCGAGTACCACAACGCGCCGGAGAAGACGAAGGCCGCGCGCCACCCCCAGCACGACAACTGGGCCACCACCGGCGACCTGGGCTACGTCGACGAGGAGGGCTGGCTCTACCTCACCGACCGCAAGGCCTTCATGATCATCTCCGGTGGGGTGAACATCTACCCGCGCGAGGCCGAGGACGCGCTCGCGCTGCACCCGGCCGTGCACGACGTCGCCGTGATCGGGGTGCCCGACCCGGAGATGGGCGAGTCGGTGCTGGCCGTGGTCACGCCCGCGCCGGGCGTCGAGGCGGGCCCGGAACTGGAGCGCGAACTGATCGCGCACACCCGCGAGCACATCGCCGGCTACAAGACCCCCAGGCGGGTGGTGTTCACCGACGACATGCCGCGCACGCCGACCGGCAAGCTGGTCAAGCAGACCCTGCGCGACCGCTACCGCGAGGTCCGCGCGTAGCGCCGGCGGGCGAGCGCGGCGGCCACCGCCAGCGGCAGCGCGATCGCCGCCGCGATCGCGAACACGGGCCCGAACGACCCGGCCTCGGCCGGGCCGCCCACCGCGGCGGTGCCCGCCGAGCTGCCCAGGAACAGCAGGGCCGCGAACAGCGCCACCGAGGTGGCCCGCTCACCGGGCACCACCTCGGTGGCCCAGCTCTGCAGGGTGGTGTGCAGGAACGCCCACGCCCCGCCGATCACCAGCCCGGCGACCGCCACCGTGACCACGGTGACGGCCACGGCCGGCACCAGCCAGCCCAGCACCAGCAGCCCGCCCCCGACCGCGACCATCCCGGCCGGCGACAGCCGCCCGACCAGCAGCCGCACCACGCGCGACCAGATCAGCGCGCCGACGCCGAACGCCGCGCCGACCAGGCCCGCGACGGCCGCGGTGTAGCCGAGGCCCTGCACCGCGGCGGGCAGGTAGGTGAGCACGCCCAGCACCACCGCGCCCTCGACGAACACCAGCCCGAACACCACCAGGGCCCAGCGCGTGGACAGCACCCTCCGGACGGAGCGGGCGGGGCTGCCGGTCACCGGCTCGCGGTCGGGCTCGGGCAGCCGGGCCAGCGCGACCCACAGCGCGGCGCCGGCCAGCCCGGTGAGGGCCGGCACGGTTCGCCAGCCGACCAGGTCGGCCAGCAGCCCGGCGCCCGCGGTGGCCACCGCGATGCCCAGCGAGGACGCGGTGAGCAGGTCCGAGAGCGGGCGCTGGCGCTCGGCGGGCGGCCACACGTCGCCCACGTAGACCAGGGTGGCCGGGATGATCGCGGCGAAGCAGCCGCCGGCCACGACCCGGGTCACGCCGAGCACGGCCAGGTTCGGCGCCAGCGCCGAGCCGACGCCGGCCAGCGCGGCGCCCAGCAGCGACAGCCGCATCACCCGGACCCGGCCGATCCGGTCGCTGATCATGCCCCACACCGGCTGCATCAGCCCGTAGGCCAGGAAGTAGCCGCTGGCCACGGCGGCCACCGCGGCCAGCGACGCGCCCAGGTCGAGCCCGATGAGCACGAGCAGCGGGGCGAGGGCGAAGCGGTCGACGGTGCTGGTGAGCGCGGAGGCCTGCAGCAGGCGCAGCCGACCGCGCTGCCCGGCACCGGCCCCGACGCCGTCCCCGTCGATGTCGGCGGTCACCGTCCGACCATGCGCCTCCCCGCCCCGCCGCGTCCCGGCGGGGCCGCGTGAGTCGCGCCACGCCGGTCGGCGCAAGGCCCCTCCGACGGGGGTCTTGTCCCCGGGACCGATGCCAGACAGAGTATCCTCTATGTCGACGTCGACCTCCCCGACCAGCACGTCCACCGGTGCCGCTGCGGCCGTCACCGGCCGCGGCATGACGATGAGCGACATGGTCGCCCGCTACTCGCGGACAATGCCCGACGCCGTCGCCTTCCGCGACGGCGACGCGACGAGCACCTGGCGCAGCTTCCACGACCGAGTCACCCTGATCGCCAACGCGCTGTCCGAGCGCGGCGTCACCCCCGGCGACCGGGTCGCCGTGCTCGGCCTCAACAGCGTGGAGCTGGTCGAGGCGACCGTCGCCGCGCTGCGCGTCGGCGCGATCTGCGTGCCGCTGAACTTCCGCCTCGTCGCCGACGAGATCGCCTACCAGCTCGTCGACAGCGGCGCGACCGCCATCGTCGTGGACGCCGCGCTCGCCCCGGTCGTGGCCGGTGCCCGGCAGAACCCCGACGTGCCCACGCGCACCGTGCTGGTGATGCGCGGCGGGTCCGAGCACGGCGAGAGCCTCGACGCGGCCATGGCCGCGGCCCCGCCGGACTACGTCGAGATCGACGTCAACGACTACGAGCCGGCGTTCATCATGTACACCTCGGGCACCACCGGCTGGCCCAAGGGCGCCGTGCTCACCCACCGCAACCTGCTGCTGCACTCGTTCAGCAACATGGTGCACGGCGGCGTGGAGGCCGGCGAGCGGATCGGGCTGAGCGGGGCGCCGTTCTTCCACATCGCCGGCGTCTCCGGCCTGCACATCACGATGACCGCCGGGGGCACCACGGTGCTCAGCCCGTCGGGCGGGTTCGACCCGGCCGCCATGGTCGACCTCCTCGAACGCGAGCGGGTGACGTCCTGCTTCTTCGTGCCGGCGCAATGGGCGGCGATCGTCAGCGTGCCCGGGGTGAAGGAACGGAACCTGGCGCTGCGCAAGGCCTCCTGGGGAGCGGCCCCGGCGTCGACGACGCTGCTGCGCACCATCATCGAGACCTTCCCCGACGCGGAGCTGTCGACCGCCTTCGGCCAGACCGAGTGCAGCCCGGTGACCTGCATCCTCAAGGGCGAGGACGCCATCCGCAAGATCGGCTCGGTGGGCACCCCGATGCTCAACGTCGAGGTCCGGGTGGTCGACGACGAGATGAACGACGTCAAGCAGGGCGAGGTCGGCGAGATCGTCTACCGGGGCCCGCTGGTGATGAGCGGCTACTGGAACAAGCCGAAGGAGACCGAGGAGGCCTTCCGCGGCGGCTGGTTCCACTCCGGCGACCTCGTGCGCGAGGACGAGGACGGCTACTTCTACGTCGTCGACCGGAAGAAGGACATGATCATCTCCGGCGGGGAGAACATCTACTGCGCCGAGGTGGAGAACGTGCTGGCCGGGCACCCCAAGGTCGGCGAGGTCGCGCTGATCGGCGTGCCCGACACCCGCTGGGGCGAGACGCCGCTGGCGATCATCGCCCCGCGCGACCCGGCCGACCCGCCGACCGCCGCGGAGATCGAGCGGTTCTGCCGCGAGCACCTGGCCGCCTACAAGCGCCCGCGCGACATCGCCCTGGTCGAGGCACTGCCGCGCAACCCCAGCGGCAAGGTGCTCAAGACCGCGCTGCGCAGCGAGTACGGCGCGGCGACCGCCGGCAACTCCGCCGTCTGACCGGCTCGGCGCCGCCCGCTCCCGGCCCGGGCGGGCGGCGCCGGCTCAGCTCCCGGGACACCATCCGCGACGCCACTCAGGCCCCGGAGGGCTCCGGGGTGGGCGCCTCCGGCGTTCCCTCCTGCACTGCCGCGCCATGCGGGATCCGGTGGCGCAGCAGGACCCGCGAACCGCGGTCGTCGTAGTGGATGAGGACGGCCTCGGACATGGTGCTCATCAGCGGGATGCCGCGCCCGCCCTCGGTCGGCCGCTCGGCCGGCGGGCGCCAGCTGCCGTGGTCGACGACCTCGATGTTCAGCGTGTCCGGCTCGGTCCACAGGGTCAGCTCGACCGCGCCGGACTCCTCGGGGCCGTAGGCGTGGCGCACCGCGTTGGCCGCCGCCTCGTCGACGGCCAGCACGACGTCGGCCGTCTCGGTCTCGCTCAGCGCCAGCGGGGCGAGCCACCCGGCCAGCTCGCGCCGGATCAGCACGAGCTGCTGCGGGTCGGCCGGATAGCTGCGGTGGACGAACTCGACGTGCCCGGAGGCGTTCTGCTCCATGATCCGGGGTTTCCAGTCCGCGGCGGTGTCGAAACGCCGTCCGTCGCAACGGACGTCGCGCTCGTCGCAGGTGGCCCATCGGGTTGCCCCGGTCGTCGTGGAATGATCCGTTCCATGCAGAGCTTCCGGCTCAACGGCTCGCGGGTGCTCGAGGTCGAGCTGCGCGGCGACGCGGTCCGGGCCGCCGCCGGCGCGATGATCGCCTACACCGGCGACGTGGCCTTCAAGAACGCCGGCATGGGCGGCGGCGACGGTCTCCGCGCCGCGATCAAGCGGCGGGCGACCGGCGAGTCGGTCTCGCTGATGCGCTGCTCGGGCAAGGGCACCGTGTGGTTCGCCAAGGACGCCATGGAGATCGTGGTCATCGAGATGGCCGGTGACACGCTCAAGGTGGAGTCCGAGCAGCTGCTCGTGGTCTCGGACAACCTGCGCACCGACGTCGCTTTCGCCGGGCTGCGCGGCGCCTCCTCCGGGCAGGGGCTGTTCACCACCACGGTCACCGGCAACGGCCCGCTGGCGCTGCTCTCGGCGGGCGGCCCGCCGATCGCCCTGGAGGTCAGCCCCCAGTACCCGCTGGTCGTCGACCCGCAGGCGTTCGTGGCCAGCCGCGGCCAGCTCAACCAGACGTTCGTGACCGACGTGTCGTGGCGCAACCTCGTCGGCGAGAGCTCCGGCGAGGCGTTCTCGCTGCGCTTCGACGGCACCGGCGTGGTCTACATCCAGCCCGAGGAGCGGTGAGCGTGGCCTTCGAGCAGATCAACCCCAAGGTCGTCTCCTCGGCCGTGGCCCCGGGCCGGGAGGTGCTGTCGCGGCGGGGGTCGATGCTGGCCTACACCGGCGACGTCGGCTTCTCCCCCGTGCACACCGGGCCGGGCGGGATCGGCGGGCTGGCCGGGCGCGCCGTCGCCGGCGAGCACGTGTCGATGATGGTCGCCCAGGGCAGCGGAACCGTCTACTACGGCTTCGCCGGCCTGTACGTGACGATCATCGAGCTGGACGGCACGGCCGCGCTGTCGGTGGAGGCCGACCGGCTCGTCGCGCACGACGCCGCCCTGCAGTCCACCGTGGTGTTCCTCGGCGAGGGCGGCGGGCTGCGCGGGATGGTCCGCGGCGCGGTCAGCGGGCAGGGGCTGTTCACCACGCAGCTGCACGGCGTCGGATCGGTGGCGGTGATGTCGCACGGCGGGACGATCGCCGTGCCGGTGCGCTCCGGCGAGCCGACCACCGTCGACCCGCAGGCCTACGTCGGCCACGTGGGCAGCGTCGAGGCGAAGGTCTCGCTCAACGCGAGCTGGCGCGACGCGGTCGGGCGCGGCTCCGGCGAGGCCGTCCAGCTGAAGATGTCCGGGTCGGGCACGGTCTACGTGCAGGCCTCCGAGCAGAAGATCCGGTGAGAAGATGACGCTCCCGAGCACGCCGTTCAACCCGGCCACCCTGCCCGACAACGACAACGTCCCGGGCAACCACTACGCCTACTGCCGCAAGCTCGACGGCCAGCTGTTCATGCAGACCGGCCGGATGATCGCCTACTACCCGGCGCCGGGCAGCGCCGGGATCAGGTTCGAGCCGCTGTCCTCGGCCACGATCACCGGGTTCGTGGCCGAGCGGTTCTCCGCGCCGCTGTACACGCGCGACTGGGTGGTCGCCAGCGGCGCCGGGCACCTGTTGCTGGGCGACCGCGGCTACGACATCAACTCCTACACCCTCGAAGAGGGCAACCTCACGCTGCGCGCGTCCAACCTGCTGGCCTTCGACTCCACCCTGGAGCTCAAGCAGTCGATCGTGCCCGGGTTCCTCACCCTGATCGGCACCGGCACGTTCCTGGCGTCGAGCTCGGGGCCGGTCATCTTCGCCGAGCCGCCGATCCGGGTCGACCCGCAGGCGCTGGTCGGCTGGGCCGACTGCCCGTCGCCGTCGCACCACTTCGACGCCCGCTGGATGACCGGCTTCCTCGGGATGGCCGGCGGGGTGCTCGGCATGGTCTCCGGCGAGGAGCGCCAGTTCGACTTCACCGGCGCCGGCACGGTGCTGCTGCAGTCCAGCGAGCACGCCGTGGACGACCCGCACCTGCTCAAGCAGCTGGAGTCGCAGGTCAACACGCTGGCCATGTCCGGGCTGACCCGGCTGCAGTCGGTCATCCAGTCGCGGCTCAGCGCCGAGCAGCGGAGGTAGGCCGGGCGGGATGGGCCTGCACATCGAGAGCCGGCCGTCGGACTCGCCGCACGTCGAGCGGGTGTGGCGCAGCCGCAGCAGCGATGTCGCGGAGATGACCGCGGTCGCCTCCCAGCACTGGGACCTGGTCGTCTGGGAGCACCGCGGCGAGGTGCTGGCGGCGGTGCACGGCGCGGAGACGCGCGCGAGCCGGGCCCCGGTGCCCGAGGACGCCACGTTCCTGGGCATCAACTTCGCGCTCGGCACCACGCTGGAGCACCTGCCGCCCGGCCGGCTGGTCGACTCCTCCACCCCGCTGGAGGCCGCGGCGGAGCGGGCGATCTGGCTGGCCGGCTCGGCCCTGCGGCTGCCCGACTACGACAACGCGGAGTTCTTCGTCCGGCGGCTGGTCCGCGACGGGATCGTGGTGCGCGACCCGGTCGTCGCCGCCGCGGTCGAAGGGCGGCCGGCGGGGGTCTCCCAGCGCACCGTCCAGCGCCGGTTCGTCGCCACGACCGGGCTCACCCGCGGGGCCGTGCAGCGCATCGAGCGGGCGCGCCGCGCCGCGCTGCTGCTGCGCGAGGGCGTCGCGGCCCCTGACGTCGTGCACCGGCTCGGGTACTTCGACCAACCGCACCTGGCCCACTCGCTGACCCGCTACATCGGCCGGACCGCCACCCAACTGGCCACCGACGCCCCGGCCGTGCCGCTGTCGCTGCTGTACAAGACCGCGGGCGGCGAGCCCTCCTAGCCTGCCGTCGATCGGCCGGACGGACCGGCCGGCGGACCGGGAGGAAGCGCCATGCGCAAGGTCACCACGGGCCTGTTCATCTCACTAGACGGCGTCGTCGAGTCGCCCGACCAGTGGCAGCACGCGTTCGACGAGGAGATGGGCGCGCAGCTCGCGGCATCGCTGGAGGCGGCCGACACGGTGCTGCTGGGCCGGGTGACCTACCAGGAGTGGTCGGGCTACTGGCCCGAAGTCACCGGCGGCGACGACGCCGGCTTCGCGGACTGGATCAACAACTCGCCGAAGTACGTCGCCTCCACCACGCTCGACGACGTCTCCGGGTGGGCGAACAGCACGCTGCTCAAGGGCGAGCTGACCGAGGCCGTCACCCGGCTCAAGGCCGGGGAGGGCGGCGACATCTCGGTCGCCGGCAGCCCGACGCTCGTGCGGTCGTTGCTGGACGCGGGCCTGCTCGACGAGCTGGTGCTGCTGATCCACCCGGTGGTCGCCGGTGGGGGCCGGGCCAAGCTCTTCGCCGACGACACGGCGCTGAAGCGGCTCGACCTCGTCAGCGCGAAGCCCACCAGCAGCGGGACGATCATCGCGACCTACCGGCCGCAGCGGGGGTAGACCGCGCCCGGCCGGCCCACGTCGCAGGGTTTCCGTCCACTTCGCAGGTTCCCCGGGGTCTGTGAAGTTGACGGAAACCCTGCGAAGACGCCCGGGCGGCTCGGGGCGCGATCACCAGGAATGCGTCGGTGCGAACCCCTAGGGTCGGGGTGTGCCCGAGACGCAGAGCGACAGCGCCGGCGACACCGACGACACCGGCCAGAACGACACCGGCCAGAACGACACCGGCCAGAACGACACCGGCCAGAACGACACCGGCCAGAACGACACCGGCCAGAACGACACCGGCCAGAACGACACCGGCGACACCGACGGGGCCGGCGGCCTCGACGACATCGCCGACGAGCTGTACGGGCTGCGCCCGGACGAGTTCATCCCGCGCCGCGACGAGGCCGTGGCCCGCGCCCGCGAGGCGGGCGACCGCGAGCTGGCCAAGGCGATCGGGCGCCTGCGCCGCCCGACCCGGGCCGCCTGGCTGGCCAACCTGCTCGCCCGCGACCGCCCCGACCAGCTGGAGGGCCTGCTCGGGCTGGCCGAGGGCCTGGCCGACGCCCAGCGCACCCTCGACGGCGCCGCGCTGCGCCAGCTGTCGAGCCAGCGCCGCAAGCTGGTGGGCGCGGTCGCCCAGGAGGCCGCCCGGCTGGCCCGCGCCGAGCACGAGCCCGTCGGCGACGGGCTGCTGCGCGAGCTGCAGGAGATCCTGGAGGCCGCGCTGGCCGACCCGGACATCGCCGACGAGGTGCGCTCCGGGCGGCTCACGCGCTCGGTCTCCTACTCCGGCTTCGGCCCCTCGGCCCGCGGCGACGCCGCGCCCCGGCCCGCGCGCGCCAGGCCTGCGCCGCCGCGTCGCAAGCCG
>NZ_JAHDTH010000224.1 GCF_018531445.1 Pseudonocardia lacus
CGGCATGCCGGGCGACCTGGCGCGCAGCGCCGAGGGGCGCGCCGTGCAGGCGGCCGCGCAGCGGCTGGAGGTGCGGGCGCGGCAACTGGACGTGGCGAGCCGGATCCCCGGCGGGGTCGTGACCGCGGCGACCGCCCCGTTCCGGCTCCTCACCGGGACCACCCGGGTCGCCGCGATCGGGGTGCGGGTGGCGGCCGCGCCGCTGGCCAAGGCGGCGGGTGCCGGCGCCAAGGCGGCGGGCATGCGGGCGCTGGGCGGGTACATCAGCGGGCTGCCGACCGCCCCGGTCTGGAGCAGGGTCTCCACCGGGTTGTCCTCCGCATCGACCGGACTGGGGGTCGTGGCCGAGACCGCCCGCGTGACCGTGCGCAACGGCTGGGCCGGGCGCAACGGCCGTGCCGCCGCCTACCAGGACCTCGGGGTGCGTCGGACGGCGCCGGAGGCGACCATCGCCGAGGCGATGGCCGACCGGACGGCCCGGTACCTGGAGGGCGCCGGCGGCGACCCGGTGCTGGCCGCGCGGATCGCCCGCTACCCGCAGGCGATCCGGACGGTGCAGGCGGACCAGGCCGCGATGGCCGCGCGCGGCGCCGCCAAGATCACACTGCCAGCCGCGGTGGCCGAGGCGCTGACCGAGGCGACTGTCGCCCGCGAGCGGGCCGCCGACGAGTCCGTCCCGCTCGTCGAGCGCATCGACGCCACCCTGGTCGCCCACGGCAACGAGCCGGTGCTGATGACGAGCCTGAACCGGCGGCTGGGCACCGACGAGGCCGCTGTCCGCTCGGCGCTCGACGAGGCTGCGGCGAAGGCGGCCGCGGACGCCACCCCCGCCGCCACGGCACCGGTTCCGTTCGAGATCGTCCAGGACGGTGTCGGCTCCACCTGGGTCCAGCGGGTCGGCAGCGAGACCCCGAAGACCCGTCCCGTCGACGGCGGGTCCACTCGGCCGGCCGGCGCGGACGCCCCCGACGTGATGATGCTGGAGGCCGAGCTCGCGGCGGCCGACCGGCTCGCCGCCGCCGCGCGGGGCGACCGCGACCTCGCCGCCTCGCAGCGGGCGCAGCAGGAGTGGCTGGACGCCGAGCTGGAGCGCACCACCGACCCGGTCGTCCGCCAGGGCCTCACCGACCTGCGGGCCCGCGTGACGGCGGCGCGTGAGACGAAGGTCGCCGAGCAGCCCGCCATCATCCGCCACGAGATCGAGAGCGCCCGCCAGCTCGAGCCGCTGCGCCCACGGATCAACGAGGTCAAGGAGGTCTGGTCCGAGCTCGGTGACGACGGCGCCTACGCCCGGCTCCGCGACGACGCCGCCGCCGGCGTGCCGCTGTCCTCCGCCGAGCGCATCGCCCTGGTCGCCGAGCAGCAGCTGCGGACCCGCGGCCACCGGATGCACGACAACCAGCTGGCGGCCGCGGTCGTGCTCGACGGCGCGCTGGAGGGCGGCGGGCTCGTGCGCGGCACCCGCGGGGTGGTGGCCGAGCTGGCCACCGGCCAGGGCAAGTCGGCGGTGGCCGAGCTGGTCATGCTCGGTCGGTCGATGAACGGTCGGGGCGGGATGCACCTGCTGACCAGCAGCCCCGAGCTGGCCGCGGTGGCCGCCCGGCAGTACGCCGAGCTGGCCAAGCCCCTGGGGCGCACGGTCGGGCTGCTGCAGGAGGGCCAGTCGCTCGCCGCCCGCCGCGCCGCCTACCGGGCCGACGTCACCATCGGTTCGGCGAGCGACTTCCTGTTCGACCAGCTCAACGACGCCTACCTGCCCGCGCAGGGCAAGGTCCAGGGCGCGCGCAACTACGCGCTCGTCGACGAGGCCGACATGGTGCTGCTGGACTGGGGCGGCAGCCCGCACCGGCTCGCGACGCCGGTCGGCCAGGCCCGCTGGGGCGATCTGCTGACCGCGAGGGACCTGGCCCACGGCCTGGGCGAGGGGGAGTTCACGGTCCGTCCGCGCCAGCAGACGACGATCAGCAACGCGCAGTTCCGCGCGATCGAGCGGCGCACCGGCCAGCGGCTCGACCAGCAGCAGCGCCTCGACCTGGTCAACGCGGTGCGGGCGCGGCAGCTGCTGCGCGACGTCGACTTCAAGGTCGCCGACGGCACCCGCGCGCAGATCCTGGAGAACCTCAACGGCTCGGCGCTGGCCGGGCAGCGCTGGGGCGGCGGCCTGCACGAGGCGCTCGAAGCCGAGCTCGGGGTGCCGATCGGGCGCGGCCAGCGCACCGTCTCCGAGCTGACGATGCAGCAGTACCTGCAGGGCTACGACGCGGTGGGCGGCATGACCGGCACCGCGGCCGAGGCGGCGGCCCAGTTCTCGAAGCTGTACGGGCTGGACGTCGTGCCGATCCCGCGCGACGCGGCGACCCGCCTCGTCGAGCAGCCGACCCAGGTCTACGCCAGCAAGCAGGCCTGGCAGAACGCGCTGGTGAAGCGGGCCTCCGAGGTCGGCGCGGACGGTCGCCCGCAGCTGACGGTCTTCCGCACGCCCGCGGCGTCGGAGGCGTTCGCGGCGGCGCTGGAACGGCGCGGGGTCCGGCCCGATGTCATCAACGCGCTGGATCACCGGCTGCTGACCGAGCAGGCCGCGATCGACGGGGCGGGTGCGGCCAACGCGGTGACCGTCGCGACCGCTCGGGCCGGTCGCGGAACCGACATCGGTCTCAGCACGCACGCCCGGGGGGCCGGCGGCCTCGACGTCGTCGTGGCGTCGCTCTTCGAGTCCACCCGGGCGATCCGCCAGGCCTACGGCCGCGCCGGGCGCCAGCGCGACCCGGGCACCGCGGGCCAGATCCTCAGCCTCGACGACCCGATCCTCGTCCGCTACGGCGACGCCAAGGCGATCGGGAAGCTGCGTGAGAGGTACAAGGACAGCGCTGAGCCCATCTCGCCGCCGGAGATCGAGCCGCTGATCGAGCGGGCCGTCGCGCGGGCCACCCGGGAGATGGACAAGCGGCTCGCACGCACCTTGAACGGGCGCGACCCGGCGGCCACCGAAGTGGTGCGCGAGGTCGGCATCGAAGGCCTCCCGGCGGCCGGTCGGACGGCCGCCGAGGCCGCCGCCGACGCCGCGGTCGCGAAGTCGGCCGGTCGGATCGCCGCGCTGGAGACCGAGCTCGCGACCGCCCGCCAGGCGCTGGTCGCGGCCCAGGGCGCGGTCGCCAAGGGTGCTGATCCCGGTGCGCTGCACGAGAGCTGCGCCGCCGTCTGCCGGATCGCCGACGGCATGGCCACCGAGCTGGCCGAGTACCGCGGGCTCACCGGACAAACCGAGGGTCCCGCGGTCGTCGAGGCGCCGTCGGCCAGTGCCGAGCGCGGTGCCGTCGCCGCCTTCGGGGTCGACCCGGCGGAGATCGCCCGGATCGAGTCCCTGGTCGAGACCGCGCTCCGGCCCGGCGCCCCGCTGGACGGCGGCCTGGACGCGGCGACCGAGGCGCTGTACCGGATCGCGCGCGGTGCCGACCTGATCGAGGTGCTCGGCCGGCCGGGCGGGCAGGCGTGGGGGCCTTCGGGAACCGTCGGCACCGTCGCGGGGCGTGCGGTGTCCCTGCTGCAGCGCATCCAGGCAGCCGAGATCGCGACCCAGGCCAACGGCGGCGCGGCGATGTACGGAACCGGGCTCGAGGAGCGCCAGCTCCGCGCGCTGCTCGCGACCCTGACCGGGCTCACCCAGCAGCGCCCCCAGGGCGCCGCGGGGCGCGCGCTGCAGACGTGGATCGGGCCGGAGCTGTCCGCCCGCCTCGACGGCGTCGAGCAGCTGGGGGCGCCGGCCGGCGTGGTGACCGACGTCTACGAGCTGCTCGCCACCGGACTGGGCGACCCGGCGACCGCGGCGGCCGTGGAGTCACTGCTGCGCGCCGGCAGCGCGGGACCGGCCACCACGGCGGGGATCATCGCCAACTTCGTCATCGACAACCACCTGAGCTGGTCGGCCCCCGACCGCCGGCGCCTGGGCGCGGCGCTGCGCGCCCTCGCTGCCCAGCAGAGCGCGCCCCGGGTGCTGACCGTCGGCGGGCAGGAGCTGCGCGTCGACCGCGGGCCCAACGGAACCACGGTGCTGCGCGACGCCGCCGACCCCATCGCGACCGCGCCGCCCGGCGTCGTCCGGATCACCGCGACCGCGCCGGACGGCACCCGACGGTTGGCCGTCGGCACCGTCGTCGAGGTCCGCGACGGCCGCGCCTACGTGCTGACCGGGACCGGCTTCGCGCCCGGCGACCAACTGCGCGTCGCACTGGGTGCGACGACCCTGCCGGCCATGGTGCACACACCGGGACCGGTGGCGGTGGAGGCCGAGCTCGGCAGGGTGACCGCCGCCGACGTGCTCCCGCGCCCGGGAGCCGCACCGGGCTCACCGGGGGCGGCCGGGCTGGTGCTGCTGTCGGTTCCGGTGGACGCGCCGGCGCACCCCGTGGTCACGGTCGGCGCTCCGCCGACCGGGGTGGCCGCGCTGGCCGCCGCCACGGCCGTGGTCGCCGCCGCCGGTGCGGCGCCCGGTGCGCGGGCCGGTGCCCCGCTGTTCGTCCTCGACGCCGCCGGTCATCCGGTCCTGGTCGGCGTCACCGTGGTCGGCTCGGTCCCGACCGTCATCGGTCCCACCGCGCTCGGCGGCTTCCTGCGGGCGGCGACCCTCCCGGGCGGACCGCTCGGCCCCCACGGCGGCCCCGCTCCGCCGGGCCCTGCCGGGCCGAACGGGCCTCAGGGTCCCCGTGGTCCGACCGGTCCCGGTGGCCCGACCGGTCCGCTGGTGCCCAGCGGAGCGGTCTCGGCAGTCCTCGCGAACGCGACCGGTGGTGGCGGCGGCCTTGCGCCGGACGGCGTGCAGCCCGACGGCGCCCCGGTCCCGGCCGGGCAGCAGGCGGAGTCCGCACCGCGCCCGGCCGCGCCCGGCCACGGCTACCAGCACGGGTTCCGCACGTCCGGCATCCCGCCCCCGGCCGGTACGGGCACCTCCACATCCGGTGGTCAGCAGACCGCCGGAGCACGACCGACACCGGACACCACCGGTTCGTCGGTGGACCACGGGACCGACTCGAACGGTGGCTCGACCACCGCGGGCGGCCTGCGGAACGTGCTGAACGGCGGCGCTGGTGCCGGCTCGGCCTCCGGATCGGGGGCGGACGCGGCAGGCACGGCGGCGGCCGGCCGGACGGCTGCGGCCCTCACCGCGATCGGCGAGGCCGTGGCGGGCGGCGTCGCGGTGCTGCGCTGGATGGCGCGGGCGATCGGGGCGCGCGCTCCTCCGTCCGGGACCACCAGTGCGTGGGCGCATGTCGCCCGCGGGACCACGACGCTCGTCGTGGCTGCGGCCATGGTGCTCACCGCACCGGGCCTGGCGGGGGGGAAGGCCCACGCCGCCCCGGTGGACGGCCCGTCGGCGACGCCCGCCGACCCCGTGGTGGCCATCGGCGGCCTGCCGATCGACGTGTCCCACCTGCTGACGAACGCGGCCATCGTGGTCGGCGCCGTCCTGGTCGTGCTGGTCAGCGCTCGGTGGGGCAAGGCTGCGCTCTCCGCGCTGGCCGGCAAGGTGACGGCCGGGCTCACGGCGGGTGGGCAGGCGATCCGCGCCAAGGCGGTGGCGGGCGCCAAGCGCATCCGGCTCCTCGTGCGCGTGTACTCGCAGCGCCGCGACCTGGACTGGGCCGGTGACGCGCAGGCCCGCAAGGACCTGGCCGAGCACGTCCTGCGGGCGGCGGCCAAGGGCGTGCGCCGCAGCTGGGTGGCGCGTGCGGCGGGCTGGTCGGTCGAGCTCGTGCAGCTGACCGCGGCCCGTGTCGACGCGCTGGAGCGGCTGCAGAACGCGACCGACCCCGGATCCGGTTCGGGTACGGCGTCGTCGGAGCTCGAGCAGTTGGTCGACGCGCTGTGGCGGGACCCGCGGACGTCGTCCGGGGTGGGCGCGGCTCGGGCCAAGCTGGCCGAGCTCGAGGCGGAGACCGCCGGGATCGGCGCCGGGTTCCGCGCGCTGGTCGCCGAGGCCGGTCGCCGCGGGCTGCAGCTGGACTGGCAGATCGACGGCTCGGTCGTGGTGAGCGGATCCGGTCGGGAGCCCTTCGACCTGACCAACGGCTGGGTGGCCAACGTCGGCCAGTGGCTGACCGGCATCGCCGCGCACAACAACCCCAGGCTGCTGCGCGTGCAGGCGATGACGGCGTGGGTGGCCGTGACGGCGTACGCCGAGAGCGCGGTGCCCGTCGTCGCGGTGCTCGACGAGCTGGCGGCCCTGCGCGCCGCAGAGCCCGCCACCGGCCCGGCGATCCGGTTGGTCACCAGGCAGCTGCTCAGCCAGACCGTGCCGGCCGAGCACGTCCGCGGCACCCTCACCCCCGAAGGCCGTGCACTGCTGGACATGCACGAACCGGCCGCGCAGGTCGCCGCCGCTCAGCACGCGGCCCTGCGCGGCAACGCGGTGCCGGCGGCGGCGGAGCTGGTCGCCGCCGTCGGTGCGCTGCCGGTACCCGCGACGCCCACCCCGGCACCGTCGGGGGCGCAGCTCGACCGGCTCCGCACCCTCACCGAGGCCGGGTTGACGGCGCTGCAGCCGGCCGCGCCGGCCGCCGCTCGCCTGCTGGCGGCGAAGGACGCGCTGCGGGACAAGGCGAACGGCCGGGTCACCAGCACCCGGACCGCGACCGCTGCCGCCCGGGCGAAGCTGGACCGCACCCAACCCGAGGCGGTGCGCAAGGCCCTCGCCGAAGAGGTCCAGGCCGACGAGGACCTGGCCCGCGTCACGCGCACGCGTGACGCCTACGCCGTCGTGAAGGCCAAGCTGGACGCGGCGATCACGGCCTACCAGGACCTGGCGGCGGCGCTCGTCGTCGGGCCCGGCCCGGCGCCCACGACCGCGTCGCTCCAGACCCTGGTGGCCACGGTGCACGCGGCGGTGGCGGAGTACCGGACCGCGCAGCTGGCCAGCCGCCCCGGCATCGACGTGCTGGCCGCGGCCCGACCGGTCGGCCGGTTCCTGCCGTTCGAGGAGGCGACCGAGAAGGTCAACGACCTGCTGCGCAGCCGAGGACTGGGGTACCGGTTCAGCCCGGACGTGCTGGAGGCGCGGGTGCGGGCCCAGTTCAACCAGGCCGCGGTACCCGCCGAAGTGCCCGGAACGCGCCCGAACGGCCTGGTGCTGACGGTGCCGCGGCACCCGGTACCCGGCCGGTGGTGGCGGCACCGCCGGGTCGGCGGCGAGCTGGTCCTGCGGATCGACGCGGACCTGCTGGAGGTGACCGACCCGGCGGAGGCCTGGGGCCAGGAGCCCGCCGAAACCATCCTCGCGGCGCTGCCGCAGGGCGGGAACACGGTCAACTCCTCGCAGGGCAAGGCCCAGCGGTTCGGGGTCACCCTCGAGGGCGACATCCTCGTCGCCGCGGCATTGGGCGGCGAGCCGGAGGGCCTCGGCCAGTGGATCACGCTGCGGACGAAGCGCAGCTGGTCGCGGGCGCGCACCACCTCGTCGTCCGGTGCGGCCGGCGGCTACCACGTCGGTGGCAGCGTGTCCAACAACCGCAACGGCCTGGACGCCTACGCCGGGAGCGTCGAGCTCTGGGCCGCGGTCCGCACCAGCACCTCGGGCCCGCGGGACGGCTGGAGCGCGCCGCAGGTCGTCACCGCCGGTCCCGGACCGGCCGCCTCGCCGACGTCCGCGCCGGCGCGGGAGGCCCGGATGTTCTTCTCGCACGCCTGGAGCGAGCGCGGTCCGCCGCGCGGCAGCTGGGTACGGATGAATCCGCCGAGCACCGACAAGATGCCGGCCTACGTGCCGATCCGGGCCGACGGGATGGCGGAGCTGATCGACGGGACCGCCGCCACGCTGCCGCGCGCCCAGCAGGGTCTGAGCGAGCTGCCGCGCGCCCAGCTGCACGCCTTCCTGATGGGCGACCTGGTCCCGCAGCTGCACATCGCGGCCAACGACCCGAAGGGCATCGGGACCGAGCTCAACGACCGGCGCGGGCGGCCGGCCGCCAAGATCACGGCTACCGCCGTGGTGGACCGTGCGGCCGCGGAGCTGGTCGGTCGGCGCAGCACCCGGGAGCTGCTGGAGGACCTGCACGTCTGGTTCTCCTCGCTCAGCAAGTCTGTGTCGGCCGCGCGCACCCGCGGCGGCACCTTCGGGATCGCGGCCGCGCTCACCGCGGAAGGGCTGCACGCGGTCACGCAGTTCCTCCGGTTCCTGCTCGGTCCGTTCGCCCGCTGGCTGCCCGAGAGGCTCAGCATCGAGGGGAGCTGGTCGCGCACCGAGACCGTGTCGCTCGGCAACAGCGAGACCGCGATCCGCGTGGGGGTGAACCGGCACGCCCGGCACTCCCAGGGCTACTCGATCCCGGTGGTCGTCACGGTGACCGTCACGCCGTTCGGCGGCACCCCGGTGGAGGTGAAGCGGGAGATCACGCTCGTCGCGCGGATCGGCGAACTCGACGCTCTCATGTACGGGCTGCCGATCGACCCGGCCGCCGTGCAGGCCACCGGGCCGAACGGCGAGCTGATCCTGCACGGCGCGCCGGACTCCAACCCGCCCCCCGGCCGCCTCGCCGAGCTGCCCGAGACCCTGGGTGACGGGCCGGGGCAGCTGACCACGACCGGCCACGCCCTGGTCCGCGACGTCCCGTGGGACGACGTGCTCGCCGCGCGCGCCGCCACCGAGGCCGCCCTGGCGGGACGCCACCTGCTGGCGCCCCCGGGCACCGACGGGGACGCGTCGCGGACGCTGATCCGCGCGGACCGCGCCGCCCAGCACCTGCCGGCGGCCGCCGCCGGACCCGTCCGGACCGGGATCGGCCACCTGCGGGCCGGGACCCGGGTGGTCGTGCGCGGGCTGCGCCGGCTGCGACTGCTGCGCCCGACGGTGGGCGGGACCGGGACGGCCGGGCTCATCCAGACCCAGGTCGGCAACGGCTTGAAGCTGGACGCGCTGTTCCGGCCCGCGCGCTGGGAGACCGGGTACAACCAGGCCGTCAGCGGCATCACGACGCCGCTCATCGACCCGCGCAACAACGACCGCTACGAGGTGGAGGTCGCGTTCGAGACGCTCTGGGCGGGCATCGACCGCACCCGCTCCTACGACGGGCACTCCCAGGGCTGGGTCGACCCCGACCTCGACATCGCCTCGCACACGTCCAGCACGGTGCTCGGCGCCGGGCGCTCGGTGACCGGCGCCGCCGAGGTCGCCCGCACCCTGCCGCTCAGCGAGGACACCGACCCGGCGACGGCGGGCACCCAGGCCGAGTCGACGGCCTCGCCCGGGCTGCGGGGCGACCTCGGCGGCAGTCGGACCATCACGATGGGGATCGGCAACACCGTCAACGACGTGCGGTTGGCCGAGGGCATGGCCTCCACCGCGGGCTTCCGGGCGGTGAGCCGCTACACGGTGACGCTGGTCCACCCGGACGGCCGCCGGGACGTGCTGACCAACGGGACCTTCACGTCGTCACTGATGGTCTCGGCCGACCTCATGCCCGACGAGAAGCCCTACCCCGGCAAGGCGTCGGGCAAGCTCCCGCTGGAGGACCTCAGCCGGCTGGTGCCGCTGAACATGGACGTCGGTGTGGTCACCCCGACCAGCTCCGAGCGGGTCGACCTGTACCAGCTGCTGCAGGCGGCGGTCACCGGCCGGCTCGGCCCGGGCTGGCACGTGGAGGCCGAGGAGTGGATGCAGCTGCGGCAGTTCGCCGCGGTCGACCGGCTGCGCGGCAACCTGCAGATCCTCCTCGAGCACGGCATGCGGACGTCGGTGACGGCCCGGTCGGTGACCGGCGAGACGCGGAGGATCCCGGTCCGGTTGGGCGCCGTGGACGGTGTGGCCACCCGCACCTCCGACGGCCAGATGCTCAGCGGCGCGATCAACCTCACGCTCAGCTCGCAGTCGGTGACCCATGCGCGGTCGTCGTCCCGCTCGGCGAAGTTCTCGGTCGGGTACGGCGGCAGCCAGGTCACCCTGGGGAAGTGGAACCTGCGCGCCGCGTTCGCGCGTGCGGTCGGCCGGGCCTACTCGTGGACGTCCACGATCATCGCCGGCTTCGAGTCGCTGGGCATCGAGCTGGGCAAGCACCAGGTGTTCGTGCTCGAGCTGACGATCACGGCCGAGGTCGGCAGCGGTGCCACGAAGTGGACCGGGCAGGTGCCCGCGCTGGTGCAGTACGCGCTCCCCGAGCGCGACACCTTCGTCCGCTACGCGCACGGCGATCTCAACGACCCGGCGACCGGGCTGCCGCTGGGCCTGGTGGCCGACGCGGTCGAGCGGATGCTGAAGGGCGACCTGCTGTTCGACCTGCGCACCACCAGGTTGCTGCTGGAGAGGTACTGGGACCAGCGCTCGGCGGCCACGACGCCGCTCACCGGCCTGCCGCCGCACGACGAGCAGCAGCTCGCCGACTACCTCGCCGGGCAGGTGCGCGATGAGATCGACATGCGCCAGCAGGCGGGTCTGCCGCCGGGCTCGGCGCTGCCGGCCGGTCGGGTGGCGATGGCCGAGGTGCAGCGGGTCGCCCGCGACCTCACCGCCGACGAGCTGCCGGTCGACATCACGGCCCCGCACCTCGACGGCCAGCAAGAGTCGGTCGTGGTCCGATACAACCTCAACGACCGGGCCGGTAAGCGGGCGCTGCTGTTCGCCACGCTCGAGCGCCTGGTGGAGCAGCTCGAGCCGGGCCTGCTCGACCGCTCCGACAACGTGTGGAACTACCTGGTCGACCAGGTCGGCGGGCAGCGCTGGCTGGGCCACCTCAACCGGATGCTCACCGCCAAGGGCCTGATCCTGATGGTCCCGGTGCCGAACGCCGCCGGCGAGGTCGACCCGGACGAGCGGATGTTCGTCCGGATCAAGGCCCGGTTCGGCGCCGACCCGCGGATGGTCGGCCGCACGGACACGGTCGGCATCGGCGGCCAGTTCTACGGCTACGTGGAGTGGGTCCTCACCATCGTGCGCAACTGGTTCCGGGGCGTCGAGGGTGGGGCCTCGGGCGCCACGGACGTCGTGCCGGGCGGCCTGGACCAGGAGGTGGCTCCGGGGCTCGGCGGTGGCGTCGGCCGTGACCGCAGCAGCGCGGGCACGCAGGCCACGCAATCCACGTGGGTCAAGGGGTACTCGACGTGGAAGGGCGCCGACGAGGTGCGCCAGAGCCTGTACATCGAGATCTCGGTGACCAGGACCGGGCCGGACGGCGTGCGGGGCACGCCCGCCGAGGACGAGTTGACCGGCAGCATCATCCGGCTCATCCCGGACGGCCTGGTGCGGGCGCGCACGACGACCACGGTCGGTCGGCAGCAGCGCCTCGACGACCGGCTGCCGATGACCATGCCCCGGCCCGCGGTGGCCGACGTGCGACCCGACGCGCTGGTGGCCCACCTGGCCGGGCACCCCAAGCTCGGGCCGACCACCCTGATGCAGGAGTGGATCCTCGGCCAGATCCTGGCCCCGTCCGTGCTGAGCGCGTTCCTGCCCGTCATCGCGAGCCCGCAGGGCATGAGCGTGGGCGCGGTGCCGGTCGAGGGCAGCTCGAACCACAAGATCGACGTCCGGCTGAACGCCGAGCTGTTCGCCGAGAGCGTGCTCGTCGACGGTCGCACCGAGGTCGAGCTGCGTGACGTGGACCGGCTGCAGTCGCTGGCCAGCGTGCTGGCCAGCGTCGGGTTCCAGCTGCCCGTGGTGGGCGGGCCCGAGGTCGGGACCGGGGGATCCGGGGTGAGCGCCAACGCCTCGTTCGGGCAGCGCGGCGCGCGCGGGACCTCGACCTCCCACGGCGCCCGGAGCGAGGCCAGCCTCTACGCCAGGGGCAAGGCCTCCACGCTGCGCACCGTCGCCCGGATCACCGTGACGCTGCAGGAGCAGAAGGTCCGCCGCGGTGTCGCGGTGCCGGTCGGCGACCCCGTCGTGCTGGCGCCGGTCGACGTCGACGCGTTCCTGCTGGTCTTCGACGCCGACGTGGTGCGGCTGCGCAAGCCGGACCGCGGGCTGGAGGGTTCCGGGCAGCTGCGCGCCGGCGGGCTGCGGGTGGCGCCCGGACCGCTGTTCCCCGGCCCGATCTGGGGTCCCGGCCCCTCGGCGCGGCTGCGCGGCGCCACGTACGGCGGCGCCACCGGCGGTGTCGGCGGTGCGTTCGCGATCGGCGGCTTCTCGCCGGCCCTCTCGGACCTCGTCCTCGGCGCGCTGCTGCGGGTCGGGGCCGACCAGCTGGCCGGGTGGGTCGCGGGGGCGGCGCAGCCGCGGGCACCGCCGCGGCTGGGCCTGCGGCCGCACGAGCGGCTGCTGGTGGTCGACCCCGCCCGGCTCGTCGACGAGCTGGTCGGTGTGGGGATCGACCCGTACCTGGCGGCGGACGCCGTCCGGCGGCTCCACGCGTTCAGCTGGCGGCACACCGACGATCTGCACGTGATCGCGGTGACCGCCGACAAGCTGGCCGAGATGGAGCTGGCCGGCACCTGGGAGAGGGTCCTCGCGCACGAGCGCGACGACCACCTCAGCGGGCAGCCGGTCGACGCCGCCCACCACGAGCGGCACCGCGAGGAGCTGGAGCGGTTCGTGGCGGACCGCGCCGCGATCCTCGCGGCCACCGCGGCCGGCAGCCGGGGAACCGGAGCGGTCGGGGTCGTGGACGGCCCGGCGACCGGGGTCGCTCCGGCCACGGGTGCCGTGGCCGGGGCGGCCGGGTCCGTGCGGTCGGGTCGGACCGGGCAGCCCGGCGCTCGCGCGCCCCCGATCGCGTCGCGGTTGCTGCTCGGGTGGGTCGCGGACGGCGTGCGCGTCGCCGCGGTCCCGCTGCTGGCCGTGGGCCGCGGCGTCGGCCAGGTGGTCGTCGCTGCGGTCGGTAGAGCGGTCGCGCTGGGCGCGGCAGCGGCGCAGGCGGCGCGCGCCG
>NZ_JAHDTH010000225.1 GCF_018531445.1 Pseudonocardia lacus
CGAACAGCTCGCCCGGCGCCCGGCTGGTGCGCCGCCCGCTCGACGTGGGCACCTCGGGCAGCGGGTCGCGCACGCCACCGCCGCGCGGGGCGCGGGTGGGCCCGGGCGACGGGGCCGCGGGGCCCGGCGAGGGCCGGTGCTCGGTGTCGTACTCGGCCGGGGAGGTCGGTGTGACGGCCGACGGGGGCGTCTCGGCGTCCGGGTCGACGTACCGGTCGACGTACTGGTCGGAGCCGTACCCGGTGTCGTAGTCGGCGTCGTACCGGTCGGGCACCGGGCTCATCGGGGCGCGCGGGCTGCGCAGGTCGGCGCGGGCCTCGTGCAACGCCTGCGTCTCGTCGGGCAGGGGCGCCCCGCTGGTCGGCTGCGCAAGCGGGTCGGTGGGGCGCTCGCCGTTCAGGGTGCCGCCGTCGTGCTCCGGGAGGTCGAGCTCTAGCTCGGCGTCCATCTCGTCGGCGTACGGGTCGTCGTCGGAGTAGGGGTCGGGATCGGGCGCCGGCGGCTCGACGGGGGCGATGTAGGGCCGCGGCGCGCGGGCGGGCGGGGGCGCACCCCAGCGCTCGCGCACGTAGCGACCCACCGAGCCGTCCGGGTAGTCCCGGTCGCCTCCGTAATCACGCTCCGTCATCGACACTTCCCGCTCAACCCGCCATCTCGACCGTTCGTCCCGGACACTGAAGCCGACGGTAGTCGCGCGGCTCCTTCTCGTCGAGATGTGCGGCCATCTCGGCGCCTTCGGTCACACTCAACCAAGGCCAGCGTAGGAGTGCAGACCCGCCACCACCATGTTGATGAAGAACAAGTTGAAGATCATCACCGCGAAGCCGAGGACGTTGATCCAGGCCGCCGCCCCGGTGCGCCACCCGGCGGTCGCCCTGGCGTGCAGGTAGGCCGCGTAGACGACCCACGCGACGAAGGCCACGGTCTCCTTCGGGTCCCAGCCCCAGAACCGGCCCCACGCCGCCTCGGCCCAGATCGCGCCGGCGATGATGGCGAACGTGTAGAGCGGGAACGCGATGATCGTCGTGCGGTAGGCGATCCGGTCGAGCGCGGGCGCCGAGGGCAGCCGGTCGAGCACCGCGTTGCTGCGGCCCGTGCGGCGCACCAGGTACAGGGCGCTGGCCACGCCGGGCACCAGCAGCAGCCCGGAGGACACCGCGATCGTCGTGACGTGGATCGACAGCCAGTACGACTGCAGCGCCGGCACCACCGGACCGGCCGGCACATGGAGCACGGTGCCGGCCAGGAACTGCAGCAGCAGCACCGGCAGCAGCACGAACAGCCCGAGCGGGCGGCTGGCCGGCGAGCGCCGCAGCAGCACCAGCCAGGTGACCACCGCGGCCACGCAGATCGCCGAGGTGAACTCGTACATGTTGCCCAGCGGCCAGCGCTGCGCCGCCACTCCGCGGGTGATGAGCGAGGCCAGGTGCAGCCCCGCCCCCAGCACGGTCAGCGCGACGGCCATCCGGCCCAGGCGCTCGGCGGTGTCGCGGCGCGGGCGGGCGTCCGGCCCGTCGGCCGGCGGGGCGTCGTCCGATCCGGCGGCACCGGCCCCGACCAGGGCGACCCGCTCCGAACGCCGGCGGGAGTACTCGCCGCCGTGCAGCACCATCGCCAGGACGTACACGACGACCGCGCCGAAGAACAGGCGGTCGCTGTAGAGGGCGAGTTCGGCCAGCATCAGCTCTCCTCGTTGTCGGCCGTCGCGGCCACCTTCGCATCCAGCAGGTCCGCCCGCAGGCGGTCGAACTCCTCGCCGTAGCCGGCGCGGTCGGTGCGGGCCAGCCCGCCGATCTCGACGACCGTGCGGGCGGGACCGTCGTCGTCGGGGACGGGCGTGAGCCGGGCCCAGAACCGCCGCCTGCGCACGCTCAGCGACGCCCCCAGCCCGGCCAGCAGCACGACGGCGAACACCAGCACGCCGAACTGCCCGGGGTCGTGGCTGACCTGCAGCGAGACGAAGCTGCGCACGCCGTCGAAGGTGACCACGGTGCCGTCGTCGAGGGTGACCGACTGCCCGGGCACCAGGTTGGCGCGCGCCACCCGGACCAGCTCGCCGGAGTCGATCTTCGACTGGTCGACCTGGAAGATGGACTGGCCGCGGCCGTCGTCCAGGCCCAGGTCGCCGCGCAGCACGTCGACGGCCACCTCGGGGTTGCGCAGGTCGGGGAAGACCGAGGTCACGACGTCACCGCCGGAGCTGGTCGGGGCGAACAGGCCGGTGACCGCCAGCTGGCGCGTGCGCCGCTGCTCGTCGTCGGTGACGCCGGGCGGCTCGAACTTCGTCGCCCCCTCCGACAGCAGGGTGGACTGGTCGACCGGGCGCCACTGGATCTCGCCGGTGCGCTGCTGGCCGTCCGGGTAGGTGACGGTGAACCGCGGCGCGTAGCCCTGGCCCAGCAGGTAGACCCGGGAGCCGTCGACGCGCAGCGGGTGGTTGATCGCCAGCGTGTAGGGCCGCCAGCTGTCGGTGCGCCCGGCGGCCAGGTCGTCCGCGGTCTGGTAGCCCAGCCACGCGGTGAACGAGCTGGGCTGGCCGGTGTGCTCGTACTCGGCGCGGAAGTCGTCGACCCGGATGCAGAACGGCTCCAGGTCGGTGCCGTCGACGCGCAGGCCGGCGCGGAACGAGTCGTAGCCCAGGATGCCGGTGTTGCAGAACTGGCCACCGCCGGAGAGCACGATGACCTGGCCCTCGTAGCCGAACAGCTTGCCGACCGCGAACATCACCAGCAGCCCGATCAGGCTGAGGTGGAACACCAGGTTGCCGGCCTCGCGCAGGTAGCCCTTCTCGGCCGAGAAGCTGCGCCCCGCGGCGTCGCCGGAGCCCTCCGACCGCTCGGCGAGCCGCCAGCCGCGCAGCCGGCCGCGGACGAGCGCGGCCGCCTCGTCGAGCCCGATCGGCAGCTCGGCCGAGCCGTGGTGGGGCAGCCGGGACAGGTTGCGCGGCACCGCGACCGGGGCGGCGCGCAGCGCGCGGGCGTGCTCGACGGTGCGCGGCAGCACGCAGCCCACCAGGGACACCATGAGCAGCAGGTAGACCGCGGCGAACCAGGGCGCGGCGAAGACGTCGAAGAAGCCCAGCGCGTCGAGCACCGGCGCGATCGACGGGTTGTCGGCGAAGTACCGCTCGACCAGGTCCTGGTTGAGCGAGCGCTGCGGCAGCAGGGCGCCCGGCAGCGCGGCCAGGGCCAGCAGGAACAGCAGGACCAGCGCCGTGCGCATGGACGTGAGCCCGCGCCAGGTGTTGCGCAGCAGGGCGACGCCGCCCCCGCGCGGGGGCTCCTCGGCGGTCGCCGGGCGGGGTGGGGCCTCGGTGGACACGATCAGCTCGCCACCCTCGTCACAGCACCGGGGTGAAGCCGGCCACGGACACCTGCAGCTTGGCCAGCAGCCCGCCCCACACGCCGGTGAGCAGCAGCAGGCCCACCGCGACGAGCAGCGCGCCGCCGGCGACCTGGATGGCCCGGGTGTGGCGGCGCAGCCAACCCAGCGCCCGCACCGCCCGCGACGCGCCCAGCGCGATCAGCACGAACGGCAGGCCGAGCCCGGCGCAGTAGGCCAGCGTCAGCACGACGCCGCGCAGCGAGCCGCCGCCCGTTCCGGCGGCCACGGCGACGACCCCGGCCAGCGTCGGGCCGATGCACGGCACCCAGCCCAGCCCGAAGACCGCGCCGAGCAGCGGCGCGCCCCAGACCCCGGCCCGGGGCACCCAGTGCACCCGGCGCTCGTACTGCAGGACGGGGATGAGCCCGACGAACGCCAGCCCCATCGCGATCATCACGACGCCGCCGACCCGCTGCAGCACGGCCTCGTTGGCGACCAGCGCGTCGGCCAGCCACACCACGCCGACCAGCACGGCCCCGAAGACGACGGTGAACCCAGCGACGAACAGCAGCGCGGCGCCCGCCACCCGCCAGCGCCCCGAGCGCTCCCGCTCCGCCTCCGCCGCCGTGGCGGGCGGCGTGTCCGCACCGACGATCCCGGCCAGGTAGGCGAGGTAGCCGGGGACCAGCGGGACCACGCACGGGGACGCGAAGCTGACCGCTCCGGCCGCCACCGCCACCACGGCCGCGACCAGCAGCGGTCCGGAGACCGCGAGGGTGGTCGAAGGGTCCATCACCGGTCAGCGTATGCCCCGGTGGCGGCGGTGCGCGCGGCGGGTTCTACAACTCGTAGCAGAAGATCACGGCGCCCTGCGGCGCGGCGGTGCAGGGTCGTCCGCGCAGAGCCTCGTGCGCTCTCGCAGCGCGGGATATGGCCGCGCTCGTGCCGCGGGATTGGACGAGAGCCGCGCTCGTGCCGCGGCTGCCCGCGAAGCGTCGCGTTCTCGCAGCCCGCCGGCGGGCCGCGAGAACGATGCCCACGCTGCGAGGGCCGCAACCCGGGCCGAGTGGCCGGCTCTACGGTTCGGCCTTCAGGCGTTCGACCAGCGGGATCAGTTCGGAGGGGCGGATCTGCAGCAGGTCGACCGCGGCGACGCGGTGGCGCTTGTCCAGCACCAGCGTCGAGGGGACGGCGTTGCGGGGGTAGCCGCTCAGCGCCACCAGCGTCCGGCCGGGGTTGTCGTAGATCGAGTCGTAGGTGACGGCCCGGTCGCGCAGGAAGTCGGTGGCGGCCTGGCGATCGTCGCGCAGGTCGATGCCGAGCACGGCGGCACCGGTCTGCTCGGCGACGAACTGCAGGTCGGGGACCTCCTCGCGGCACGGCCCGCACCACGATCCCCACAGGTTGAGCACCACGACCCGGCCGGCGTAGTCGTCCAGGCCGACGGTCTCGCCCGGCCGCAGCAGGCTGTCGCCGGAGATCCCGGTGACCGTGCCGCGCGACTCCGGCGGGTCGTAGGTGATGAACGTCTTCCCGCCCGGCGCGACGAACGCGAACTCGGTGCCGCCGGCCACCGCCTCCTGCGTCCCCGAGCAGCCGGCGAGCAGCGCCAGCACCGCGAGCGCCCCGCCCAGCACCCGTCGAGAACGAAGTTGTCGTGATCGAAAAGGCTTCTGGATCACAGCAAGTTCGTTCTCGACGGGTCGTCGGCCCAGGCGGTGGCAGGTTCGGTGTAGCGGATCTCGGTGAGCGCGGACCCGGTGAACACCAGCGACGTCAACGAGGCCAGGCCGCACTGGCGGTTGCGCGGGTCGTGCCACAGCCGCTGACCGCTGACCGACCGGCGCAGCGTCCAGATCGGCAGCTGGTGCGACACGCACAGCGCCTCGTGGCCCTCCGCCGCGACGCGGGCCCGCTCCACCGCGGCCCGCATGCGCCGGGCGATCTCCGCGTACGGCTCGCCCCACGACGGGCGGAACGGGTTGCGCAGCCACGGCCAGTACCGGGGGTTGCGCAACGCGCCGTCGCCGGGCGATGTGCGCATGCCCTCGAACCGGTTGGCCGACTCGATGAGGTCGTCGTCGACGCCCACCGGCAGGCCGTGCGCCTCCGCCGCGGGCGCCGCCGTCTCCTGGGCCCGCTGCAGCGGAGAGGCGATCACCGCGACCAGGTCGTTGTCGGCCAGCGCCTTGGCCACCAGCCCGGCCTGCTCGCGGCCGCGGTCGGAGAGCCGGAAGTTCGGCAGCCGGCCGTAGAGCACGCCCGTCGGGTTGTGCACCTCGCCGTGGCGCAGCAGGTGCACGACGGTGCGCGTGGGCTCGACGGTCATTGCGCGGCCTCGGCCGGGGCCATCGCGGTGGCCGCGGCGCGGGCCGCCGCGGGCAGCGCGTCCGCGATGACCTCCCACGTCTCGTCGGTGAACGCGGCCGAGACGAACCACGCCTCGTACGCGCTCGGCGGCGGGTACACCCCGCGCTCGAGCATCGCGTGGAAGAACGCCGGGAAGCGCCAGGTCTGCGCCGCCTGCGCGCCCGCGTAGTCGACGACCTCGTCGGAGGTGAAGAAGACCGACAGCAGGTTGCCGGCGAACTGCACCCGGTGCGGCACGCCCTCCGCCTCCAGCGCCCGGTGCACCAGGTCGCCCAGGCGGGCGGCGTTGGCGTCGAGCGCCGCGTAGACGGCGTCGTCGGCGGCCCGCAGTGTGGCCAGGCCGGCGGCCACCGCGACCGGGTTCCCCGACAGCGTGCCGGCCTGGTAGACCGGCCCGGCCGGGGCCAGGTGGCCCATGTGGGCGGCGGACCCGCCGAACGCGGCCGCCGGCAGCCCACCGGACATCACCTTGCCGAACGTGTACAGATCGCCCGCCACGCCGTCGAGCCCGTGCCAGCCCGACGCCGACACGCGGAAGCCGGTCATCACCTCGTCGACGACGAGCAGGGCGCCATGGGCGTGGCACACCTCGCGCAGGCCGGCGTTGAACCCCGGCACCGGGGCGATCGCGCCCATGTTCCCGGCCGCCGCCTCGGTGATCACGCAGGCGATCTCGGAGCCGCGCTCGGCGAAGACCGCGCGCACGGCGTCCAGGTCGTTGTAGGGCAGCACCACGGTGTCGGCGGCCTGCGCGCCGGTCACCCCAGGGCTGGTCGGCAGGCCCAGCGTCGCCACGCCGGAGCCCGCCTGGGCCAGCAGCGCGTCGACGTGGCCGTGGTAGCAACCAGCGAACTTGACCACGACCTTGCGCCCGGTGATGCCCCTGGCCAGCCGGATCGCGCTCATCGTCGCCTCGGTGCCGGAGTTGACCAGGCGCACCTGCTCGACCGGGGCCACCCGGGAGATGATCTCCTCGGCCAGCTCCAGCTCGGCCTCCGTCGGCGCGCCGAACGACAGGCCGCCGACCGCGGCCGACCGCACCGCGTCGACGACGGCCGGGTGCGCGTGCCCGAGGATCATCGGACCCCACGAGCAGACCAGGTCGGCGTAGCGGTTGCCGTCGGCGTCGGTGAGCCACGGCCCGCTGGCCGAGGCCATGAACCGGGGGGTGCCCCCGACCGCCTGGAACGCCCGGACCGGCGAGTTGACCCCGCCCGGGATCACCGAGCGGGCCCGGTCGAACAGCTTCTGCGAGGTGTCGGTCGCGGGGGGGATCGGCGTGCTGGCCACGCACCCAGTCTTACAGCGCGACGCGCGCGGCGGTGGCGTCGGGGGAACCCGGCGCCGCGGCGGATCAGCGGCGACGGCTCGCGAAGTACTGCTGGGCGGGGGCCAGGAACAGCAGGACCGTGCCGACGACCGAGGCGGCCAGGACCGCGATGCTCAACCCCGAGCCGCCCGCGCCCGCCCCCTGGACCAGCCCGGCCAGCAGCAGCAGGCCGAACCCGACGGTCAGCACGGCGACGACGATGCGGGCCCAGTTGCGGCCGGTGAACGCCAGCACGGCGAACAGGATGTAGAGGGCCGCGATCGCCGCGACCACCCCGCCGGCCCCCCGGATGATCGACAGGATCTGCTCCGGGGTGATCCCGGCCGCGGCCAGCTGGCCGGTCGGGTCGATCGTCGGGAGCAGGTCGACGATCTCCTGCACCTGGATCGGGACGACCAGGAACACGAGCCCACCGGCCAGGAACGGCAGCGCGCTCAGCACCAGCAGCACGAGCGAGAGCACCATCAGCCCCGGCCGCCGCACGGGCTGCTGCACCCCGGCGCCGCCCGTGCCCGCGGGGGGCTGGTTGGCGTACGGGTTGTAGACGAAGGGCTCCTGCTTCGCGTAGGGCTCCTGCTGCCCGTAGGCCGGTGACGACCCGTACCGACCCGGGTCGGACGGGCCCCGGTAGGCACCGGGACCGGCGTACGGGTTGTCGCCCTGGTACGGCTGGTTGCCGCCCTGCCCTGGGTTGCTCACCGTGCCCACGCTACCGGCGCCCGGTGTCGTTCACGACACCGTTCGGCCTCGGTTGCCCGACGGCGTCAGCGCCGGTCGCGCTCCGCGCCCTCGACGACCGCCTTGACCAGCTCCAGGCCCACCTTCAGCAGCCCGGCGAAGAACGCGATGAAGACCACGCCCAGCAGCAGCGCCAGGATCCCGTAGCCGGCGTCGATCCGGAAGGTGTTGTACACCTCGCTGATCGTCGTGGCGACGAGGTAGACCAGCCCGAGGATGTAGACCACCGGCAGCATCGCGCCGGTGAAGAACGTGGCGAACTTGAAGTCGAACAGGCCGGAGAAGAAGCTCTGGCCCTGCTGCTGGAACTGGCCGCCACCGCCGTAGCCACCGCCGGGCGGGCCCTGCGGCGGGCTGCCGGGGGGCGGGCCCCAGGCACCGGGGGGCGGCTGCTGGCCGTAGCCGCTGCCGTACGGCGGCGGACCGCCCTGCCCGCCGTAACCGCCGGGGGGCTGGGAGCGGTCGCCGGGCGCACCGGGGTCATAGGACATGGGAAGACCTCCTGATCAACGGTGCGTGATGCTATACGCCACCAGGGCCGGACGGCGGAGGCGGATCCCCCCGCCGCATTGCGACCGTGTCACGAACCGACGTCAAAGAGTACGGGCGACTTCGGTCGCCCAGTACGTCAGCACGATTTCCGCACCCGCACGGCGGATACCCGTCAACGTTTCCCGGATCGCCCGGTCGCGCTCGATCCACCCGTTCGCGGCCGCCGCCTCCACCATCGCGTACTCGCCGGAGACCTGGTAGGCCGCCACGGGGACGTCGGAGGCCTCGGCCACCGCCCGCAGCACGTCGAGATAGGCCATGGCCGGCTTGACCATCACCAGGTCGGCGCCCTCGTCCAGGTCGAGGGCGAGCTCCCGCAACGCCTCGCGGACATTCGCGCCGTCCTGCTGGTAGGTCTTGCGGTCGCCCTGCAGCGACGACTCCACCGCCTCCCGGAAAGGCCCGTAGAACGCCGACGTGTACTTCGCGGTGTAGGCCAGAATTCCGGTGTCGGTGTGGCCCGCCGCGTCCAGCGCCTGCCGGATCACGCCGACCTGGCCGTCCATCATCCCGCTCGGACCGAGCAGGTGCGCCCCCGCCTCGGCCTGCGCCACCGCCATGTCCGCGTAGACCGCCAGGGTGGCGTCGTTGTCGACCCGACCGCGCTCGTCGAGCACGCCGCAGTGGCCGTGGTCGGTGAACTCGTCGAGGCAGGTGTCCGCCATGATCACCGTGTCGTCGCCGACCTCGGCCCGCAGGTCGCGCAGGGCCGTGTTGAGCACGCCGTCCGGGTCGACGCCCGCGCTGCCGGTGGCGTCCTTGCGCTCGGGCACCCCGAACACCATCAACCCGCCGACCCCCGCCGCCACCGCCTCCACCGCGGCCTTGCGGAGCGACTCGCGGGAGTGCTGGACAACGCCGGGCATCGAGGCGATCGGGACCGGCTCGGTCGCGCCCTCCTTGACGAACAGCGGCAGCACCAGGTGGCGGGGCCGCAGGTCGGTCTCGGCGACGAGGCGGCGCATGGCGGCCGTGGTGCGGAGGCGGCGTGGACGCTGAACGGGGAAGCCCATCACCCCAGGCTACGACCCTCCGCACGCGCTCCCACCCGCGCGGCCCCAGAGTTCAGGAAAGCCACGATGCTGCCCTCTGAGGGCAGCATCGTGGCTTTCCTGAACCGGAGGCCGGGGGCCCGCACGCACCCCCGCGGGGTCAGCGGCGGCGGGCCTTGGCCTTGCGCGGGGGCGGCAGGGCGCCCTCCGCGCGCAGCCGGGCGGCGTGCGCCGCGAGGGCGTCGACCAGGGCGGGGACGCGCGCCTCGGAGGGCTGGACGTCGACGCGCAGGCCGAACTCGCGGGCCGTCTCGGCGGTCTGCGGGCCGATGCACGCCACGATCGTGCGCGCGTGCGGCTTGCCGGCGATGCCGACCAGGTTGCGCACCGTCGACGACGAGGTGAAGCACACCGCGTCGAAGCCGCCGGTCTTGATGGCCTCGCGGATCGGTGCGGGCGGCGGGGCCGCGCGGACGGTGCGGTAGGCCGTCACGTCGTCGATCTCCCAGCCGCGCTCGCGCAGGCCGGCGGCGAGGGTCTCGGTGGCGATGTCGGCGCGGGGCAGCAGGACGCGGTCGACCGGGTCGAGGATGTCGTCGTGCGGCGGGAAGATCCGCAGCAGGCCCTCGGAGGAGGACTCCTGGCCCTCGTCGATGTCGGGGACGAGCTCGGGGACGATCCCGAAGGCGCGCACCTTCTCCGCGGTCGCCGCGCCCACGCAGGCGATCTTGACGCCGGAGAACGCGCGGGCGTCGAGCCCGAACTCGGCGAACTTCTCCCACACCGCGCGCACCGCGTTGGTGGAGGTGAACACGACCCACTGGTAGCGGCCGTCGACGAGGCCCTTGACCGCGCGCTCCATCTGGGTGGGCGAGCGGGGCGGCTCCACGGCGATCGTGGGCACCTCCTCGGCGGAGGCGCCGTGCACGGCGAGGCGATCGGTCATGGCGCCCGCCTGGTCCTTGGTGCGCGGCACCAGGACCCGCCACCCGTAGAGGGCGCGCGACTCCCACCAGGACAGGGACGGTCGCAGGCCGACCTCCTCGCCCACGGTGACGACCAGCGGGCCGTCCAGGTCGCCGGCGTCGCCGGCCAGCCCGGCCAGGGTGGTCTGCACGGTGCGCTGGGTGGTGACCGTGCCGTTCGCGGTGACCGCGGCGGGGGTCTGCGCGGCCACGCCGTTCTCGGTGAGGGCGGCGGCGACCTCGGCCAGGTGGGCGGCCGTCGCGTGCAGCACCAGGGTGCCGGGGGCGGCGGACAGGCGGGCCCAGTCGATGCCGGCGCGGACATCGGCCTCGATGTGGGCCGAGCCCAGCGGCACGCCGGCGTAGGCGGGCACGGCGGTGCCGGCGGCGACGCCCGGGACGACGTCGAACGCCACGTCGCCGCCCGCGACGGCGACGGCCTCGGCCACCACCGAGTCGGTGGTGAGCGGGTCGCCGCTGACCAGGCGGGTGACGGCGCGCCCGCCGCGGGCCTCGCTGAGCAGCTCGGCGGCCACGTCCGACGGCTCGCCGACGGCGGTGCGGATCTCCGCGCCGTCGGCGATCAGCGCCAGGATCGGTTGCGGGACGTCCTGGTCGGCGATCACCAGCGGGGCCGCGGCGAGGACGTCGCGGGCGCGCACGGTGAGCAGGCCGGGGTCGCCGGGGCCGCTGCCGACGAAGGCGATCCGGCCGGGGGCGACCGAGCGGTCGGCCGCCACGGCCGGCGCGGGCGGGGTCGCCGTGGTCGCCTGCTCCGCGGGCGCCGCGCCGGGGGGCGCGGGCGCCTCCTGGGTGGGCGATGGTGCTCGGTTCATCTCGGGTTCTCCAGATCCTGCTGTTCTCCGGGGGCCGCCAGGCCCCCCATGTCGAGCAGCTCGGCGGCGAGCGCCGCACCGAGCTTCTCGGCGGTGTCCAGGTCGCCGGTCGCGGAGGCGCGCAGCAGCCCCCCGCCGGTCGTGCCGATCACGGCCCGCAACGACACCCGGTCGACCGGGTGCCCCTCCTCGTCGTCGGGCCCGTACTCCCAGTCCGACACCACGTCCGCCAGCGCGGCGACCGGGGCGCTGCAGCCCGCCTCCAGGGTGGCGAGCACGGCCCGCTCGGCCTGGACCGCGGCCCGGGTGAAGGGGTCGTCCAGCACGGTGGCGAGCTCGCGGGCCAGCGCGAGGTCGTCGTCGCCGGTCCCGGCCCGGCATTCCACGGCCAGCGCGCCCTGGGCCGGGGCGGGCAGCACCTGCAGCGGGTCGAGCAGCTCGGTGGCCTCGTCGACGCGCCCGAGCCTGCGCAGCCCGGCCGCGGCCACCACCACGGCGTCCAGCTCGCCGTTGCGCACCTTCGCGATCCGCGTGTCGACGTTGCCGCGGATCGCCACCACCTGCAGGCCGAGTCCCAGCGCTTCGAGCTGAGCCTTGCGCCGGGGGGAACCGGTGCCGACGGTGGACCCGGCCGGCAGCTCGCCGAGCACCAACCCGTCGCGGGCGACCAGCGCGTCGCGCGGGTCCTCCCGGACGGGCACCGCGGCGAGGGTGAGCCGCGGGTCGGGAGCGGTGGGGAGGTCCTTGTAGGAGTGCACGGCGACGTCGACGTCGCCGCGGGCCAGCGCGTCGCGCAGCGCCGAGACGAACACCCCGACGCCGAGCTCGGCGACCGGCGCCGAGGACCGGTCGCCGTGCGTGCTGACCTCGACCAGCTCGCAGGGCCGGCCGGCGGCGCGGAGCCGGTCGGCGATCCGGCCGCTCTGGGCCATCGCCAGCGCGCTCGGCCGGGTGCCGATGCGCAACGGCGCCGGCGTCGTTTCGGCGGGCTTCATCTGCGGTCCTCCTCGCGCTCGGTGCGCGCTTCCAGCGCACCGAGGACGTCCCCGCTGCGCGGCACGGCGACCGCGGCGGGGGTCTGCGGGTCGAGTTCGAACAGCGCGCGCAGCGCGGCGGCGTAGCTGTCGCCGTCCGGGCCCTCGGCGAGCCGCTTGATCTGCACCGTCGGCGTGTGCAGCAGCTTGTCGACGACGCGGCGCACGGTGCGCGTGAACTCGTCGCGGACACCGCCGTCCAGGTCGGGGAGCTTGGCGTCCAGGCGGAGCAGCTCCCCGTCGATGACCTCGGCGGCGCGCCTGCGCAGCGCGGTGACGGTGGGGGTGACGGCGGCGGAGCGCTGCGCGGCCAGGTAGGCCTGGGCCTCCTCGGAGACCAGGTCCTGGGCCGCGGTGACGGCGGCGCCGCCGACCCCGCCGGAGAGCTTGGCCTGCAGGGTGGCCAGGTCGATCACGGTGACACCGGGCAGCTCGGCGGCGGCCGGGTCGACGTCGCGGGGCAGCCCCAGGTCGCAGACGGCCAGCGGGCGCCCGCCGCGGGCGGCCACGGCGGCGGCCACGCTGTCGACGTCGACGACGGTGCCGATCGACCCCGTGCAGACGACGGCGACGTCGGCCGCGGCCAGCGCCTCGGGCAGGGCGTCGAGCCCGGCCGAGCGGGCGGGGGTGCCGTCGGCTGCGGTGATCTCGGCGAGCCGGGCGCCGCGGGCGGCGGTGCG
>NZ_JAHDTH010000226.1 GCF_018531445.1 Pseudonocardia lacus
CGGCTCGTCCCGCCCGGGGTCCGCGCCGCCGGGTTCCCGCGGCCGGCGTGCCGGTGCGCCGCCGCCGGGCGGCAGCGACCCGGGCGTGCCAGCCACCGACGACCCCGATCCGCCGGCCGGGCAGCCGACCGCCCGCAAGCGGGTCGACGCCTCCACGGAGGGACTCGGCCTGGCCGATCTGCTGGCCGGGGCCCTGGCCGAGTACCGGGGCATCTGAGCACCCGACAACCCGAGCCTCGGCGGACCGCGCCGAGGCCCCTCGGGCCGCCGCCCGCCCGGCTCGTGGCCCGTCCAGCAAGGTTGGTGGGGATATCGGTGGATCCGGACGTTCGCCCGGCACGGCGTCGGTCGGCCCTCGTACCTGGCGTACTCGGGTCGGCCGGCAGCGCGGCCAGCGGGCGCTCGGGCCGCCGAGATACCCGCCGTACCGTGCCGGACGGGCCACTAGGGTGGCGGCGTCGCCCACGAGGAGACCACCCGACCACGGTGGTCGGCCGACACATGGCCGACGCCGACGAGCCATGGAGCCGCATGTGACCAGAGGGACGGACCCGGAGCCCGATCCGGAGCTGGCCGCTCTCGGGGAGCTGTACGCACGCCACGCCACCGACACCCCGCCGCTGTCCGGCCCGTCGGGAGTTCCGACGGGCGGGCACGTGATCCACCTGCGCGACGCGGCGCGGGCCCACCTGCAACTCGCCGAGCAGCGCGCGCCGGGGGAGCCCGCGATCCGGGTGCGGCCGGCCGAGAGCGGCGACCCGGCGGCCGGTGGCGCCGTGGTGGAGGTCGTCACCGACGACATGCCGTTCCTGGTCGAGTCGGTGCTGGCCGCGGTGTCCCGCGCGGGCGGCGACGCCAGCCGGCTGATCCACCCGATCGTCGTCGTGCGCCGCGACGCCGGCGGCAAGCTCGCCGAGGTGCTGGCCGACGCCGACCCGGCCGAGCCGCCGGACGGCACCATCGTGGAGTCCTGGATCCACGTCGACCTGGGGGCGCGGGCCCCGGCGGGGCTGGCCGACCTGCTGCGCCAGGCGCTGTCGGACGTGCGCGACGTCGTCGACGACTCCGGCGCCATGGTGCGGCGGGCGCGCGAGCTGGCCGACGCGATGCCGGCGGGCGCGGTGGGCGAGGACGAGACCAGCCCGGCCGACGTGGGCCGGTTGCTGCACTGGCTGGCCGACGGCCACCTCACCTTCCTCGGCTACCGCTACCAGCCGGCCGGGGAGTCCACCGGCGAGACCCACGCTGCGCTGGGCCTGCTGCGGCGCGACTCCGGGCGGGCCGCCAAGTTCGCTCCGGGAGTGGCGCCGGCGGGCGCGGAGCCGGAGCTGCTGCTGATCACCCGGGCCACGGTCCCCAGCCCGCTGCGCCCGGCGCACCCGTACTACCTGGCCCTGCGCGACACCGACGAGCACGGCGTCCTGCGCGGCGAGCACCGCTTCATCGGCACGCTGACCGTCCTGGCCCAGCACGAGAGCGTGCTCGACATCCCGCTGGTGGAGCGCCGGGTGCGCCGGGCGATCCAGCTGTCGGGGCTGCCGCTGGAGTCGTACTCGGGCCAGCGGATGCTCGAGGTGCTCTCCGGGCTGCCGCGTGAGGAGCTGTTCAGCGCGACGGCGCAGGGGCTGCACGACACGGCGACCGGGGTGCTGGCGATCTCCGGACGCCGGGTGGTGCGGGTGTTCCTGCGCCCCGATCCGTTCCGCCGGTTCGTCTCCTGCCTGGTCTACCTCCCGCGCGACCGGTACACGACGTCGTCGCGGCTGGCGATGGCCAGGGTGCTGGAGCGCCGCCTGGGCGGCACCTCGGTGGACTACACGGCCCGGGTGTCGGAGTCCAACCTGGCGCAGGTGCACTTCACCGTGCACGCCGGACCGGACGCCCCCGGCTTCGGCGCGGTCGACGTCCCCGACCTGCAGGACGAGCTCACCGAGGCCGCCCGCAACTGGGACGACAAGCTGCTCTCGGCGCCCGACGCCGCCGGCGTCGCCGATCTGCTCGACGGGGTGCCCGAGGCGTACAAGGCGGTCGTGCCGGCCGAGCGCGCCGTCGAGGACATGCGCCGCATCGACGCGCTCGACGGGCCGGGCTCGTTCGACGTGCGGCTCTACCGCACGCCGGGCGCGCCCAGCCACCCCGCCTCCGGCGACCCGGGCGAGCGCGAGCGCCGCTTCACGCTGTACCTGGCCGGCGCCCCGGCCACGCTGACCGCGGTGCTGCCGCTGCTGCAGCAGCTCGGGGTCGACGTGCTCGACGAGCGCCCGTCGGAGTTCGTGCGCGCCGACGGCTCGCGGTGCTGGCTCTACGACTTCGGGCTGCGCCTTGACGACGCCACCAGCGCGGCGCTGGCCGAGCGCGACGAGGAGGAGGTCGAGGACGGCTTCTGCGCCGCGTTCAGCGCGGCGTGGCGCGGCGACGCGGAGTCCGACCGGTTCTCCGCGCTGGTGCTGCGGGCCGGGCTGCGGTGGCGGGAGGTGGCGGTGCTGCGCGCCTACGCCCGCTACGCCCGCCAGCTGGGCAGCACCTACGGGGTGCAGTACATGGCCGACACGCTGCTGGCCCAGCCGGCCACGGCGCGGGCGCTGGTGGGGCTGTTCCGGGCCCGGTTCGACCCGGCGGCGCCCGAGCGGGAGCGGGGCGTCGAGCGGGCGCTGGCCGAGGTCCGGGGGCTGATCGACGCGGTCACCGGGCTCGACGCCGACCGGATCCTGCGCGGCTACCTGGCGATGATCATGGCGACGCTGCGGACCAACTGGTTCCGCGAGCGGGCGTACTTCTCGTTCAAGATCGACCCGACGGCCGTGCCCGACATGCCGGCGCCGCGGCCCACGTTCGAGATCTTCGTGTACTCGCCCCGGGTGGAGGGCGTGCACCTGCGCTTCGGCCCGGTGGCGCGGGGCGGGCTGCGCTGGTCCGACCGCCCCCAGGACTACCGCACCGAGATCCTGGGCCTGGTCAAGGCGCAGGCGGTGAAGAACGCGGTGATCGTGCCGGTGGGCGCGAAGGGCGGGTTCGTCGTGCGCCGCGGCGACAACTCGCCCGAGGAGGTCGAGTACTGCTACCGGACCTTCATCTCCGGTCTGCTCGACATCACCGACAACCTCGTGCACGACGAGCGCGGCGCCGGCCGCACGGTCCCGCCGCCGGACGTGATCCGCCACGACGGCGACGACTCCTACCTGGTCGTGGCGGCCGACAAGGGCACCGCGAAGTTCTCCGACACCGCCAACGAGGTGGCCGCGTCCTACGGCTTCTGGCTCGGCGACGCGTTCGCCTCCGGCGGCTCTGTCGGCTACGACCACAAGGCCATGGGCATCACCGCGCGGGGTGCGTGGGAGAGCGTCAAGCGCCACTTCCGCGAGCTGGGGGTCGACACCCAGACCGAGGAGTTCACCGTCGTCGGCATCGGCGACATGTCCGGCGACGTGTTCGGCAACGGGATGCTGCTCTCCGAGCACATCCGGCTGCTGGCCGCCTTCGACCACCGCCACGTCTTCGTCGACCCCGACCCGGACGCGGCGCGCAGCTTCGCCGAGCGCCGCAGGCTGTTCGAGCTGCCCCGGTCCAGCTGGGACGACTACGACCGCTCGGCGATCAGCGAGGGCGGCGGGGTGTGGCCGCGCACGGCGAAGTCGGTGCCGGTCGGCGAGCGGATGCGCACCGCGCTCGGCATCGACGACGGCGTCACCCGGCTCAGCCCGCCGGAGCTGATCTCGGCCATCCTGCGGGCGCCGGCCGACCTGCTGTGGAACGGCGGCATCGGCACCTACGTCAAGGCGGCGTCCGAGACCCACGACGACGTGGGCGACCGGGCGAACGACGCCATCCGCATCGACGGCAACGAGCTGCGGGTCAAGGTCGTCGGCGAGGGCGGCAACCTGGGCCTGACCCAGCGCGGCCGGATCGAGTTCGCGCACGCCCACGGCAGGATCAACACCGACGCGATCGACAACTCGGCCGGCGTGGACTGCTCCGACCACGAGGTCAACATCAAGATCCTGCTGGACCGGCTGGTCGTGGCCGGCGAGCTCGACCAGCAGGCGCGCAACGAGCTGCTGGGGTCGATGACCGACGAGGTCGCCGAGCTGGTCCTGGCCGACAACCGCGGCCAGAACGCGGTGCTGGGGGTCAGCCGCGCGCACGCGCCGGGGATGCTCAACGTGCAGCGCAGGCTCACCGCCGACCTCGCCGCGCGCACCGGGCTCGACCGCGAGCTGGAGGTGCTGCCCTCCGACGAGGAGTTCGCCGCCCGGGAGGAGACCCGCGTCGGGCTCACCTCGCCGGAGCTGTCGACGCTGCTCGCGCACGTCAAGCTCGACCTCACCGCCCGGCTGCTGGCCACCGACCTGCCCGACGTGCCGGCGTTCGCCTCGCGGCTGCCGCGGTACTTCCCCGGCCCGCTGCGCGAGCGGTTCCCGGCCGCGGTGGCCCAGCACCCGCTGCGCCGCGAGATCGTGACCACCCAGCTGGTCAACGAGATGGTCGACAACGCCGGGACGACCTACGCGTTCCGGCTCGTCGAGGAGCTGTCGGCGTCCCCCAGCGACGTGGTGCGCGCCTACGCGGTCACCACCCGGGTGTTCGAGCTGCCCGCGCTGTGGGAAGCGATGCGCGCCCCGCACATCCCGACCGCGGTCTCGGACCGGATCGTGCTGGAGTCGCGCAGGCTGCTCGACCGGGCCTCGCGGTGGTTCCTCACCAACCGGCCGCAGCCGCTGGCCGTGGGCGCCGAGACCACCCGGTTCGCGGCCGCGGTGAGCGCGCTGCGGCGCAAGCTGCCCGACCTGCTGCGCGGGCGCGAGCGCGAGGCGGTCGACGTGTACGCGGAGAAGCTGCGCGCCGACGGCGTCGGCGACGACTGCGCGCTGGAGTCGGCCGCGCTGATGTACGGGTTCGGGCTGCTCGACGTCGTCGACCTGGTCGAGCTGTCCGAGCGCGACCGCGAGCCCCGCGAGCCGGAGGAGGTGGCCGCGCTCTACTACGCCATCTCCGAGCACCTGAGCTTCGACCGGGTCCTCTCGTCGGTGTCGGCGCTGGCCCGGGGCAACCGCTGGCACGCGCTGGCCCGGTTGGCGCTGCGCGACGACCTGTACGGCTCGCTGCGCGCGATCACGCTGGACACGCTGCGCGAGGCCGATCCGGGCACCCCGGTGGAGCAGGCGATCGAGCAGTGGGAGAAGGCCAACGCCTCGCGGCTGGTCCGGGCGCGGTCCGCGCTCGACGAGGTCGACAAGACGGGCGTGCTCGACCTGGCGACCCTGTCGGTGGTGTCGCGGCAGCTGCGCGGGTTGGCCCGGTAGTGGCCCGGTTCGCCGCCGCGGTCCCGATGCGCTGGACCGACCAGGACTCCTACCGCCACCTCAACCACGCCCGCGCGGTGACGCTGCTGGAGGAGGCGCGCATCGCGCTGGTCTTCGACGCCGCCACGGCCGAGGGCGTGCCGGGGCTCGCGGCCGGGTTGCTGGTCACCGGGCTGGAGGTGCGCTACCGGCGCCAGATCGCGTACCGGTCGAGCCCGCTGCGCGTGACGATGGGCGTCGACCGGGTGCGCGCGGCGTCGTTCCGCATCACCTACGAGATGCACGACGGCGCCGACGAGGCCGACCCGGTGGCCATCAGCGCCCACACCGACATGGCCACCTTCGACCTGGCCGCCCAGCGCCCCCGGAGGCTGCTGTCGCAGGAGCGGGCGTTCCTGGAACGATGGTCGGGGTGAGCGCGCTCAAGATCCCGGACCCCGCCGAGCGCGGCGACCTCGGCTCCTTCGTCGCCCGCGTCGTCCGGCTCGACCAGACCGCCCCGGTGCGGCTGCGGGCCGCCGACGGCCGGGTGGCGGTGTGGGCACCGACCCCGTTCGACACCCTGGTCACCCGCTCCGTGCACGGCACCCTCGAACCGGGTGACCTGACGGCGTCGGCGTCCGGCCTGCTCACGGCCCTGGCCGTGGAGCGGGCCGAGACGGTCGACCCGGGGCCGGGCGCGCTGTGGCCGGGGGAGCTGCCGCCCGACGGGGGCTGGTACCCGGTCGACGACGTGCCGGTCGCCGAGCTGGAGCGGCTGACCGAGCGCGGGCTGGCCGTGGCCAAGGAGAACGCCGGTCCGCACGGTCCGCCCACGTCGCTGCTCGACCAGGTGGTGCTCACCGTCGCCCCCGACCCCGACCGCTCGCCGGGGGCGGGGCCGGGCCGGGCCGCGGCGGTGAAGGTGCCGATGCGCTGCCTGTTCGCGCTGTCCGGGATGGGCTTCCTGGGCGCGGTCGGGGATGCGGGCGGCGACGTCGTGCGGGTCTCGGCCACCGGCAGTTGGCTGCGCCTGGACGCCCGCTACGGCGCGGTCGTCCGCCGCCGGGTCACCGCGCTGCCGCTGCTGTTCGGCTGATCGGCGGGTCCGGCTGTGCCGCTCACAGGGCGAACAGCAGCGCGGCGGAGATGAGGATCACGACGGCGGTCGCGAAGTGGATGCCGAACGCGGTGGCCTTCGTGCCGCCGTTGCGCAGCACCACGACCGTGTCGCCGAGGGGTGCGAGCGCGACGACCAGCATGAACCAGGCCTCGGCCTGCGCGCCGACGAACGCCAGCAGGGCGAGGCCCACCAGCCCGTAGGTGCTGTCGCGCACTCCCTTGACCGTCAGGTAGGCGATGTCGCGCTCCGCGGGCACGCCGTACCCGGTGGCCGCCGCCCAGGGCACGACGAGGAACCGCACGCCGATGAAGAGGATCCCGAGGTTCAGCAGGATCGCGAGGCCGTAGGCGATGTAGGTGAGCATGTCCGACTCCGTTTCTAGCGCTGCTAGGTACAAGAACGACGCTAACCTAGCTGGAGCAGAATCGCTAGCGCTGCTAGGATCCCTGCTGTGAGCATCCAGACGCGCCGGGAGCGCGAACGCGCGGAACGGGAGCGGCTGATCGTCACGGCCGCCCGCGAGCTGGCCGAGGCCGAGGGCTGGGACGCGGTGACCACACGCCGGCTGGCGGAGCGCGTCGAGTACAGCCAGCCCGTGCTCTACAGCCACTTCGCCGGCAAGGACGCGATCATGGCGGCCGTCGCGGTGGAGGGCTTCGCCGAGCTGGCCGGGGAGCTGGCCGCCGCCCGCGCCGCAGCGGGGGCGGCGGGGGCGTTGGCGGCGGTGAGCGAGGCCTACACGGCGTTCGCCCAGCGCCGCCCGGCGCTCTACGACGCGATGTTCAGCCAGGCGGTCGCGCTGCCGTTCGCGACCGACGAGGCCCCGGCGCCGCTGCGCGCGGGGTTCTCCGAGCTGGTCGAAGCGGTCCGCCCGCACGCGGGCTCCGCCGACCCGGCGCAGCTGACGGAGGTCTACTGGGCCGCCCTGCACGGACTGGTCACGCTGACCCGCGCCGGTCGGCTCCTGCGCCCGGCCCACGACGCCAGGCTGGCGCTGCTGCTGGCCCGCTTCACCCGCGCGCCCGGGTGAGGGGCGTCATTGCAGCCAGGCGGAGGTGTCCGGGGGCAGCATGTCCTCGTAGATGGGCCCGCTGTGCAGCAGGATCTCACCGGGCGGCAGCGGCACCGGCTGCGACGACGTGTTCAGCGCGCAGACCAGCGTCCCCCCGGCCCGCCGGAAGGCGAGGCAGCCCTGCGGGGCGCCGAACCACTCCAGGTTCTCGCCGTCGCCCTCGAACCCGGCCTGGGTCTTGCGCAGCTCCACCGCCCGGCGCACCAGTGACAGCATCGAGCCGGTGTCCTCCAGCTGCTCGGCCACCGTCAGCAGGCTGTACTCGAAGGGCATGGGCAGCCAGGGAGTGCCGTCGGTGAAGCCGTAGCCCGGGCCGGCGCCCTCCCACGGAATCGGCACCCGACAGCCGTCGCGGCCGCGCTCGGCGCGGTCGGAGCGCTCCCAGACCGGGTCCTGCAGCGCCTCGTCGGGCAGCGCGGCGTCGGGCAGGCCCAGCTCCTCGCCGTTGTAGAGGCACACGGCGCCCGGCAGCGCCAGCTCCACCAGCGCCATCGCCCTGGCCCGCTTGCGGCCGATGGCGCCGCCGCCGTAGCGGGTGGCGGGCCGGGGGAGGTTGTGGTTGGACAGGGTCCAGGTCGGCCGGGCCGGCACGTCGACCACGGCGGCCAGCGAGCGCTCGACGGCGGCGCGGATCGCCACCGCGTCCCAGCCGGCCTGGGCGAGGCGGAAGTTGAACCCCAGGTGCAGCTCGTCGGGGCGCAGGTAGCGGGCGAACCGCTCGTCGTCGGCCACCCAGATCTCGCCGATGGTGAGGCTGTCCGGGTAGTCGTCGGCCACCGCGCGGATGAGCCGGTGCACCTCGTGCACGCCGTCGTCGTCGAAGCGGGGGTCCTCGGCGTGGTCGGTGACCATCGTCCCGGCCGGGTGGGTGGCGTCGGGCAGCCCGTCGGGCTTGCTCATGCCGTGCGCCGCGCTGATCCGGAACCCGTCGACCCCGCGGTCCAGCCAGAACCGCATGGTCTTCTCCATGTCGGCCCAGACCTCGGGGTTGTCCCAGTTCAGGTCGGGTTGGTCGGGCGTGTACAGGTGCAGGTACCACTCGGACTGCCCGGTGCCGGCCGGGTTGGGCGCGCGCGTCCAGGCCGGCCCGCCCAGCACGCTGAGCCAGTTGTTCGGCGGTTCGGCGCCGTGCTCGCCGCGGCCGGGCCGGAAGTGGTAGCGGGCGCGCTCGGGACTGCCCGGCGCCGAGTCGAGCGCGGCCCGGAACCACTCGTGCTCGCTGGAGGTGTGGTTGGGCACCAGGTCGACGATCACCCGGATGCCGTGGTCGTGGGCGTCGTCGACGAGGTCGTCGAAGACCTGCAGGTCGCCGAAGGCGGGGTCGACGGCGCGCGGGTCGGCGATGTCGTAGCCGTGATCGGCCATGGGGGAGGGGTAGAAGGGCGTCAGCCAGATGGCGTCGACGCCGAGCAGCTCCAGGTAGCCCAGCCGGGTGCGCACGCCTTCGAGATCGCCCAGGCCGTCGCCGTCCGAGTCCGCGAAGGACCGGACGTAGACCTGGTAGATCACCGCGTCCCGCCACCACTGCACGAGGCAGATCCTGTCAAACCCGGGGCCGCGTCCGGAGCCCCCGAGCGGGGGCGGAATTCCGCTCGCGGGTCACAGCGAGGTCGGCCTGCGATCCGGGCCGCGAGCCGACTCAGAAGTCACTGTTGACCATGCTCATGGCCGCGTACTGCAGGTACTGCCAGAGCTGGTCGCGGTGCGCGGGGTCGAGCCCGGACTCGTCGACGGCGACGCGCATGCAGCGCAGCCAGGCGTCGCGCTCGATCGGCCCGACCTTGAACGGCGCGTGCCGCATCCGCAGCCGCGGGTGTCCGCGCTGGTCGGAGTAGGTGCGCGGGCCGCCCCAGTACTGCTCAAGGAACATCCGCAGTCGCACCTCGGCCGGGCCGAGGTCCTCCTCGGGGTAGAGGGGGCGCAGCACGTCGTCGGCGGCCACCTCCTGGTAGAAGCGGGCCACCAGCTTCTCGAAGACCGGCGCGCCGCCCACCTCGGCGTAGAAGTTCTGCGGTTCGCTCATCGCCCGGCCTCGCAGAGCTCGGCCGGCGCGTCGCGCAAGCGCTGTGTCGATGGTTCGCTCGCAAGCTCGCTCACCGCTCCATCATCCCCTCCCCGTCGGGCCGGGCGCGGCTCAGGCCTTGGCCGGTCCGCCCGACGGCGGGGTGGTGGTCGGGATGATCCCGGGGCGGGGCACGCCGTTGTCGTCGAAGGCGTCGGTGATCGCGCCGTTGAGCGCGCGCTGCACGGCGAACTGGCGGCCCGGGTTGACCCGCACCGTCAGCCGCAGCGTGACGCCCTCGGGGCCGACGCGCTCGATGCCCAGCACCTCCGGCGCCTCCAGCACGTCGTCGGCGACGTCGGGCATCGCCACCCGCTCGGCGGCCACCCGGCTGAGCAGGTCGGTGGCGGTGGTGACGTCGGCGCTGTGCGCCACCGGCATGTCCACCACGGCGACGGCGAAGCCCTGGCTCTTGTTGCCCACGCGCAGGATCTCGCCGTTGCGGACGTACCAGACGGTCCCGTTGACGTCGCGCAGCGTGGTGATCCGCAGCCCGACGGCCTCCACCACGCCACCGGCCTCGCCGAGGTCGACGATGTCGCCCACCCCGTACTGGTCCTCGAGCAGCATGAACATCCCGGACAGGAAGTCGCGCACCAGGTTCTGCGCGCCGAAGCCGACCGCGACGCCGACGATGCCGGCCGAGGCCAGGATCGGGGCCAGCGCCACCCCGAACTCGGCCAGGATCATGATCGAGGCGATGGCCAGCACGACGGCCGAGCTGATCGAGCGCAGCACCGAGCCGATCGTCTTGGCCCGCTGGCCGCGCCGCTGCGACACGGCGGCGCCGTTGGTGTCCGGGCGCAGCCGGCGGGGGGCGCGCCCGAGCAGCCGCGACAGCCGCGAGCTGGTGGCGCCGTCGATGACCCGGTGGATCGCCCGGTGCAGGAGGAACCGGACGAACAGCGCCAGCAGGACGATCAGCGTGATGTTGATCGTGCTGGAGACGATGGCGTCGGCCGAGTTGGCCAGGAAGTCGTTGCTGGTCCAGTCGTAGAACCGGGCGCACCAGGTGCCGGGGTCGTCGGCGCACTCGGGGCGCACGATCACGGCGTCGAGCACGGCTTCCTCGTCGCCGGGCGGGACGGGGACGGGGGTGCTCACATCAGCTCCCCGTGCCCGCGCAGGCCCTCGACGAGGTCGAGGGGCTCGGTGCGGGGGTCGGTCGGTCGGGCGTCCTCCACGCGGGCCGAGGTTACGTCACCCTCCCGAGCACGATTCACCCCCGTCGAGAACGAACCTGTCGTGATCGACAAGCCCTGTTGATCACGACAAGTTCGTTCTCGACGGGTGGGTCAGTGGCGGGTGGCGACGTGGTGGGGGACGGGGGTGTCGGGGGGCAGGGTGGGGTCGGGCTCGGGGGTGCCGAACGTGGTGCGCACCGGCAGCACCCCGGACCAGCGCCCGCCCGCGGCGATGTCCTCCTCGTCGTCGTTGGGCGGCGCGGCGCGGACCTTCACCGCTGCTTCGGCCAGGTCGACGGCGAACACCCCGGTGGCGGCCAGTTCCCGGCGGTCCGGGCGGCGGGCGTGCCACCACGAGCCGGGGGCCAGCTGCTCGGTGACGGCCTCCAGGGCGACCAGCACCTCGTCGGGGTCGCGGACGACGCGGGCCGTGGCGTGCACCACCGCGCTGCGGTAGTTCATCGAGTGGTGGAACGTCGAGCGGGCGTAGACGATCCCGTCGACGTGGGTGACGGTCACGCAGACCGGGGCGCCGTCGAGCACCCGCAGCCAGCCGGCGCCGGTCGAACCGTGCAGGTAGAGGGTGTCGCCGACGCGGCCGTAGCCGGTGGGCAGCACGACGGGCTCGCCGTCGCGCACCAGGCCGACGTGGCAGACGAGCCCGGCGTCGAGCACGGCGTGCAGGTCGGCGCGGTCGCTGCGGGCGCGTTCGCGCAGCCGGGTCGGCGTGCTGCGGGGGGTGCTGGACAGGGCCGGTGTCGTGGTGCTCACGCGCCGACCTCGCTGCGCTCGGCCGGCACGAGAGCCAGGGCTGCTGTGGTGAATGGTTCGCTCGCAAGCTCGCTCACGCGCTCAGCCTGACCCGAGCGGTGGCATCCTGCGAGTGCCACTTTTCGTCGATTCCGGGAGGCCACTCGTGGAGCTGCCGCCACTGGTGCTGGACCGCGACGCCGGTCGCCCGCTGGCCGTGCAGCTGGCCGAGGGCCTGCGCGCGGCGACCGCGGACGGCACCCTGCGCGCCGGCGACCGGCTCCCGTCGACCCGGGCGCTGGCCACCGCGCTGGGCGTGAGCCGCACGGTCACCGCGGCCGCCTACGAGCAGCTGCTCGCCGAGGGGTGGGTGCAGGGCAGGCGGGGCTCGGGCACGTTCGTGGTCGACGCGCCGGGCCGGGTCGCCGCACCGGGGCCCCCGCCCGTGGCACCGCGCGAGGGCGAGCCCGAGCTGGTCGACCTCTCGGCCGGGCGACCGTGCCTGACGGTCCTCGACCGGGCGGCGTGGCGGCGCGCCTGGCGGGCCGCCGCCGACCCGCCCGTCGACCGCGACCCCGACCCGGTCGGCCTGCCGGCGTTCCGGGCCGCGGTGGTCGAGCACCTGCTGCGCCACCGCGGGCTGCCCGCCGACCCCGCCGACCTGCTGGCCACGTCCGGCAGCACCGGCGCCATCGCCGAGCTGGCCCGCACGTGGCCGGCCGGGTCGCGGGTGGCTGTGGAGGAGCCGGGCTACCAGCGGGCCGTGGCGGCGCTGCGCGCGGCCGGCCACGAGATCGTCGGCGTCCCGGTGGACGAGGCCGGCCTCGTCGTCGACGCGCTGCCCGCCGGGCTGACCGCCGTCTACTGCACCCCGGCCCACCAGTACCCGCTGGGCGCCCGGCTGTCGGCGGCGCGGCGGGTCGCGCTCGTCGAGCGGGCCAGGGCCGAGGGATTCTGGGTGGTCGAGGACGACTACGACGGCGAGATGCGCTACGACGTGGCACCGCTGCCGCTGCTCACCGCGCTCGGCCGCGACGTCGTGGTCCACCTCGGCACCGGCAGCAAGCTGCTCACCCCGACCCTGGGCGCGGGCTGGGCGGTGGCCCCGCCCGCGCTGCGGGAGCGGCTGCTCGACGCCCGCGACCGGACCGGCAGCCGCCCGCCGCGCGCGGGTCAGCGCGTGTTCGCCGCGCTGGCCGCCCACGGCGACCTCTCCCGCCACGTGCGCCGGCTGCGGCGGGAGCTG
>NZ_JAHDTH010000227.1 GCF_018531445.1 Pseudonocardia lacus
CCGAGGCGGCGCGGCTGCTGGCGCTGCTGCTGCACCGGGCGGGCGCGGTGGGGTGGCGGTTCGAGCACCCCGCGGCCGGGGGTCCGCCGCGCATCGCGTTCCCGGCGGCTGGGCTGGTGGTCGAGCCGCGCGGGTGGGCCGGACCGGCGGGCCCGCGGGCCGTCGGGCCAGGAGTGCGGAAGGTCCTGATGTACACCTGGCACGACCTCGTCGAGCGGCCTAGCATCGTGCTCGCCGAGATCGCGGGAGCCGCAGTCGTCGGGCAGGACGACAACCCGCCGGTGATCTCCGCCACGAGCGGGCGCCCCGGGGGGCCCCTCGGGGAACAAGCGTGCCCGCCGGCGGGCTACCCTTAATCGTGAGCTCACCCGCCTCGACCCTCGCCGCCCCCGCCGACCGCGGGGCCCGCGCGGAGTTGCGCAACGTCGCCATCGTGGCGCACGTCGACCACGGCAAGACCACCCTCGTCGACGCCATGCTGCGCGCATCGGGCGCGTTCGGTGAGCGGGCCGCCGTGGTCGACCGCGTCATGGACTCCGGCGACCTGGAGCGCGAGAAGGGGATCACGATCCTCGCCAAGCACACCGCGATCGACTGGCACGGGATGACGGTCAACGTCGTCGACACCCCCGGCCACGCCGACTTCGGCGGCGAGGTCGAGCGCGGGCTGTCCATGGTCGACGGCGTCGTCCTGCTGGTCGACGCGAGCGAGGGCCCGCTGCCGCAGACCCGGTTCGTGCTGCGCAAGACGCTGGCCGCCGGGCTGCCGGTGGTGCTGGTGGTCAACAAGACCGACCGCCCCGACGCGCGCTGCGAGGAGGTCGTCGACGAGAGCCTGGAGCTGCTGCTCGAACTCGCCGACGAGCTGGAGCTGGACGAGGCGACCACCGCGGGCCTGCTGGAGCTGCCCGTCGTCTACGCCAGCGGGCGTGCCGGGCGCGCCTCGCGCAACCGCCCCGCCGACGGCGAGCTGCCCGACGAGCCCGGCCTGGAGCCGCTGTTCGACGTCATCGCCGAGACGGTGCCGGCCCCGGCCGACGACCCGGACGCCCCGCTGCAGGCCCACGTCACCAACCTCGACGCGACCAGCTTCCTGGGCCGCATCGCGCTGTGCCGGGTGCGCGCCGGGGTGATCCGCCGCGGTCAGCAGGTGGCCTGGTGCACCGCCGACGGCAGGACCACCCGGGTCAAGATCTCCGAGCTGCTGCGCACCGAGGCGCTCACCCGCGTCCCGGCCGAGTCGGCCAGCGCGGGCGACCTGGTCGCCGTGGCCGGCATCGCCGAGGTCACCATCGGCGACACCCTCGCCGACCCGGAGGACCCGCGCCCGCTGCCGCGCATCCACGTCGACGAGCCGGCCATCTCGGTCACCATCGGCATCAACACCTCGCCGCTCGTGGGCCGCGACCCGCACCCGGGCGGCAAGCTCACCGCCCGCCAGGTGAAGAACCGCCTCGACCAGGAGCTGGTCGGCAACGTCTCGCTGCGCGTGCTGCCCACCGAGCGCCCCGACGCCTGGGAGGTGCAGGGCCGCGGCGAGCTGGCGCTGGCCGTGCTGGTGGAGACCATGCGCCGGGAGGGCTTCGAGCTCACCGTGGGCAAGCCCGAGGTCGTCACGAAGATCGTCGACGGCAAGGTCCACGAGCCGTTCGAGAACCTGTCCTGCGACGTGCCCACGGAGCACCTCGGCGCGGTCACCCAACTGGTCGCCGGGCGCAAGGGCGAGCTGGTCCAGATGGTGCACGGCGCCACCCGCGTCCGGATGGACTACCGGGTGCCCAGCCGCGGCCTGATCGGCTTCCGCACCGAGTTCCTCACCGTCACCCGCGGCGCCGGCATCGCCAGCCACGTGCACGACGGCTACGGCCCCTGGCTGGGCGAGATGCGGATGCGCCAGCGCGGGTCGCTGGTCGCCGACCGCTCCGGTCCGGTCACCGCCTACGCCGTCGACCAGCTCTCCGACCGCGGCGTGCTGTTCGTCGGGCCGGGCACCCAGGTCTACAACGGCATGGTGATCGGCGAGTACACCCGCGGCGAGGACCTCGAGGTCAACATCGTGCGCGAGAAGAAGCTGACCAACATGCGGATGTCGACGGGCGACGAGCTGGTCAAGCTCACCCCGCCGACCGTCCTCAACCTGGAGCAGGCGCTGGAGTTCTGCGCGGCCGACGAGTGCGTCGAGGTCACGCCGGAGTCGGTGCGGCTGCGCAAGACCGTGCTCGACTCGCACGCCCGTGCCCGCGCGCGCTCGCGCGCGAAGGCCGCGGTCTGACCGCCACCCCTTCCGTCGAGAACGACGTTGTCGTGATCAACAGGCCCTGTTGATCACGACAACGTCGTTCTCGACGGTCCGTACGGGGGGTGAGCGGGGGCGCCGCACCCGGTGCGAGGATGGCCGTCGCTCGCCGGCGCGCGCCCGGCGACGGGCAGGGGGACAGGTGAGGCGCAGGCGGGCCGGGGTGGTCGTGCTGCTCGCGGGGGTGCTCGCCGGGCTGCTGACGGCCTGCGTCAACGAGCCGGTGCCGCAGCCGTCCGAGCCGGTGCCGACGGCGCAGCCGGACCCGACGAAGCTCGTCGTGGCCGTCGGCGACATCCCGGCCGGGTTCAACCCGCACCTGCTGGCCCACCTGAGCCCGGTGACCACCGCGCTGGCCAACCTCGTGCTGCCCTCGGTGTTCCGCCCGGACGCCGACGGGACCATGCGCATCGACGAGACCATCGCGACGAGCGCCGAGGTGGTCGCCACCGAGCCGTTCACGGTGAGCTACGAGCTCAACCTGGAGGCCTCCTGGTCGGACAACGCGCCGATCGCCGCGGAGGACTTCGTCTACCTGTGGGAGCGGATGCGCGAGGAGCCGGGCGTCGCCGACGACGCCGGCTACCGGCTGATCACCGACGTGCGCTCGCGCGCCGGCGGCAAGGCGGTCGACGTGGTGTTCGCCCACGCCTACCCGGCGTGGAAGGAGCTGTTCGCCGGCCTGCTGCCGGCGCACCTGCTCAAGGACGCACCGGGCTCGTGGGTCGGGGCCACCACCGACGGGCTGCCGGCGTCCGGCGGGCCCTTCCGGATCGGCACGATCGACCGCGACCGCGGGCTGGTCGAGCTGACCCGCAACGACCTGTACTGGGACACCCCGAGCGTGCTGGACGTGCTGGTCCTGCAGCGCCTGGACGACGCCCAGACGGTGGCCGGGCTGGCCTCCGGCGACGTCGACATCGCGCTCGCCGAGGCCGACGCCGGCATCCGGACGGCGCTGGGCGGGCTGCAGCCCGCGCCGCACGTCCAACCGGCGCCGCAGCCGGTGGTCGTGCAGCTGGGGATGCGCAGCGACGGCGGTCCGCTGGCCGATCCGCGCGCCCGCCAGGGCCTCGCCGCGCTCGTCGACCGGGAGGCGATCCGGGCGCAGGCCGCGCCGGACGCGGCGGCGGCCGACGCGTTCGGCCTGGCCCCGTCCGAGCCGGGCTACCAGGCCACGGCCCCGCAGGGGGCGCCGGCCCGGCCCGACCCGGTGGTGGCCGGGCAGCTGCTGGCGCAGGCCGGCTGGTCGCGCGACCTGACCACCGGTCGCTGGGCGGTGGCGGGCGCGCCGGTGCGGCTCGTGCTGGGCGCCGCGGCCGAGCGCCCGGACGACCTGCGGGTCGCCCGATTGGTCGCCGAGCAGCTCGACGCGGCGGGCGTCGACGTCGAGATCGTGGCCCCGGGGGCGGTCGCGCTGTTCGGGCAGGAGGCCGTGCCGGCCACCCCGCCGAGCACGACACCGGTGCCGACGCCGACCGGGGCGCCCGGCGAGCCGTCGGCGGTGCCGACGCCCACCGCGCCGAGCCCGCCGCCGAGCACCGCGACGGCGCCCACCGGGGTCGACCCGACGAGCGCGAACCCGGCCGCGCCCGGCACCGTCGAGCCCGACCTGATGATCGTGCCGCGCACCACGGGCGGCGACCCGGGCACCGAGCTGGCCTCCGACTACGGCTGCCCGCCGCCGTCCAGCGCGGTCCCGTTCCCGCCGCGCTCGCCGACGGGGTTCTGCTTCGCCGCGCTGCAACCCGCCCTGGACGACCTGGTCTCGCCCACGCCGCGGGCCGACGCGGCGCTGGACGTGGAACGGGTGCTCTGGCAGCAGCTGCCGGCGCTGCCGCTCTTCCAACCGGTCACGCTGGTGATCAGCACGCCGGCCGCGGACGCCGCGACCGGAATCGGGCCCGGCCCGCTGCGGACGGGGCCGACCACCGGCGCCCCGGGATGGCGTCCGCCGAACGGGTGATCCACCTCACCCGTTCTCAGTTGTTACCGAGAGGTAGCCCTAGTGTGTCCGGAAGCTTCGCGCCCGGTCACCCTTTGGTCACGATCGAAGGGTCGCCGGTGACGGTGAGGTCAACCGGTTTCTACGGTGCCTTGGTTCGAGGGCGCCCGTCCGTCGACATGGACGGCGTCCCTCGCCGGAGTCAGGGCGTCCGAACAGGACACCCAGTAGAGGAAAGGGTCGGGAGTCGATGAGGAGAACACGGGCGGCGTCACTGGTCGCGGTCACCGCGGTCGCGACGCTGTTGCTCGCCGCGTGCGGTGGTGGCGGCGGCAACGCCGGTGGCGAGGGGGGCGGCGGCGCGGCCGACCAGACCTCCCAGGGCGGGATCCTGGCCGAGTGCGGTGACAACCCCCTGGACTGCAACAGCGTCCCCGCCGACCAGCTGCAGCAGGGCGGGCAGATCACTGTCGCGCTCGAGAAGAACATCGACAACTGGTTCCTGATCAGCTCCGAGGGCAACACCTCGCCGCAGTCGAACGCGATCCACCCGATGTTGCCGTACACCTACAGCACGCTGCCGGACCTGTCGCTGGCGCTGAACGAGGACGTCTTCGTCTCGGGCGAGCAGACCAACACGAACCCGCAGACGATCGAGTTCAAGATCAAGCCGGAGGCCGTCTGGAACGACGGCACGCCGGTCTCCGCCCAGGACTTCATCTACAACTGGAAGTACCAGGACGGCAAGACCTGCCCGAGCTGCCGCCCGGCCACCACGGCCGGCTACGACCAGATCGCCTCGATCGTCGGCTCCGACGGCGACAAGACCGTCACCGTCACGTTCGCCCAGCCGTACACGGACTGGAAGAACCTGTGGAGCGCGGGCTCGCCGATGTACCCGGCGCACATCGCCGCCCAGCAGGGCGACATCAACACCGAGGCCGGCCTGGTGGCCGCCGAGGCGTACTTCGGGACCACGACGCCGACCTACTCGGCCGGTCCGTACCAGGTCGAGAACTGGCAGCCGGAGACCGCGCTGACCACGGTGCCCAACCCGCAGTGGTACGGGGCCGACAAGCCGAAGCTCGACCGGATCGTCTACCGCATCATCACCGATGCCACGCAGGAGCCGATCGCCCTGCAGAACGACGAGGTCCAGGTCATCTTCCCGCAGCCGCAGGTCGACCTGGTCCAGCAGGTGGCCCAGATCCCGGGCGTCTCCCAGCAGCAGTCGCTGGGCCTGTCCTGGGAGCACATCGACTTCAACGCCGACAACCCGGCGCTGACCACGCCGCTGCGCCAGGCGCTGGCCGCGGCCACCCCGGTCCAGGAGATGATCGACAAGACCGTCGGTCAGTTCAACGACGAGGTCACCCCGCTCAAGAGCTCGGTGCTGCTGCCGGGCCTGGACGGCTACCAGGACAACGTCGGTGACACCGGCCTCGGCTCCGGCGACATCGAGAAGGCCAAGAAGATCCTGACCGACGCCGGCTACACCGGCGTGGGCACCGCGCTGGTCGACCCGAACGGCCAGCCCGTCCCGACGATGCGCATGCGCTACACGGTCGGCAACGCGATCCGCCAGACCCAGTCGGAGATCTTCGTGGCCGCGGCCAAGCAGCTGGGCGTCACGTTCGAGATCCAGACCACCGACGACCTCGGCGGCACCCTGGACGCCTACGACTACGACGCCATCGTGTTCGCCTACATCAGCTCGCCGTTCCCGTTCGGCAACGCGCAGCAGGAGTACACGAGCACCTCGGCCAGCAACTACGTCCGGTTCAAGGACCCGGAGGCCGACCGCCTGCTCGCCGAGGCGGCCTCGTCCACCGACCAGGCCGACGCGCTGACCAAGCTCAACGAGGTCGACAAGAAGATCCTGGCCGCCGCGGCCACGATCCCGCTGTACCAGAAGCCGACCTACCTGGCGATCAAGGACAACATCGCGAACGCCCGCGACAACGCCAGCCTGGACAGCCCGACCTACAACATCGCGCAGTGGGGGCTCCGGAACGGCTGATCATCTGATCGGCCGGCCGCCACGCGCCGGGTAATCTCGCAGACCGGGCCGGTCGGTGCCACAAGCACCGACCGGCCCGGGCCCATCGCCTGCAGGGAAGACCTCCATGCTCGCCTTCACGCTCCGCCGGATCGTCGTGTCGATCCCGATCCTGCTCCTCTCGTCGTTCATCGTGTTCGTGCTGGTGAGCACCTCGGGCGACCCGCTGGAGCCGCTCAAGGTGCGCCAACCCCCGGTGCCCCAGCAGACGCTGGACGCCGAGGCCGAGCGCCTCTGGCTGAACGACCCGCTGCTGGCCCGCTACGTCCGCTGGCTGGGCGGGCTGTTCCAGGGCGACTTCGGCCCCTCCGTCATCAGCACGCAGGACATCGGCGACCAGATCGGCACCCGCTTCTTCGTCACCCTGCGGCTCATCGCCCTGGCGATGATCATCGCCCTGGTGCTGGCCGTGATCGTCGGCGTGGTCAGCGCCGTCAAGCAGTACTCGATCACCGACTACACCGCCACGTTCGTCGGCTTCCTGTTCCTGTCGATGCCGGCGTTCTGGCTGGCGATCCTGCTCAAGCAGGCCGGCATCGAGTTCAACCTGGCCGTCGGCGACTCGGTCATCTACACGATCGGCGAGGCCACCCCGAACTTCCAGGGCACGTTCTGGGAACGGGTGGCCGACGTCGCCGGGCACATGGTGCTGCCCACGATCTCGCTCGCGCTGATCTCCTACGCGGCCTGGAGCCGCTACCAGCGCGCCTCGATGCTCGAGGTGATGAACGCCGACTACATCCGGCTGGCCAGGGCGAAGGGCGTGCCCCGGCGCACCGTGATGGTCCGCCACGGCCTGCGCAACGCGCTGATCCCGCTGACCACGGTCACCGCGCTCGACCTCGCCTCCATCATCAGCGGCGCGGTCGTCACCGAGCGGGTGTTCCAGTGGCACGGGATGGGCGAGTTCCTGCTCGACTCGATCGCCACGGCCGACGTGTACGCGACGATGGCCTGGTTGCTGGTCACCGCGGTCGTCGTCATCCTGTTCAACCTGATCGCCGACCTGCTCTACGCCGTCCTCGACCCGAGGATCCGCTATGCCTGAACCGACGACGTCCACCCCGTCGACCGGCGCGTCGACGACCGCGACCAGCACCCCGCCGGCCGGGCAGAAGGTGGCCGGCGCTCCCCCCGAGCGCGAGTTCACCGTCGCCGAGCGCAGCCAGCTCCAGCTGGTGCTCCGGCGGTTCCTGCAGCACCGGCTGGCGGTGGTCAGCTTCGTGGTGCTGATCCTGCTGGTGCTGCTGGCCTACGTCGGCGGCGCGCTGTGGAAGTACAAGTTCGGGGAGTTCACCCCGGACGAGTCCGAGCCGCCGTCATGGGAGCACCCGTTCGGCACCGACTCGGCCGGCAAGGACCAGTTCGCCCAGGTGCTGCGCGGCACCCAGATCTCGCTGCAGATCGCGGTGCTGGTGGCGATCTTCTCGACGGTGATCGGGACGCTGTGGGGCGCGGTGGCCGGCTACTTCGGCGGCATCGTCGACACCGTCATGATGCGGATCGCCGACCTGATCCTCACCCTCCCGCTGATCGCCGTCGCGGCCATGCTGGCCCACAACTTCGGCGGCACCTGGTGGCTGATCTCGCTGGTCATCGCCGGGCTGTACTGGGCCTACGTCTCCCGCGTCGCCCGCGGCGTGGTGCTCTCGCTGCGGGAGAAGGAGTTCATCGAGGCCGCCAAGGCGCTGGGGTCCAGCGACTGGCGGATCATCCTGCGCCACCTCGTGCCCAACGCGCTGGGCTCGATCATCGTCAACGCCACGATCCTGATCTCGGTCGCGATCCTGCTGGAGACCGCGCTGTCCTACCTCGGCTTCGGGGTGTCGGTGCCGGACACCTCGCTCGGCCTGCTGGTCAGCGAGGCGCAGACCGCGCTGTCGACCCGCTCGTGGCTGTTCTACTTCCCGGGGTTGTTCATCATCCTGATCGCGCTGTGCATCAACTTCATCGGAGACGGGCTGCGCGACGCGCTCGACCCGCAGCAGACGAAGGTCCGCCGGTGACCGCCGAGGACGTGCTGTCCGACGGCCGGCCCGAGGGGACCGAGTCCGGGCGGCGCTCCCGCTCGTCGGAGGCGGTGCTGGAGGTCTCCGACCTGACCGTGGGCTTCCCGAGCGACGACGGGCTGGTGCAGGCCGTCCGCGGGGTCGACTACACGCTGCGCGGCGGCGAGGTCCTGGGCATCGTCGGCGAGTCCGGGTCGGGCAAGTCGGTGACCTCGCTGGCCGTGATGGGCCTGCTGCCGCGGACGGCGAAGGTGTCCGGTTCGGTGAGGTTCCGCGGCCGCGAGCTGATCGGGATGAGCGACGCGGAGCTCAACCAGGTCCGCGGCCGCGACATCTCGATGATCTTCCAGGACCCGATGACCTCGCTGAACCCGGTCTACTCGGTCGGGTACCAGATCGCCGAGGCGGTCCGGGCCCACCACGACGTGTCCAAGGCCGCCGCCCTCGACCGGGCCACCGACCTGCTCGACCTGGTGCGCATCCCGAACGCGAAGCAGCGGCTCTCGGCGTACCCGCACGAGCTGTCCGGCGGGATGCGGCAGCGGGTGGTCATCGCCATCGCGATGGCCAACGACCCGGACGTGATCATCGCCGACGAGCCGACCACGGCGCTCGACGTCACGGTGCAGGCCCAGATCATGGACTCGCTGGAGGCGGCCCAGGTCGAGACCGGCGCGGCCATGGTGCTGATCACCCACGACCTCGGCGTCATCGCCGGCCAGGCCGACCGCGTCCTGGTCATGTACGCCGGCAAGCCGGTGGAGATCGGCACCGCGGAGGACGTCTTCTACACGCCGCGGATGCCCTACACGTTCGGCCTGCTGGGCAGCCTGCCCCGGCTCGACCGGCCCAGCGAGCGGCTGACCCCGATCCCCGGCTCGCCGCCGTCGGTGGTGAACATGCCGCCGGGCTGCCCGTTCACCCCGCGCTGCCCGTTGGCCGTCCCGCTGTGCGACGAGCGCGAGCCCGAGCTGGAGCCCACCACCGACGCCGAGCACCTGGCCGCGTGCCACCGCTCCGACGAGCTGATCGGCAAGACCCCCGGCGACGTGTTCGTCACCGAGGTCGCCGACGCCGAGGCGCTGGCGCACTTCGTCGAAGAGAGCGAGGAACTCGCGTGAGCGAGCTTGCGAGCGAACCATCGACACAGCAGCGCTCGCGCGAAGTGCCGACCGAGCGCAGCGAGGGAGTGCGGTGAGCGCGCCCGCAGTCGAGAAGGGCGACGGGAGCGCGCCCGCGCGCGAGCCGATCCTGAGCGCCCGCAACCTGGTCAAGCATTTCCCGGTGCGCTCCTCCGGGCTGATCCGCCGGCAGGTCGGCGACATCCACGCGGTCTGCGACGTGTCGTTCGACCTGCTGGAGGGCGAGACGCTGGGGCTGGTCGGCGAGTCCGGCTGCGGCAAGTCGACCACCGCCCGGCTGGTGCTCAACCTCATCAAGCGCACCTCGGGCGAGGTGTTCTACGGCGGTCGTGACGTCTCGGCGCTGTCCCCGAAGCAGATGCGGACGCTGCGCCGCGACCTGCAGATCGTCTTCCAGGACCCGTACGCCTCGCTGGACCCGCGCATGCCGGTCAACGAGATCGTGGCCGAGCCGCTGCGCATCCACGACATGTTCGACAAGGGCGGCCGCGAGCTGGTGCGCGACCTGCTGCGCACGGTCGGGCTCAAGCCCGAGCACGGCAACCGGTTCCCGCACGAGTTCTCCGGCGGCCAGCGCCAGCGCATCGGCGTGGCCAGGGCACTGGCGCTGCGGCCCAAGGTGCTGGTGCTCGACGAGCCGGTGTCCGCGCTGGACGTCTCCATCCAGGCGGGTGTGCTCAACCTGCTCGACGAGCTGCAGACCGAGCTGGGCCTGTCGTACCTGTTCGTATCGCACGACCTGTCCGTCGTGCGGCACACGGCCGACCGCATCGCGGTGATGTACCTGGGCCGCATCGTGGAGACCGGCCCGGCGGCCGCCCTGTTCGAGCGGCCGGGGCACCCGTACACGCAGGCCCTGATCTCGGCGATCCCGCTGCCCGACCCGCGCAAGGAGCGGGCCCGCGAGCGGATCACCGTGGTCGGCGACCTGCCCAGCCCGGCCGACCCGCCCAGCGGCTGCCGGTTCCGCACGCGCTGCCCGAAGTTCGCCGCCGAGCTGGGCGAGGGCGAGCGCAAGCGCTGCGTGGAGGACAACCCGCAGCTGGTCGACCGCGGTCAGGGGCACCCCGTCGCCTGCCACTACGCCGAGCAGAAGGTGCTGATCTGACGGTCGTAGAGTTGCCCGCGTGACCGGTGCCCCGACCGCCCCTGGGCGCAGGCTGCTGCTCGTGCACGCCCACCCGGACGACGAGACGCTGGCCACCGGCGGCACGATCGCCCGCTACGCCGCGGCGCCGGACACCTCGGTCACCCTGGTCACCTGCACGCTGGGGGAGCAGGGCGAGGTGATCCCGCCCGGGCTGGCGATGCTGGAGGCCGGGCAGGCCGACCAGCTGGGCGGCTACCGGATCGGCGAGCTGGCCGGCGCGTGCGCCGCCCTCGGCCCGGTCGAGCACCGCTTCCTGGGCGGGGTAGGCCGCTGGCGCGACTCCGGCATGGCCCTGGCCGGCCACGGCGTGCGCGCCGCGACGCCCGAGGTGCTGCACCCGCGCGCGCTGGCCCGGCCGGAGGCCTTCGACGCCCAGGTCGAGGCGCTCGCCGCGGTGCTGGCGGAGGTGCGCCCGCAGGTCGTGGTCACCTACCCGGCCGACGGCGGCTACGGCCACCCCGACCACGTCCGCGCGCACGAGATCACCGTGGCCGCGGTGGCGGCCGCGGGGCGGCCGGCGCGGCTGGCGTTCACCGGCGTCTCCCGCTCGGCGCTGGCCGCCGGGCTGGAGCGGATCTCGCGGCTGCCGGGGCTGCCGTTCCGGCTGCCCGTGGCCGACGACCTGCCCACCGTGGCCGACGACGCCGTCACCGCCCGCATCGACGTGACCGACCAGCGCGCGGCCCGGGTCGCCGCGCTGCGCGCGCACGCCACCCAGGTCGAGGTCTGGGCGCCCGCCCCGCCCGACGACGGCGCCGTGGTCTGGGCGCTCAGCAACGGCATCGCCCAACCGCTGCTCGACGCGGAGGAGTTCACCGTGCCCGACGCCGCCCCGGGCGTGCTCGACGACCTGTTCGACGGGGCCCCGGCATGACCGGCAAGGGGCGTGGCATCCCGACGCCGTCCGCCGCCGCGTTGGAGGGCGGGCTGCTCGGGCTGCTGCTGCTCGACGCGATCCTGCTGGCCGGCCTGGGACTGGTGTTCACGCCGTTCCACGTCGACGCGGTACCGGTGCCGGTCGGCGCGTTCCTGGTGGTCGTCGTGCTGCCGTGGCTGGTGCTGCGGGCCGCCGACATCGACCCCCGGCCGTCGGTGGCCGGCGCGCCGCTGTGGGCCTGGCTGCTGACCACGGTGGTGCTGGGCCTGTGGGGACCCGGTGGCGACGCCATCCTCCCGATGGGCACCACCACCGTGTGGATGTCGCTGGTGCTGGTCGGCGGCGGCCTGCTCGCCGGGGTCGTGGCGCTGCGGCGGCACGCCGCGCGGCCGGTGGCACCCCCACCGCCGCCCGGCTCCGGCCCGGCGCTGTCCAAGGCCGGTCAGGACGGCGGCACCAGGTAGCGGTACCGGTGGTGCTCCACGAAGCCGAGCCGGTCGTAGAGGCCCCTCGCCCCCTCGTTGTGCAGCGCCACCTGGAGCACCCCCCAGCGCGCCCCGTGGGCCAGGCCCCAGCCGGCCGCCGCGCCCATCAGCGTCGTGGCGAGCCCCTTGCGGCGCTCGGCCGCCACCACGTCCAGCACCGACAGGTGCAGGTGGTCGTCGACGACAGTGGCCCGCAGCCGCCCGACCGGCTCCCCGCCGGACCCGCGGGCCAGCAGGAACGCCGTGCGCGGTGAACCGCCCGGGTCGAGCACGTGCCGCTGCGCCGGGCCCGGGTCGCCGTCCCCGCCGACGCCCCACCACTGCGCCGGCGGACGCTCGGGCAGGTCGACGTCCCGGTCGTCCGGACGGGGCAGCGAGGCCAGGTCCGCGACCATCACCGACACCTCGGCGCCTGCCCGGTGCCCGCTGTCGAGCACCCAGCCCTCCCGGGCCACCGCCCCGTCCCACGGCGAGCCGACCGGCGCCTGCACGCGGGCCGGGATGGCGTGCTCGGCGGCGAACCCCCGCAGCACGTCGAGCGCGGCCGCGACCGGCATCCCCGGGTCGCCGACGGTCAGCGCCGAGTTCGCCCGGCCGGTGTAGCCGCCCGCGGCCCGCAGCCGCCAGCCGCCGAGCCGCCGCTCCACCACGGCCGGCCAGGCGTCGGCGCACAGCTCCTCCAGCCGGGTCACCGCGGCCAGCGGCGCCC
>NZ_JAHDTH010000228.1 GCF_018531445.1 Pseudonocardia lacus
ACTGGCCGGCGTGCGTGATCGGGCGGGGCGCGAGCCGCAGGAACGCACGGTGCGACGTCACGCTCGACGGGCGCTCGCCGTCCGCGGTCACCTCGACGCGCGCCCCCTCCGGCGCCACCGCGGCCAGCACCCCGCTCGGCGCGCTGACCAGCAGCAGCGCCCGGTCGACCGGCACCGCCACCCGCGGGTCGGACACCTCGACCGTCGACGGGCCGGCCGCGCACACGAACGGCACCTCGGCCTCCAGCATCGTCACCGACGTGCCCGCGCTGACCAGCTGGGCCATCGGCCGCCACTCGCCGCGCTCCGGGTAGCCCCCGGAGAGCCCGGCGGCCTCGAGCGCGGCGGCGCACCGGTCGAGGCTCTGCGCCACGACGGCGAGGGCCTGCGGGGCCGGGCGCACCGGGGCCGGCGGCGGCCCCGGCCCGCCGCTCTGGCCCGAGCGGGCCGGCAGCAGCACGGCGAGCACCGTCGCGGCCGCGACGGCAGCCGCGAGCCAGGGCGCCCGACGCGCCCGGCCGTCCGCATCCATCGGCCACCCCCGACAGGCGCGCGGAACCGGACATTGCCGACCCTCATGGTGGCACAGCGCACAACGCCTACGCGCAGTCGAACGGACCCACCTACTCCGCCGGGTGCCCCGGATCGACCCAGGGCACGTGCTCGGGGTCGGCCACCCCCTCGATGTCGAGGTTGACCACCACCGGCTCCTGCCCGCTGCGCGTGAGCACGCACTCCAGCGGCTCGTCGTCCAGGGCGTTGATCTCCTGGTGGGGCACCCACGGCGGGACGAAGATGAACCCGCCCGGCCCGGCCTCCGCGGCGAACTCCAGCCGCTCCCCCCAGCGCATGCGGGCCCGCCCGCGCACCACGTAGATCACGCTCTCCAGCTCGCCGTGGTGGTGCGCGCCCGTGCGGGCGCCCGGGTGGATGGTCACAGTGCCGGCCCAGAGCTTGCGGGCGCCGACCCGCTCCCCGTTGACCGCGGCGGCGCGGTGCATGCCGGGGGTCTGCGCGGTGTTGGTGTCCAGGGCGTCGGCGGGCACGACGCGCACGCCGTCGGTGCGCCAGCACGGGTCACCACTTGCCACGGTGCACCACCTCGTCGAAGGGCCGGCGGGAGAGCTTCACCGGCGGGCCCAGCGGGCGGTCGGCGGGGTAGCCCAGCCCGATCAGCGCGACGCCGGAGTGCCCCTCGGGCATGCCGATGATGCGCCGCAGTGCCTCCTGGTCGTGGATCGAGGCGTGGCCGCTGCCGATGCCCAGGTCGGTGGCGGCGATCATCATCGCCATCGTGGCCTGGCCGAGGTCGTAGCGGTCGATGGCCACGAACCGCTGCTCCTGCGGGTCGGGCACGGTCAGCACGATGGTCGCGCGGCTGCCGGGGATGAACCGGGCGCCCTGCCACACCGTGGCCAGCTCGGCGAGCTGGTCGCGGTCGGTCACCACGACGAAGTCCCACGCCTGGCGGTTCTTCGCCGACGGGGCGCGCCACCCGGCCTCCAGGATCCGGTCCAGGTCCGCCGGTTCGATCGGCTGGTCGGTGAAGGTGCGGACGTTGCGCCGCGCCCGGATGGCGTCCCAGGTCTGCATCCCCGCGACGCTACGCCGCGCGCGGCCGGTGATCGACGGTCTCGCGGGGGCCGATCACGCCGCGGTCGCCAGCGACAGGGCGTGGCGCTCGTCCGGGTCGGTCCACACCCGGGTCAGCGCGAACCCGGCGCCGGCGAACAGCGCCCCGAGCCGGTCGGCGCGGAACTTCGCCGACACCTCGGTGCGCATCTGCTCGCCGCGGGCGAAGTCGACGCTCAGGTCGAGCTCGGGCAGGCGCACGGTCATGGCGCGCTCGGCGCGCAGCCGCATCTCGATCCACTCCCGCTCGGCGTCCCACAGCGCCACGTGCGTGAACGCGTCGACGTCGAAGTCGGCGCCCAGCTCCCGGTTGAGCACCCGCAGCACGTTGCGGTTGAACTCGGCGGTCACGCCGGCGCCGTCGTCGTAGGCCCGCACCAGCACCTCCGGCTCGACGACCAGCCCGGTGCCCAGCAGCATCTGCTCCCCCGGCTCCAGCACGGCGCGCAGCCCGGTGAGGAACCGGTCGCGCTCGGCGGGCAGCAGGTTGCCGATGGTGCCGCCCAGGAAGGCGACCATCCGCCGGGTCCCGCCGGGCAGCGGGGTGTGCCGGCCGCCGGGCAGGCGGTCGAGGTGGCGGGTGAAGTCGCCGACGACGCCGCGCAGCCGCAGCCCGGGGTACTCGTCGGCCAGGGTGCCCATGGCCTGGCGCAGCGCGGACTCGCTGACGTCCTGGGGCACGTACCAGCGCAGGCCGCCGCCGGGGTGGGCGGGCGAGGTGAAGGCGTCGAGCAGCAGCCGGGTCTTGGCCGACGAGCCCGACCCCAGCTCGACGAGCACGTCGGCTCCGGAGACCGCGGCGATCTCGTCCGCCGAGCGGTCGAGCAGGGTCCGCTCGGTGCGCGTGGGGTAGTACTCGGGCAGCTCGGTGATCCGCTCGAACAGCTCGCTGCCGCGGGCGTCGTAGAACCACTTCGGCGGCAACCACTTCGGGGTGGCCGTGAGCCCGGCCAGTGCATCGGCGCGCAGGGCGGCGTCGGCGTCGCTCTCGGTCAGGTGGACGTCCAGCAGGAGGGTCATGGGGCTCCGGTCGTCGGGGTGGCCCGCGCACGCCGGCCGGTCAGGCGGCGGGCAGCGGGATCGTGCGGCAGTGGCCCGGGTGGGCCACCACGAGGTGCCGGTCGGGCACCTTCGTCCAGGTCTCGGGGTCGTCGAGGGGCTCGGAGGCGACGAGCGCGGCGGCGTCGGCGGCGCGCACGGACAGGGCGTGGTCCCAGGCCGTGGCCCAGATCCCGGTGCCGTCGGTGAGCAGCAGGTTCAGCCGCGACCCCGGGGCCGCGGCGGCCACCGCGACCACGACCTCGCCCAGCGCGGCGCCCGGGTCGGCGCCGCGGCGCAGCCGGTCGCGCACGAGCGCCCAGAGCAGGGCGGCGTCGGTCGGCGCGTCGAGCGTGAGCAGGTCGGTCACCGGGAGCTCGCGCGCCGCGGCGGCGACCGAGCCGGGCCAGCCGCGGACCACCCCGTTGTGGCTGAACAGCCAGCGGCCCTCGGCGAACGGGGCCGCCGCCGGGGCGGTGACGGGCATCCCGATCGTCGCCGAGCGCACCGCGGCCAGCAGCCCGGTCGAGCGGGTGGCCGCGGCCACGGCGGCGAACGAGCCGTCGGTCCAGATCGGCGACGCGCTGCGGTAACGCACGGCGTCGGAGCCGGGGCCGGGGTACCAGCCGGCGCCGAAGCCGTCGGCGTTGACGGTGCCGCCGCCGCGCATGTCCGAAGGCGCGTAGGACTGCACGAGCAGCCCGTGCGCCGGCTCGATCACCAGCGACGACAGCGTGACGGGCGGACCGACGTAGGCCAGGTGGCGGCACACGCGGCTAGCGGTCGCCGGGTCGGGCGTCGCGGGCCAGCCGGAACCCGCTGAAGATCTGCCGGCGGATCGGGTGGTCCCAGTTGCGGAAGGTGGCGCGGATGGCGGCGGGGTCGGTGCCGAACGAGCCGCCGCGCAGGACGCGGTAGTCGCCGCCGAAGAACACCTGCGAGTACTCGGGGTAGGGGAAGACCTCGAAGCCCGGGTACGGGTGCCAGCCCGACGCCGTCCACTCCCACACGTCGCCGATGAGCTGGTGCACGCCCAGCGCCGATGCCCCGGCCGGGTAGGCGCCGACGGGCGCCGGGCGCAGGTGGCGCTGGCCCAGGTTGGCGTGCGCCGGGGTCGGGTCCTGGTCGCCCCATGGGTAGCGCCGCGAGCGCCCGGACGCCGGGTCGAAGCGCGCGGCCTTCTCCCACTCGGCCTCGGTGGGCAGGCGCTTGCCGGCCCAGGCCGCGTAGGCGTCGGCCTCGTGGCAGCTGACGTGCACCACGGGCTCGTCGGCGACGAGCGGCTCGACCACCCCGAACGCGCGGCGGAACCACTCGCCTGCGCCGTCGCGCAGCCAGAACTGCGGGGCGGTGAGCCCGGCCTCGGTGCGGTGGCGCCATCCGGCCTCGGTCCAGTGGCGCGGATCGTGGTAGCCGCCGGCCGCGACGAACTCGGCGTACTCGCCGTTGGTGACCGGCGCGGTGTCGATCCAGAAGGCGGGCAGGTCGACGACGTGCCCGGGGCGCTCGTTGTCCAGCGCCCACGCCTCGGTGGAGGTGCCCATGGTGAACGGGCCCGCGGGCACGAGGACCTCGCGCGCGGGCAGCGGGCGCCCGGGCGGCGGGGCGGGCGCCCGCAGGACGGGGCCGCCCGCGCGCAGCTGGTGGGTGGCCAGCATGGTCTCGTCGTGCTGCTGCTCGTGCTGCACGATCATCCCGAAGGCGAAGCCGTGCTCCTCCAACCGGCGCCCGGCCAGCGGGCTGGCGTGCAACGCGTCGAGGGCCTTCTCGCGCACCTCGGCCACGTACGCCCTGGCCTCGGGCGGGGTGAGCAGCGGCAGGGCGACGCGGCTGGCCCGGGAGTGCTGGAACGCGTCGTAGAGCCCGTCGATCTCCGGGCGCAGCGGCTCGCGGCCGCCGACGTCGCGCACCAGCCACAGCTCCTCCTGGCTGCCGATGTGGGCCAGGTCCCAGACCAGCGGCGACATCAGCGGCGAGTGCTGGGCGAGCAGATCGGCCTCGTCGACGGCGTCGGTCAGGGCGGTGGAGCGGGCGCGCGAGGCGGCCAGCAGCTCGGCCACGCGGGTGCGCAACTGCTCGGCGGTGAGGTCGGTGAGGTCGGTGAGGTCGGTGAGGTCGGTGACGGCGGGCGCGGTGGCGGCCACGGTCTCGGTCACGGTGTCTCCCCTGCGGGTGTCGGGTACGTCTCCCGGTACGGGCTCATCACTCCCCCGCTGCGCCCGGTCGGCGACGAGCGGGGGCACTGGTCGGTCGCGCGGTGTCGATCGCACCGTGTCGGTCGGTGGACGGTCGGCCCGGGCTCGCTCATGACGGCTCCGGGTCGTCGGCGGGACAGCGCCCGCGCAGCACCTGTCGCTCGATCATGTCGTCGAGGTCGTCGACGACCCAGCCCGGCGAGCCCAGCGCCGGCTGGCGGTCGCGGGCCAGCTCGAACACCGACGCGGCCGCCCTGGCCAGCACGCGGTCGGCCAGCCCGTGGCGGGCGCCGGAGACCCAGCGCCCCGCCGCCGGCTCGCAGACGTCGCGGACCCGGTCGGTGACGGCCGGGTCGGACAGCAGCCCGGCCAGCACCGCCACCGGCAGCGCCCAGCGCCTACCCGGCTGGGCGTCGACGTAGCGCACCTCCAGGTGCCCGCGCGGGCGGACCGGCGGGAACAGCGTCGAGACGTGGTAGTCGAGGTCGTCGACCGTGGGGCGGCGCAGCCCGGGGGCGCCGCGGATCCAGTCGGCGAAGGTCAGGCCGTCGGGCACGATCCAGCGGTCGGTGCCCTCGCGGACGCAGAGCACCGGGCTGTGCAGCACCCGGCGGGCCCACGCCGCGGCCGGGTCGGTGTCGGCGACGTCGGCGATCGCGGGGGGCGCGGTGCGCGTCGGGTCGGCGCGCAGCCAGCTGGCCCAGCGGGCCGACTTCCAGCCGGTGCGCCTGCCGTGCAGGTCGGGCGAGTTGGCGAACGCGGCCAGCAGCACCGGGCCCACGGCGTGCAGCGCGGCCCAGCGCCCGCCCACCGCGGTGGTCTCGCCGGCGTCGAGGCCGACCTGCACGGCGGCGGTGGCGCACATGCTGCTGCGCCCGTACGGACCGACGCGGTCGAAGGCCTGCTCCATCGCGCGGTAGCGGGGCACGTCCAGCAGGCGCACCGGCGGGCGGACGGGGTCGGCGGCCCGGTCGAGCGGGGCCAGCCCGACGGCGGCGACCCGGTCGTGCAGCACGGCGGTGTCGGCGCTGACCGCGGCGGTGAGCCGGGCGAGGTCGGGGAAGGGCTTGCTCGCGAGCTCGAGCTGGCCCCCGGGCTCGACGGTGACCTCGGAGCCTTCGGGGAGGGGGGAAGCGGGTGAGGCGGGGTTCATCGTGGTCGGGGCGTGCGGGCCGAGCGCCGCGGTCAGCGCGGCGGCGTCGGTCGGCACGAGCGGCGCGAGCGGCCGGTGCAGCAGCCACTCCAGCTCGACGCCGACCAGCCGCGGGGGGCCGTGCTTGAAGCACACCGACGCCACGTACGCCTCGGCGTCGGCGCAGTCGTGCAGCACCGAGGGGCCGGGATCGGGGGCTGGATCGGTTGCGGCGGCGTGCAGCGGCGCCTCCGCCGACTCCTCGGGTGGCGCCCAGCCCAGCTCTGTACCCACGCGGAACGACGCTACGCCTGATGGAGCACGGATGCAGGCGAAAGGCGAGCGCGCTTTCGCCGGACCGTGCAGCTAGCAGTACGCCCGTCCGGTGAGCGCTATCCTCGCCGGGTGCCCCGGGTCAGCGCCGAGCAGCTCGCCGCGCGCCGCGCCCGGATCCTGGACGGCGCGCGCTCGTGCTTCGCCCGCCACGGCTACGAGGGGGCCACGGTGCGCCGCCTCGAACAGGCCGTGGGGCTGTCCCGCGGGGCGATCTTCCACCACTTCCGCGACAAGGAAGCGCTGTTCCTGGCCGTCGCCGAGCAGGACACCGAGCGCATGGCCGACATCGTCGCCGAGCAGGGCCTGGTGCAGGTGATGCGCGAGCTGCTCGCGGCGCCGCACGAGCTGCAGGCCGGCTGGGCCGGGACGTTCCTGGAGATCGCCCGCCGCGGGCGCACCGACCCCGGCTTCCGCGAGCACTGGCGGCGCAGCGCCGACGCGCTCACCGCGGCCACCCGCCAGCGGCTGCGCCGCCAGGCCGCGGCCGGCACCGTGCGCGCCGACGTCGACGAGGCGGTGCTGGCCCGCTTCCTCGAACTGGTGCTGGAGGGCCTGGTCTCCCACGTGGCGATGGACCTGCCGCTGGGCGAGCTGGGCGCGGTGCTCGACCTGGTGGAGGGCTCGGTGCGGGTGCCGCGGAGCAGCCCCGGGGGCAACGGCGCGCGCCCGGTCGGCCCGTCCGGTAGGGCGGGCTGAGCGGACGAGCAGGTCGGGCTTCAGGCCCGGGGGGCGACCAGCCGCGGACCGTTCGCGCTCTCCCCCGCGAACTGGGTGCGGTGCAGCGCGGCGTAGCGGCCCCCGGCCGCGATGAGCTCGTCGTGGGTGCCGCGCTCGACGATCCGGCCGTGCTCGACGACGGCGATCAGGTCGGCGTCGCGGACCGTGGAGAGCCGGTGCGCGATGACGATCGCCGTGCGCCCCTGCAGCGCCTCGCCCAGCGCCTCCTGCACCGCCACCTCCGATTCGGAGTCCAGGTGCGCGGTGGCCTCGTCCAGGATCACCACGCGCGGCCTGGCCAGCAGAAGCCGGGCGATCGTGAGGCGCTGGCGCTCGCCGCCGGAGAGCCGGTAGCCGCGCTCACCGACGACGGTGTCGAGCCCGTCGGGCAGGGCGTCGAGGACCTCGCCCAGGCGGGCGCGGCGCATCGCCTCGACGATCTCCTCGTCGCTCGCGCCGGGCGCGGCGTAGGCGAGGTTGGCCCGGATCGTGTCGTGGAAGAGGTGCCCGTCCTGGGTGACCACGCCGACCGCGCCGCGCACCGCGGCGAAGCTCAGCTCGCGCACGTCGACACCGCCCAGCTCGACGGCGCCGCCGTCGACGTCGTAGAGGCGCGGGACCAGCGCGGCGATCGTCGACTTGCCCGCGCCCGACGGCCCGACCAGCGCCACGACCTGCCCGGCGCCGACCTCCAGGTCGATCCCGTGCAGCACCTCCTCGCCCGCCCGGTTGTCGAGCACGGCGACCTCCTCCAGCGAGGCCAGCGAGACCCGGTCGGCGCCGGGGTAGCCGAAGCGCACGTCGCGCAGGCGCACCCCGAGCGGGTCGGGCGGCAGGTCGCGGGCGTCGGGTCGCTCGGTGATCATGGGCCGCAGGTCGAGGACCTCGAAGACCCGCTCGAACGACACCAGCGCGGTCATCACGTCGACGCGGGCGTTGGCCAGCGCGGTCATCGGCGAGTAGAGCCGGGTGAGCAGCAGGGCCAGGGTGACCACGGTGCCGGCCTCGATCTGCCCGGTGACGGCCAGGTAGCCGCCCAGGCCGTAGATCAGCGCCTGGGCCAGCGCCGAGACCAGCGACAGCGAGGTGACGAACACGCGAGTGGCCATGGCGGTGCGGATGCCGATGTCGCGGACGCGCTCGGCGCGCCCGCGGAAGCTGGCGGCCTCCTCGACCGGGCGGCCGAACAGCTTGACCAGCGTGGCCCCCGCCGCCGAGAAGCGCTCGGTCATCTGGTTGCCCATGGCCGCGGAGAGGTCGGCGTTCTCGCGGCGCAGGTCGGCGATGGTGCGGCCCATCCGCCGGGCCGGGATGACGAAGATCGGCAGCAGCACGAGCGCGAGCACGGTGACCTGCCAGGCCAGCGTCATCATCACCGCCACGGCCAGCGCCAGCTGGATGACGTTGCTGAGTACCGAGCTCACCGTGCCGGTGATCGCGGTCTGGGCGCCCACGACGTCGTTGTTGAGCCGGCTGACCAGCGCGCCGGTGCGGGTGCGGGTGAAGAACGCCACCGGCATCCGCTGCACGTGCTCGAAGACCGCGCCGCGCAGGTCGACGATGAGCCCTTCGCCGATGCGCGCGGAGAACCACCGCGTGGACAGCCCGACCAGCGCCTCCAGCACCGCCAGGCCGGCCACCCCGCCGGCCAGCAGCACCACCGTGCGGGCGGCGTCGGGCCCGCCGCCGATGATCGCGTCGACCACGCGCCCGGCCAGCACGGGCGTGGCCACGCCGATGGTCGCCGAGACGACCGTCAGCGACAGGAAGCCCGCCAACAGGCGCCGGTAGGGCCGGGCGAACCGCCAGATGCGCGGGAGCGTCCCGCGCTTGATCGAGGTGGGCGCGTCGACCGCGCGGGTGGCCCCGCGCATCATCCCCCAGACGCCGTCCATGCGCGCCCTCCTTCACCATTACACCGTTGCACGCGCACGGCTCAACGCCGCCGGCGGCGCGGAGCATCCCGCGCCCGACGATCGAACCCTCGCACGGACCCCTGACGCCCGCGCCGTCGCGTTTGCGGTGTGCACCCCCGACGCACCGCGCGCACCGGTTGGCCGCCGCGCGCACGTCGGAACGTGTGCGCGGCGGCCAACAGGTGCGCGCGATGGACGCGGTCGCTGCCGCGTTACGCCATCCAGCCAGCTAGCTGCGGCCGAATGGGTGAAGCTGAGGTGGCGGTGTGGACGGTCGGGCTACTTCTTCTTGGTGCGCGTCGCGCCCCCGCGCCCGCGCAGCGTGACCCCGGTTTCGCTGAGCACGCGGTGCACGAATCCGTACGACCGCCCGGTCTGCTCGGCGAGCGCCCGGATGCTGGCGCCCTTCTCGTACTTCTTCTTCAGGTCCGTTGCGAGCTTGTCCCGCTGGGTCCCGGTGATTCGGGCACCCTTCTTCAGATCGGCCACGGCCCCAGACCTCCTCTAACCCCCTCAGCGGACCTTCCGCCGAGTTGTCGCCCCCGGTGTCCGGCAATGATCTCCAGGGTGACAGGGGCGGACCAGGAGATCCATTCGATGATCGGTGAGCGGTTCGGCCGAACGGATCACGCATGCGGGTGATCGTTGAGGAGCCCATTACGTGCTCGTCACCCCGACGCGACGTGCTGGTCACCCCAGAAGTGGATCGAGTCAGGGCATGATCGGACACCCGGTGCTGCGATCCCGGTCACACTGGGATCTTCAGTAGCCGTTCGGGTGGACCTGGGTCGGGCAGCAAATCGCCCGATCAGGCCAACTGGACCAGTTCGAGATAGTCGGCCGACCAGAAGTCCTCGGTGCCGTCGGGCAGCACGATCACCTTGTCCGGTTCGAGCGCCTCGACCGCTCCGGAATCGTGCGTCACCAGCACGACCGCCCCGTCGAATCGGCGCAGCGCGTCGAGCACCTGCTCGCGACTGGCCGGGTCGAGGTTGTTCGTCGGTTCGTCGAGCAGCAGCACGTTGGCCGCGCTGGAGACCAGCCCGGCCAGCGCCAGGCGCGTCTTCTCGCCGCCCGAGAGCGTGCCGGCCGGCTGGGAGAGCTGGTCGCCGGAGAACATGAACGAGCCGAGCAGCGTGCGCAGCTGCTGCTCGGGGGTGTCGGGCGAGGCGTGGCGGATGTTCTCCCACACCGACGCGGACAGGTCCAGGGTGTCGTGCTCCTGGGCGTAGTAGCCGGTGCGCAGGCCGTGCCCGGGCACCACGCGCCCCGCGTCGGCGACCTCGGTGCCGGCCAGCAGGCGCAGCAGGGTGGTCTTGCCGGCGCCGTTGAGCCCCAGCACCACGACCTTGGCGCCGCGGTCGACCGCGAGGTCGACGCCGGTGAAGACCTCCAGCGAGCCGAACGCCTTGGACAGCCCCTCCGCGGTGAGCGGGGTGCGCCCGCACGGCGCGGGCGCCGGGAACCGGATCTTGGCGACGCGGTCGTGCTGGCGCTCCGGGTCGAGCCCGGCCAGCAGCTGGTCGGCGCGGCGGGCCATGTTCTTGGCCGCGACCGCCTTGGTGGCCTTGGCGCCCATCTTGGCCGCCTGGGTGTGCAGCGCCGCGGCCTTCTTCTCGGCGTTGGCCCGCTCGCGACGGCGGCGCTTCTCGTCGGTGGCCCGCGCGTCCTGGTAGCGCTTCCAGTCCATGTTGTAGACGTCGACCTCGCCGCGGGTGGCGTCGAGGAACCAGACCTTGTTCACCACCGCGGCCAGCAGCTCGGTGTCGTGGCTGATGACCACGAGGCCGCCGTCGTGCGCGGACAGGAACGAGCGCAGCCAGGTGATCGAGTCGGCGTCGAGGTGGTTGGTGGGCTCGTCGAGCAGCAGCGTGGTGGCGCTGGGCGCGCCGCCCCCGCCGCCGTCGGAGGCCGCGAACAGGATGCGGGCCAGCTCCACGCGCCGGCGCTGGCCGCCGGACAGGGTGGCGATCTGCTGGTCGAGCACGCGCTCGGGGAGGCCGAGGTGGGCGCAGATGCGGGCCGCTTCGCTCTCGGCGGCGTAGCCGCCCAGCGCGGAGAACCGCTCCTCGATGCGCCCGTACTCGCGCACGGCCTTCTCGTTCTGCGGGCCGTCGACCAGCTCGGCCATCGCCGACTGGGCCTTCTCCATCTTGCGCAGCATCTCGTCGAGGCCCCGCGCCGAGAGCACGCGGTCCTTCGCCGACACCGTGAGGTCGCCCTCGCGGGGGTCCTGCGGGAGGTAGCCGACGGCGCTGTTGGCCGACACGGTGCCCGAGTAGGGCTCGCCCTCACCCGCGAGCACCCGCATCGAGGTGGTCTTGCCCGCGCCGTTGCGCCCGACCAGGCCGATCCGGTCTCCCGCCTGCACGCGCAAGTTGGCCCCGGACAGCAGGATCCGGGACCCGGCGCGCAGTTCCAGGTCGGTGGCGGTGATCACGAGGAGGCACTCCAGAGGGGTTCCGGTTCGGCGAGTGTGCGGCGTCCGCGGGGACGGCCTACCCGATCCGGATCACACCTCCAGCGTACCGACCCTGTCGCGGCACTTCGGACCGTAGGGTCCCAGCCATGACTGATCTCACGGGCAGGGCCGCCCTGGTGACCGGGGCCAGCCGCGGAATCGGCCTGGCCATCGCGGCCGAGCTGCTGTCGAGGGGGGCGTCGGTGACCATCACCGCGCGCAAGCCCGACGAGCTGGCCGCGGCGGCCGACAAGCTCGTCTCCGACGCCGCCGGCGGCGACTCGGCGCGCGTGCTCGCGGTGGCCGGCAACGCCGGCTCGGACGAGTCGCGCGCCGAATCGGTCGACCGGACCGTCGAAGCGTTCGGCAACCTGTCCATCCTGATCAACAACACCGGCATCAACCCCAGCTACGGCCCGCTCGTCGAGGCCGACCTCAACGCCGTGCGCAAGATCTTCGACGTCAACGTCGTCGCCGCGCTGGGCTACGTCCAGCTCGCGCACCGGGCCTGGATGGGCGAGCACGGCGGCGCGATCGTCAACGTGGCCTCGACGGCCGGGCTGCGCTCGACCGGCATGATCGCCGCCTACGGCGCCTCCAAGGCCGCGCTCATCCGGCTCACCGAGGAGCTGGCCGCCCAGCTCGGCCCGGGCATCCGGGTCAACGCCATCGCGCCGTCAGTGGTGAAGACCAAGTTCGCCGCCGCGCTCTACGAGCGCGGCGAGGAGGCGGTGGCCGCCGGCTACCCGATGAAGCGGCTGGGCACCCCCGAGGACATCGCCTCGCTGGTCGGGTTCCTGGTCTCGGACGCGGCGTCCTGGATCACCGGGGAGACCGTCCGCATCGACGGCGGCGTGATGGCCACCGGCGGTGGTGGCGGCTGAGCGCCACAACGTCGCCCGGCACGGCACCCGGCAAGTCACCCGGCACGGCCCCCGACGTCGCGGTCGTCGGGGGCGGGCCCGCGGGGCGGGCACTGGCCGCCGCCTGCGGACGCGCCGGGCTGCGCACGGTGCTGGTCGACCGCGCCCCGGACGCGCCGTGGCGGGCGACGTACGGGGCGTGGGCGGCCGAACTGCCGGCCGACCTGCCGCCCGCGGTGGT
>NZ_JAHDTH010000229.1 GCF_018531445.1 Pseudonocardia lacus
CGCGCCGGCCGGCAGGCCGGGGCGGGCCGCCGCCCAGCCGGCCAGGTGGCCGCCCGCGGAGTGCCCGACCGCCACCACCCGGTCCAGGGTCAGCCGGCCGCCTGCCGCGTCCTGAGCCGGTCCGGCCAGCAGGTCGACGGCCGCGGCCACGTCGTCGAACGTGGCCGTCCACCCGCCGTCGCCGCCGACGCGGCGGTACTCGATGTTCCAGACCGCCAGCCCGGCGCCGACGAGGTCCTCGGCCAGCGGGCGCCCCAGCTCCAGCCCGTAGGCCTGCCGCCAGAACCCGCCGTGCACGATCACGACGACCCCGCGCACCGGGCCGTCGCCGGCCGGCAGGGTGAGCTCGCCGAACTGGCTGGGGTGGCCGCCGTAGTCCAGGCGGACCGGGGTGCCGGGGGCGGCGGGCCGGGGGCCCGGCGCGGCGGAGGGCGACCGGTCGGCGCAGGCCACGACCAGCGACGGCAGCGCCGCCACCGCGACCCCCAACCCGACGAGGCGACCGAGCGCACGGCGTGGCGTCATGGCGGCGAGCATCGCACGCCTGCCCGCGTGCTGCCGCGCCGGGGCGGGTGGGGGGGACCCCCCCGCGGCGCGGCACCGCCGGACGAGGGGGGCTCCCCCGGCGGCTCCGTGGGTGGGCCCACCCGCGTCGCGGTCCGATCAGGACGAACCGGATCGAACGCCGGGGACGATAGCCCCGCCCGACCCGACACGCCCCGTAACTCACCCGCCGGTCGCGTGTCGCCGGACGCGCTCGTCAGCCCGCGACGGGGGCCCAGCGACCGGTGAGGGCGCCCAGGGCGCCCAGGGCGACCGCGCCGGCGGTGGAGGCGCGCAGGACCTCCGGGCCCAGCCGCACCGCCCGCGCTCCCGCGGCCGTCAGCTCGTCGACCTCGGCGTCGGTCAGCCCGCCCTCCGGCCCGACGACCAGCAGCAGCTCCCCCGCCGCCGGCAGGGCCAGCTCGGCCAGGCCGACGGTCGCCGACTCGTGCAGCACGAGCGCCAGGTCGGCGGTGGCGACACGGCCGGCGAGGGCGGACGTGGTGAGGGGCTCGCCGACCGGCGGCACCCACGCCCGGCGGGCCTGCTTGGCCGCCTCCCGGACCGTCGAGCGCCACTTGGCCAGCGCCTTGTCGCCGCGCGGCCCGGACTCCCAGCGCGCGATGCAGCGGGCCGCCTTCCACGGCAGCACCTCGTCGATGCCGGCCTCGGTGGCCATCTCCACGGCCAGCTCGCCGCGGTCGCCCTTGACGAGCGCCTGGGCCAGCACCACCCGGACGGCGGGCGGCGCCAGCGCCGTGCGCCCGGCGACCGCCAGCTCGACGCTGTCCTTGGCGACGCCGACGACCTCGGCCCGCCCCAGTCCGCCGCGGCCGTCGGCGACCAGCACCGCCTCGCCGACGCGCAGCCGCTTGACGGTGGCCGCGTGCCGGCCCTCGGGCCCGTCGAGCAGCAGCGGACCCGACGACGGGACGGCCTCGACGAGGAACAGCGGCGCGGTGCTCATGGTCGTGAGTGGATACCACGGCCGGGACCGCGACATTCACCCACGACGTCACCGCCCGAAAGAGTCGCGCAGCCGGGAGAAGATGCCGTGGCCGTTGCGGTTGCCGCCGACCAGGTCGGGCTGCTCCTCGCCGCGCATCGCCGCGAGCTGGCGCAGCAGGTCGCTCTGCTCCTTGGTGAGGTTCGTCGGGACGGCCACGTCGACGTGCACCATCAGGTCGCCGTGCCCGTCGACCCGGCCGGTGGAGCGCAGCCGGGGCATGCCCTTGCCGCGCAGCGTCTGCACCGAACCCGCCTGCGTGCCCGGCTCGACGTGCAGCTCCTCCACGCCGTCCAGCGTGGGCAGCGGGAGGGTGGTGCCGAGCGCGGCGGCGGTCATCGGGAGCTGGACCGTGCAGTGCAGGTCGGCGCCGTCGCGGGTGAACAGCTCGTGCGGCTCCTCCTCGACCTCGACGTAGAGGTCGCCGGCGGGGCCGCCGCCGGGGCCGACCTCGCCCTGGCCGGCCAGCCGCACGCGCATCCCGTCGGCCACGCCGGCCGGGATCCGCACGCCGACGGAGCGCCGGGAGCGGACCCGCCCGTCGCCGCCGCACTGCCGGCACGGGTCGGTGATGATCTCGCCGAAGCCGCGGCAGTTCGGGCAGGGCCGCGAGGTGACGACCTGGCCGAGGAACGAGCGCTGCACGCTCTGCACCTCGCCGCGGCCCGCGCAGATGTCGCAGACCGAGGGCGCCGAGCCCGGCGCGCTGCCGGCCCCGGTGCACTCCGTGCACAGGACGGCCGTGTCGACCGTCAGGTCCTTCGTGACGCCGGTGGCGCACTCGTTGAGCGTCAGCGGCATCCGGATGAGCGCGTCGGCGCCGGGCTGCACGCGGCTGCGCGGGCCCCGCCCGCGGCCGCCGGCCTGGCCGCCGAAGAAGGCGTCCATGATGTCGCTGACGCCGAAGCCGAACTGGTCGCCGGGGCCGCCGGCGGCGGCGCCGTTGCCCATCGGGTCGCCGCCGAGGTCGACGATGCGCCGCTTCTCCGGGTCGGACAGCACCTCGTAGGCGGTGCTGACCTCGCGGAACCGCTCCTGCGCCGCCGGGTCGGGGTTGACGTCGGGATGCAGCTCCCTGGCCAGCCGCCGGTAGGCCCGTTTGATCTGGTCGGGCCCGGCGTCCTGTTCGACCCCGAGGGTCCCGTAGTAGTCCCGTGCCACCCTGGCGTTCCCCATGGTCCTTCTCGCTCGGTCAACGCTCGTCGAAACTCAGCCCACACGCGTGAGCGTCACGTCGTGCGCCGGTATTCCGGCCCCGATTCCCGCCGGTGCCCCCCGGCACCGTCATCGTCCAGCAAGGATCTCACCCACGTACCGGGCCACCGCATGCACCGCCGCGATCGATCCGGGGTAGTCCATCCGGGTGGGTCCGACGACTCCCATCCCACCCAGCACGGTGCCAGCGCCGTACCCGATCGAGACCACGGACGTGTCGCGCATCTCCTCGGCCTCGTTCTCCTCGCCGATGTGCACGGTCACCGTCCCGCGGTCCTGCGCGGAGGCCAGCAGCTTGAGCACCACGACCTGCTCCTCCAGCGCCTCCAGGACCTGGCGCAGCGAGCCGGGGAAGTCGGCGACGTTGCGGGTGAGGTTGGCGGTGCCGCCCAGCAGCAGCCGCTCCTCGGGGTGCTCGACCAGCGTCTCGATCAGGATCGTGGACAGCGTGATGGTGACGTCGCGCAGCTCGGGGGGCGCGGAGTCGGGCAGGTCGGCCACCGCGGCCGAGGCGGCGGCCAGCGGGCGGCCGGCCAGCGCCGCGTTGATCATCCCGCGCAGCTGGGCGACCTGGTCGTCGGTGATCACCTCGCCGAGGTCGACGACGCGCTGGTCGACCCGGCCGGAGTCGGTGATCAGCACGAGCATCAGCCGGGCCGGCGTCAGCTGGATGACCTCCAGGTGGCGCACCGTCGAGCGGGTGAGCGTCGGGTACTGCACGACGGCCACCTGCCGGGTGAGCTGGGCCAGCAGCCGCACGCTGCGGCGCAGCACGTCGTCGAGGTCGACCGCGCCGTCCAGGAACGCCTGCACGGCCCGCCGCTCCGCCGCCGACAGCGGCTTGACCTGGGCGAGCCGGTCGACGAAGAGCCGGTAGCCCTTGTCGGTGGGCACCCGCCCGGCGCTGGTGTGCGGCTGCACGATCAGCCCGTCCTCCTCCAGCACGGCCATGTCGTTGCGGACGGTGGCGCTGGAGACGCCCAGGTTGTACTTGTCGACGATCATCTTGGAGCCGACGGGCTCGTGCGTGGCCACGTAGTCGGCGACGATCGCGCGCAGCACGGCGAAGCGACGTTCGTCGGCGTTCACGGACGCACCTCCTGCACACGATGGGGCCTTCGCCAGTCTAAGCGGAGCCGGGCCCGGGCACGCCGGGCGGACGATACGGTCGTGCTGGCCCAGCGGGCGGCGGACTGCACGGGTCGTCCTCGCAGAGTTTGCCTACCCGGCGCAGAGTCCGGGGCCTCTGCGCCGAGTACACGGACCCTGCGACGTGACCGAACCCACCAGCAGCGATCCCCACGGGTCGTTCACATCTCAACTGGCATCGTGGGTCGACGTGGCCGCGCAGCGATTCAGCCGGCGCTGGCTGCTCGTCGCGGCCGGCGCCGCCGGGCTGGTCGGGTTGGGCTCGTACAGCCCGCCCGCCGGCGCCGTCGACGTCGACCCCGAGCGGCTGCGCGCCCGCATCGCCGGGGCGCCGCGCCCCTACGTCGGCTACGCGGAGAGCACGGGGCGGCTCGGGCTGCCGGAGATCCCGCGGCTGGAGTCGGTGTCGCAGCTGCTGACCACGACCACCCGCATCCGCGCGTTCGTCGCCGGCGCCGACCGGTGGCGCGTCGACCAGGTCGACAACTCCGGCGAGCGCGACACCTACCTGGTCGACGGCGTCGAGTACGCCTGGGACTTCGGCGCCCAGCAGCTCACCAGGGTGGTGGGTCGCACCCCGCTGCGGCTGCCCCGGGCGGGCGACCTGGCCCCGCCGGAGCTGGCCCGGCGGATCGTGCGGCTGGCCCCGACCGACCCCGTCACCGCACTGCCGGCCCGTCGGATCGCCGGGCGCGACGCGGCCGGGCTGCGGCTCACCCCGACCGACCCGGACACCACCGTCGGGCGGGTCGACATCTGGGCCGACGTCGCGGGCGACCCGGCCACCGCCCTGCCGCTGCGCGTCGAGGTGTCCGCGCGGACCGGCGACCCGCTGCTGTTCACCGAGCTGCTGGAGGTCTCCGACCGGGTGCCCGACATCACCGAGACCACCCCCACCGTGCCGCCGGGAGCCGGGTTCGTCGCCGTCGGCGCCGCCGACATCAGCGGCGCGCTGCGGGTGCTGGAGGCCGCGCCCGCGCCGGCGCGGCTGGCCGGCCGCGACCGCGTCCCGCTGACCGGCACCCCGGACGCCGAGCTGCCCGGCGTCGGGCTCTACGGCTCCGGGCTGGCCGGGTTCGCGCTGATCCCGGTCAGCGGCGACGTGGCCCGCCAGGCGATCGGCGGGGCGGGCGCGGCCGGTGGGGCCGCCGTCGAGGTGCCGGAGGGGCGCGCCGTCTCGCTGTCCACGCCCCTGCTGTCGGTGCTGGTGCACGGCAGGCGCGGGGGGAGCGTGCTGATGATGGGCACCGTGGCGCCGCAGGTGCTGGAGCGGGCGCTGGGCGAGCTGTCGGGACGGGGGCCGCGGTGACCGACGTGATCGTCACCGAGGCGCTGACCAAGCGGTTCGGCCGGGTCACCGCCGTCGACGGGGTCGACCTGGCCGTGCCGGAGGGCGTCCGGTTCGGGCTGCTGGGGCCCAACGGCTCGGGCAAGACCACCCTGGTCCGGATGCTCCTGGGGCTGGTGCACCCGACGTCGGGGTCGGTGCGACTGTTGGACCGCCCGATGCCGCGGGGCGCGAAGGCCGTGCTGCCCCGGGTCGGCGCGCTGGTCGAGGGGCCTGCGGCGTGGCCGCACCTGTCCGGGCGGGCCAACCTGCGGCTGCTGGACGCCGCCGGGCCCGGCGCGCGGCGGCGGGACCGGCGCGAGCGCGTCGAGGAGGCGCTGCGCCAGGTCGGGCTCGCCGGCGTCGACCGGCGCCCGGTGAAGGCCTACTCGTTGGGCATGCGCCAGCGGCTGGGCATCGCCGCGGCCCTGCTGCGCCGCCCCGACCTGCTGCTGCTCGACGAGCCCACCAACGGCCTCGACCCGCGCGGCATCACCGAGATGCGCGAGCTGCTGGTCGAGCTGAACGCGGCCGGGACCACCGTCGTGCTGTCGAGCCACCTGCTCTCCGAGGTCGAGGCGCTCTGCACGCGGGTCGGCGTCATGGACGGCGGCCGGCTGGTGCTGACCGAGGACCTCGACGCGCTGCGCGCCCCGACCGGGCGGGTGCTGGTCCGCTCCCCCGAGCCGGACGCCGTGGTGGGGCTGCTGGACGGGCGCGTCGTCGACCGCGACGGCGACGCGCTCGTCGTGCGCGGCGACGATCCCGCCGAGCTGAACGCGCGCCTGGTCGCCGCCGGGATCGCGGTCACCGGCCTCACCGCCCAGCGCCGCAGCCTCGAACAGGTCGTGCTGGAGGCCACCGGAGCCGGTTCGGACCGCGTCGACGGGGGGCGCGGATGATCCGGGTCGAGCTGGCGCTGATGCTGCGCCGGCGGCGGGTGTGGCTGTGCTGGGCGCTGCTGTGCGCGCTGCCGGCGCTGGTCGCGGTGCTGCTGGCGACCACCCGGCTCGCGCCGGCGCCGGGCCGCGGCGGGGCGTTCCTGTCCGCGGTGGTGTCGAACGGCCAGCTGTTCCCGGCCGCGGCGCTGGCCCTCGTGCTGCCGGTGTTCCTGCCGATCACGGTGGCCGTCGTCGCCGGCGACGCGATCGCCGGCGAGGCGAGCGCGGGCACCCTGCGCTACCTGCTGGTCCGCCCGGTGGGGCGGCTGCGGCTGCTGGTCGCGAAGCTGGTGTCGGTGACGGCGTTCGTGCTGCTCGCCGTGCTCCTGGTGACGATCACCGGCTACGCCGTCGGGGTGGCGGCGTTCGGCTTCGGGCCCGACGCCGCCCTGGGCGGCGGGGGCGGGATCGCGTCGCTGTCCGGGGCGGTGCTCACCCCGGCCCAGCTGCTGGTTCGCACGGCCGGCACGGTCGCCTACCTGGCGCTGTGCATGCTGGCCCTGGGTGCGCTCGGGCTGTTCTTCTCCACCCTCACCGACTCCCCGCTGGCCGCCGCGCTCGGCGTGCTGGCGGTCGTCGTGACCAGCGCGGTGCTGCTGCCCCTCGACGCCGCGGCCGCGATCCGCACCTACCTGCCCACCACCCACTGGCTGGCCTGGATCGACCTCTACCGCGACCCGGTCCTGTGGCCGTCGCTCCGGCGCGGCGCGCTGGTCCAACTCGGCTGGGTCACCGTCGCCTTCGGCGCCGCCTGGGCGAACTTCGCCACCAAGGACATCACGAGCTGACGCGAAGACGAGACGGCTCGTCTCGTCTCGGGGTAGGGTGCGCCGCATGAGCCCCCGGACCGCCCCCGACCCCGCCCGGCGCAACGAGCGCTCGCGCCACGCCATCCTCGGCGCCGCCATGGAGCTGCTGTCCGAGACCGGCTACGCGACCCTGACCGTGGAGGCGATCGCGGCCCGGGCGGGAGTCGGCAAGCAGACGATCTACCGCTGGTGGCCGGGCAAGGGCGCGGTCGTCGTCGACGCGCTCACCGACGCGGCGCTCGCCCAGGACACCGCGCTGCCCGACACCGGCGACGTGCGCGCCGACCTGCGCACCGTCATCCGCGCCACCGTCGCCGAGCTCGCCGACCCGCAGCGGTCCCTGGTCTCCCGGGCCCTGACCATCGAGACCCTCGGCAGCGACGACCTCGCCGAGAAGGTGCGCGACCGGCTGCTGCGCCCGCAGATGGACGGGATCAAGGACCGGCTGCGCGCCGCGCAGCGGGTCGGCCAGCTGCGCGACGACCTCGACCTCGACCACGCGGTCGAACTGCTCATCGGACCCCCCTACCACCGCTGGATGCTGCGGACCGGGCCCCTCACCGAGAGCTACGCGGACACCGTCGTCGACGTCGCCATGGCCGCGCTGGCGCCGCCGACCGGGGGCTGAGGACGCCTCAGGCCCCGACCGCCGACCGGCGGGTCCGGTGCAACCAGTACTCGGCCAGCAGCAGGTTGACCACCCAGCTCAGCCACGCGGCGATCCCGACGGCGGCGGCCAGCGTGACGGGGTCGATCGCCCCCTCGCCGAAGACCTCCGGGGCGAACACCGCGATGCACGCCACGCTCCACAGCCGGCTCGCCACGATCGAGAACGCCAGCGCGACACTGCGGACCATCCACTCGCGGTGCTCGGCGTAGCGGCGCCGCCGGGCCGCCCGGTAGCCGGCGACCGTGGTGAACAGCCACAGCAGGGCCAGCATCGTGTTCGCGACGTGCGACACCGCCCCACCGGACACGCTGAACGGCGACACCGCCAGCACCACCAGCCCACCGGGCAGCACCCCGCCGAACACGTAGACCCGCCCGCTCCACCGGTGCACGGCGGGGTGGTGGCGGCGCAGCCACGGCCAGACCTGCAGGACGGCCGCCAGCAGCGCCACCGACCCGAACCCGATGTGGGCGACGAGCGCCGGGTAGTACCAGGGCGCGTCGGCCGGGATCGGCAACCGCGCCAGCGCCGGGTCCAACCCCAGGTAGGGCGGGAGGGCGAAGGCCAGGAAGAGCACCGTCAACAGGCCCAGCGGGAGGGCGGCGGTACGGACGGGGTGCGGGCGCCGGGGACGCTTCACGGGCGCGAGGATGCTGGTCGACACGGGTACACCCTGGCGAGCGGTGTGATCGCGAACACTCCTGCCGGCCTCCGACCCCGAGGGGGGAACGCCCTACCCCCGCGCCCGCCGGCCGGCCACCGGCCGCGCGTCCGGGCGGGCGGCGGTAGTGGGACGCGGGCGGGGCGCGGGCGCGGCGTCAGCCGGGGGTGGCGCGGAGGGAGGCGCAGTCGGTGGGTGGGGCGAGGGGGTCGGCCGAGATCCCGCGCAGCACCAGCCCGGTGACGGCCGGGTCGTTGGGCAGGCCGCCGTGCCCGACCCGGGCCGTCGGGCACACCGACTGCAGCTCCACGTTGACCGCGCCGTCGAGCCGGGCCGAGTCGGGCGGGGTGACGGTCTGGTCGTCGGCGGTCCAGATCGACAGCCACGGGACCGCGCCGCCCACCCGCGCCCGCGCCAGCTCGGCGAGCTCGCCGCTGCCCGGCGCGAGCTGCCGGCAAGCGACGGGGCAGGCGTCGGGGGCCGAGGCGGCACCGGCGGCGGCCACGGCCGTGCCGGTGAGCGGGGAGCCGATCGTGACGATCCGCCGGGCCCTGGCCGCCCCCTCCTCGCGGGCCACCCACAGCCCGGCGACCACCCCGCCCGCCGAGTAGCCGACCACGTCGACCGACGGCGCGCCCGCGGCGAGGCGGGCGTCGACGGCCTCGTCGAGCACCTCCACCTGGGCGCCGAGGTCGCCGGTGCCGTCGCCGGCCAGGGTGAGCACCTCGGCGTCGCGGCCGGTGGCCTCGATGCGGGCCGCCAGCGCGCCCAGGCTCTCCCGCGACCCGCCGTAGCCGGGGACCAGCAGCACGGGCCCGGGGGCGGCCTGGTCGGGCCGGGAGTCCGGGTCGACCGCGGGCCCGAGCCCGGCGAACCACCGCACCCCGAACGCCACCGCCGCCACCAGCACGACGCCCGCGACGAGCAGCACCAGCACCCGCCGCCGCGGACTCACCGCCGACCCCCACGCCGGAGTTCAGGAAAGCCACGTTCCGGCCCGCAGAGGGCAGCATCGTGGCTTTCCTGAACCGAGGTCGGGAGTCGGGTCACGCGGGGGCTCCGGCGAGCAGCGCGTGCACCACCCCGTCGGCAAGCAGCCGGCCCTGCCTGGTCAGCACGGCGCTCCCGCCGTCGAGCACCAGCAGGCCGTCGTCGGCGGCGCGGGAGGCGGCGGCCCGGCCGGCGTCGTCGAGCAGGTCCAGCGGGAGCCCGGAGGCCAGCCGCAGCCGCAGCATCACGCGCTCCATCTGCCGCTCGTCCTCGGTGAGCACCTCGCGGTCGGCCTCGGGGGTGTCGCCGGCGGCCAGTGCGGCGGCGTAGCGGGCCGGGTGCTTGACGTTCCACCAGCGGGTGCCGGCGAGGTGCGAGTGCGCGCCGGGGCCCAGGCCCCACCAGTCGCCGTCGAGCCAGTAGCCGAGGTTGTGCCGGCAGCCGGCCTCGGCGGTGGTGGCCCAGTTCGACACCTCGTACCAGGTGAAACCGGCCGCGGCGAGCCGGTCGTCGATCATCTCGTAGCGGGCGGCGGCGACGTCGTCGTCGGGCATGGGCAGCTCGCCGCGCGATACCTTGCGGGCCATCGCGGTGCCGTCCTCGACGATCAGCGAGTACGCCGAGACGTGGTCGACCCCCGCCTCCAGGACGGCGTTGAGCGAGGCGCGCAGGTCGTCGTCGGTCTCGCCGGGGGTGCTGTAGATCAGGTCGAGGTTGACGTGCGCGAGCCCGGCGGCGCGGGCCTCCCGGGCGGCGGCGACCGCCCGGCCCGGTGTGTGCCGGCGCTCCAGCACCCGCAGGACGTGCGGCGCGGCGGACTGCATGCCCAGCGACACCCGGGTGAACCCGGCATCGACCAGCCCGGCGAAGAACTCCGGCGACGTCGACTCCGGGTTGGACTCGGTGGTCACCTCGGCGCCGGGCGCCAGGCCGAACGTCGAGCGGATCGCGGAGAGCACCGCGCCCAGCCGCTCCGCCCCGATCAGCGACGGCGTCCCACCCCCGATGAACACGGTGTCGACCGCGCGCGGTCCGACGGTGGCGGCGGCGCGGTCGAGCTCGCGCAGCACGGCCGCCAGCCAGCCGTCCGGGGACGCGCCGGAGCCGGCCAGCTCGGAGGCCGTGTAGGTGTTGAAGTCGCAGTAGCCGCAGCGGGCCGCGCAGAACGGCACGTGGACGTAGATCCCGAAGGGCGGCAGCACCGGATCCAGGGTAGGCGCGTGCGGCAGGATGCGGGTCGATGACCGGCCTGCGCGTGCTGACGATGAACACGCTCTCCCCGACCGACGTGGACTACTCCGCCCGTCGCCGAGTGCTGCGCGACGAACTGCGGCGCCTCGACCCGGACGTCGCCGCGCTGCAGGAGGTCGAGCCGGGGCAGGCCGCCGACCTGCTCGGCCCGGACCGGCACGCCGTGCGCCACCGCAGCACCGCTCCCGACGACCCGGCCGGGGCGGAGCTGGTCAGCCGCTGGCCGTTCGGCGCGGTCCACCACGTCGACCTGCACCTGGGCGCGGACACCGCGGTGCTGCCGTGGACCGGGGCGGTCATCGCCGAGGTGCTGGCCCCGCCGCCGTTGGGGCCGCTGCTGGTGGTGCACCACAAGCCGGTCTGGCCCCTCGACCGCGAGGCGGTGCGGGAGCGCCAGGCCCTGGCCGTGGCCCGCGCCGTCGAGGACCTGGTGGCGGCGCGCCCGGCGCACGTCGTGCTGCTCGGCGACCTGGACGCCACCCCGGACGCGGCCAGCGTCCGGTTCCTCACCGGCGACCGGTCGCTCGACGGGACGAGCGTCGCCTACCACGACGCCTGGCGCAGCGCCCGCGGCGACGAGCCCGGCCACACGTTCACCCCGGACAACCCGCTGGTCCGCGACGGCGCGATGCCGCTGGTGCGGCCGCGGCGGATCGACTACGTGCTGGTCCGCGGCGGGGCGCACGGCCCGACCCTGCGGGTGCGCTCCTGCGAGCTGGTGCTGGCCGGGCCGGTGGGCGGGGTGTGGGCCAGCGACCACTACGGGCTGGTCGCGGACCTGGAGGTCCCCGGGCGCCCGCCCGGCGAGCTCGGCTGAACCCCACGCGGCGTGACGCCCGGGCACCCCGGCGTCACCCGTCTGGCATCCTGACGGGCCGTTCGGGGGTCGGATGCAGCCGGGGGGCGACGGTGGAGCCATTGCAGTCCACCGATCCCACGCACATCGGCTCCTTCCGGCTGGCGGCGCGGCTCGGCGCGGGCGGGATGGGCCGGGTCTACCTCGCGCACTCGTCGGCGGGCCGGCGGGTGGCGGTGAAGGTGGTGCACTCCCGCTACGCGGCCGATGCGGGGTTCCGGGCCCGGTTCCGCCGCGAGGTCGAGACTGCCCGCGCGGTCGGCGGCGCCTTCACCGCCTCGATCGTCGACGCCGATCCCGACGCGGCGAGCCCGTGGCTGGCCACCGAGTTCGTCGCGGGCCCGTCGCTGCAGGCGGCGGTGGCCGAGCACGGGCCGTTCGACGTCGAGGCGGTGCTGCGCCTGGGCGCCGGGCTGGCGGACGCCCTGGTGGCGATCCACGGCGCCGGGGTGGTCCACCGCGACCTCAAGCCGGCGAACGTGCTGCTCGCCGCCGACGGGCCCCGCGTCATCGACTTCGGCATCGCCCACCCGGCCGACGGCACCCGGATCACCGAATCCGGCGGCGTGATCGGCTCACCCGGCTACATGGCCCCCGAGCAGCTGATGAGCACGGCCGCCGACGCCGGGCCGGCGATCGACGTCTTCGCGCTCGGCGCCGTGCTGGTCTTCGCCGCGACCGGGCAGAGCCCGTTCGGGCCGGCGCCGGCCGCGGTCCTGCTCTACCGGCTCACCCACGAGGACCCGCGCCTGGATGCCGTGCCGGACGCGGAGCTGCGCGCGCTCCTCGGGCGCTGCCTGCGCAAGGACCCGGCGGAGCGGCCGGCGCCGTCCGCCGTCCTGGACGTGCTGGCCGCCCGGCTCACGCCGGCGTCCACCGTGTCGATCAGCGCCTGGCTGCCGAGCGCGGTCGCCGCCGACATCACCCGCGTCGAGCGCGAGCTGCCCGCTCCGCCGACCGATCCACTCGGCCGGCCGACGAGCCGGCGGCGGCTGCTGATCGGCGCCGCGGCCGGGGTGGTCGCGGCCGCCGGCGGA
>NZ_JAHDTH010000230.1 GCF_018531445.1 Pseudonocardia lacus
CGCGCCCAGCGACACGCCGCCGACCAGGACCAGCGGCGGGTCGGGCCGGGCCAGCGCGGCGCCGGCGGTGGCGTCCAGGGCGGCGCCGTAGGCCGCCACCGGGTCCACCCCGATCACCGGTGCGACGGCGTGCAGGCGGATGCCCAGCGCCCGCAGCGGCCCGGCGAACGCGCGTCGGACGAACACCTCGTCGGACCCCGAGCCGGGCAGCACGAACGCCGAGGCGGGGCGCCCGGTGGCGGGTCTGCGCCGTGGAGTCGAACCGGGGGCCGCCGACGGTCCCGCGGGGAGCGAGGATGGTTTCAAGCGGGTTACGCTGGTGAGGATAGCCGGGGTCCAGGGGCCCGCAGGGCCCGGCGGACCGGAGCGGCATCCGGGGAGCTGGGGGAGACATGGGCGGCACCGACGCCGGGGCGTTCCGCAGGATGCTGCGCAAGCTGACCACCGACGTCGAGGTGCTCGACGCCGACGACCTCACCGAGGACGCCACCCGGTCCGGGGCGCAGCGCGCGGCCGAGTGCGCCTGCGGCCAGGAGGTCACCGTGATGGGCAGACTACGCAGCGTGGACTTCTGCCCGCAGGACGCGGCGGCGTCGCTGGAGGCCGAGCTGTTCGACGGCACCGAGGGCGTCACGCTGATCTGGCTCGGCCGCCGCCGCATCCCCGGCATCGAGCCGGGTCGCACCATGCGGGTGCGCGGCCGGCTGGCCGTGCGCGACGGCCGCAAGGTGCTCTACAACCCCTACTACGAGATCTGCCAGGCCCAGACGTGATGTGCGGGCCGGTGCCCCGCACCGGCCCGCAGCAGGACCACCCAGGAGCAGCGTGACCCAGCCGCCCACCGAGCCCGAGCGCGACCGTCCCGAGCGCGAGTTCCCGACGATCATGGAGCAGATGGGCGGCGTGCCCGGCATCGTGGCGTCGAGCGCGCCGGTGCTGGTCTTCATCATCGTCAACGTCGTCACCTCGCTGCAGCCCGCGCTGATCGCCGCGCTGGCCGCGGGCGTGGCCGTCGCGGCCTGGCGCCTCGTGCGCAGGCAGAAGCTGATGCCGGCGCTGTCGGGCCTGCTCGGCGTGGGCGTCGCGGCCTTCATCGCCTACCGCACCGGCGAGGCCCGCGGCTTCTACCTGCCCGGGCTGCTCACCTCCGCGGCCTTCGGGCTGGCGTTCCTGGTGTCGGTGCTGGTGCGCCGCCCGCTGGCCGGGGTGATCTGGCACGGCATCAACGGCCACGGCCAGGCCTGGCGGCGCGACCGCCGGCTGGTGCGCGCCTACACCTGGGCCAGCCTGCTGTGGGTCGTGGTCTTCGCCTCCCGGGTGGTCGTGCAGGGCTGGCTGTACGACGCCGACGAGGAGACGTGGCTCGGCATCGCCCGGCTGGCGATGGGCCTGCCGCTGTTCGGGTTGGCGCTGCTCGGCACCGTGCTGGCGGTGCGGCGCGCGCACCGTAGTCCGCTCGGAGCGTAGGCCTGCGACGCGCGCGGGAACTGGCTGCTCCCCGTGGGTGAGCACGTGCTCGCGGGGGGTCGGCGCCGGTAGGGTCCGGCTCGGCGCGCCCGGACCAGGCCCGTCGACTCGCGGCCTCGGGGGAGCTACGTGGATCGACCGAACTGGGTGCCACCCGATGTCGACGTCACCCGTCCGAGCGTCGCCCGGCTGTACGACTACCACCTGGGCGGCTCGCACAACTTCGAGTCCGACCGCGCGTTCGGTGACCGGACGCTGCGGACCATGCCCGACCTGCCGGAGCTCCTGCGCGACAACCGCGACTTCCTGCGCCGCGTGGTGCGCGAGCTGTGCGCGCTGGGCGTCGACCAGTTCCTCGACCTCGGCTCGGGTATCCCGACGGTCGGCAACGTGCACGAGGTCGCCCGGGCCAGCACGCCCGGCGCGCGGGTCGTCTGCGTCGACCACGACGCCGTGGCCGTGGCCCACGGCCGCGCCCTGCTGGCCGACGACCCGCAGACCGCGGCCGTCCTCGCCGACGTCCGGGAGCCCGACGTCGTGCTGGCCGCGGTCCGCCGCACCTGTCTGATCGACTTCAGCCGCCCGGTCGGTGTGCTGATGATCGCGCTGCTGCACTTCGCGCACGACGAGGACCGCCCGCGCGAGCTCGTCGCCGACTACATGGGCGGGCTGCCCGTGGGCAGCTACCCGGCGATCGGCCACGGCCGGGCCGACGGCAGCCGGGGGATCCGCAACGCCGCCGCGGTTTACGAGGGCGACCGCTCGCCCAACCCGATGCGGCTGCGCTCGGCCGCCGAGGTCGTCGACCTGTTCGGCTCGCTCACCCTGCTCGACCCGGGCGTGGTGCTGCTGCCGCGCCGGCACCCCGACGCGGTCGACGACCGCCGGGCCGGTTCGGCGGTGGCCGACGACTACCCGGGCTTCGGCGGGCTGGGCCGGCGGGATTGACCGGGCCGCACCCGCCGAGCGCCGACCAGCTGGCCGGGCGCTGGCGCGCGGCCGTCGCCGGTACCAGCCGGGTGTCGGTGAGCCAGCCCGCGCTGCACGACGTGCTGCGCGAGCTGGCCGCCGACGTGATCGACGCGCTCGCCGGCGGGGACGTCGACCCGGAGCGCCTGCGCCGGGTCGGTGCCCGGTTGGTCCAGGCCCACCTCACCGAGACCGACGCGCTGCAGCGGACGCTGGAGCTGCTGGGCGACGAACTGGCCGGGCCGCGGACCGCACCGGCCATGGCCGCGCTCGCCGCGGGCTACGCGCAGGCCCTGCGCACCCGCACCCGCGACGAGCAGCAGCGGATCATGACCGCGACCCTGGCGGCGCGGGTCGCCGCCGAGGCCCGCTTCGCGGCGGTCTTCGACGCGGCGGCCATCGGCATCACCGTGTGCCACGTCGACGGCGAGATCCTGGAGGTCAACCGCGCGCTGTGCGACATGCTCGGCTACGCGGCGTCCGACCTGGTCTCGCGGCAGTTCTGGGAGTTCACCCACCCCGACGACCGGCCCGGGCTGTGGGACCGCACCAAGGACCTGCTCACCGGCACCGTCGACCACCTGCGCCTGGAGAAGCCCTACTTCCGCCGCGACGGCAGCACCGTGCTGACCGACCTGGTGCTGTCGCTGGTCAGCGACCCGGAGGGCCGCTCGCGCTACGTCGTGGCGATGATCCACGACATCACCGAGCAGCGCCGCATGCAGGACCGCCTCGCCCACCAGGCCACCCACGACCCGCTGACCGGCCTGCCCAACCGGACCATGTTCTTCGACCGCCTGCACGACGCCCTCCCGCGCGCCGGCGACGGGGGCGCCGTCGGTGTCTGCTACCTCGACCTGGACGACTTCAAGGGCGTCAACGACACCCTCGGCCACGACGTCGGCGACGAGTTGCTGCGCGCGGTGGCGCAGCGGCTCGACGCCGAGCTGGGCCGCCACGGGCACGTCGTGGCCCGGATGGGCGGCGACGAATTCGTCATCCTGGTGGAGGAGCGCTCCCCCGACACGGGTGCGCTGGAGGCGGTCGCGGCGACCGCGCTGGCCGTCGTGCGCCGACCGGTGCGCGTGGGCGACCGGCAGGTGCGCGTCTCGGCGAGCCTGGGCGTCGTGCGCCACGAGGGCGGCGCCACCACCGCCGCCGAGCTGATGAAGGCCGCCGACACCACCATGTACTGGGCCAAGACCGACGGCCGCGACCGGTACGCCCTGTTCGACGCCGACCGCCACCGCGGCGACGTGCACCGCTTCGCGCTGTCGGCGCGGATGCCGCAGGCGCTGGAGAGCGGCGAGTTCGTGGTCGAGTACCAACCGCTGGTGCGGCTGCGCGACCGGCGCATGATCGGCGTCGAGGCGCTGGTGCGCTGGGAGCTGCCCGACGGCCGCCGCCTCGGGCCCGACGAGTTCGTGCCGGTCGCGGAGCAGAACGGGCTCATCGTGCCGCTCGGGCTGGCCGTGCTGACCGAGGCGTGCCGGGCCGCGGCGGGGTGGGCGGCCGAGGAGCCGGAGCAGCCGCTGCTGATGAGCGTCAACCTGGCCGCCCGCCAGGTGCGCGAGCCGGGCATCGTCGACGCCGTCGCCGCGGTGCTGGCCGACACCGGATGGCGGCCCGAGCTGCTGCAGCTCGAACTGACCGAGAGCGACCTCATGGGCTCGGCGGGCGAGACGCTGGGCGCGCTGCGGTCGTTGGCCGCGATGGGCGTGCGGATCGCCATCGACGACTTCGGGACCGGGTACTCCAACCTGGCCTACCTGCGCCACCTGCCGGTGCACACCCTGAAGCTGGCCGGCCCCTTCGTGACCGGCGCCCACCTGCCCGACGGGCTGCTGGCCTCCCCGCCCGGCAGCGACGACGTCGACGGCCAGGTGCTGGCGGCCGTCGTCGAGCTGGCCCGGGTGCTGGGGCTGTCGGTGACCGCGGAGTCGGTGGAGACGGCCGGGCAGCTGGAGCGGCTGCGCGCGCTGGGCTGCGACACCGGGCAGGGCTGGTACTTCGCCCGCTCGGTGCCCGCCGCCGAGGTGCCCGCCCTGCTGCGGGCCCCACCCTGGGCGACGTCCGGCTGACGACCGGCGGGCGTCAGTAGCCGAGTGCCCCGCGCACCTGCTCCTCGACGTCCGCCGTGGCCACGAACAGCAGCTCGTCGCCCGGCTCCAGCCCGTCGTCGGCCTGGGGCGCGATCACCCGCCCGCCGCGCAGGATCGCCACCAGCGCGGAGTCGCGCGGCAGCTTCAACGAGCGCACCGCCTTGCCGGCCAGCGGGGTGTCGCCGGGGAGGGTGACCTCGACGAGGTTGGCCTCGCCCTGGCGGAACGTCATCAACCGGACGAGGTCGCCGACGGCGACGGCCTCCTCGACGAGTGCGGCGAGCAGGCGCGGGGTGGAGACCGCCACGTCGATGCCCCAGTTCGAGTCGAACAGCCACTCGTTGCGGGGGTCGTTGACCCGGGCGACGACGCGGCGGACCGCGAACTCGGTCTTGGCCAGCAGCGACACCACGAGGTTGACCTTGTCGTCGCCGGTGGCGGCGATGACGACGTCGCAGCGCTCGATGCCGGTCTCCTCGAGGGAGGCCAGCTCGCAGGCGTCCGCGTGGACCCACTCGGCGTCCTCGACCGCCTCGGGCTCGATCTGGTTGAGGTCGCGCTCGATGAGCATGACCTTGTGCTTGTTCTCCACCAGCTCCAGCGCGATGGAGCGGCCGACCGCGCCGGCCCCGGCGATGGCGACGCGCATGTCAGGCCTCCTGCGGCGGGGTGGCCGCTGCCGTGGTGACGTCGCTGACGGTCCCGGAGACGGCGGCGACGTAGACCGTGTCCTCGGCCTGCACGGCGGTGTCGGACTTGGGCAGCACCCCGGTGCCGAACCGGACGATGAACGCGACCCGGCAGCCGGTGGCCCGCTCCAGGTCGCGGATGGGGCGGCCGACCCACTCCTCGTGCATCGGCAGCGGCAGGATCGCCACTGTCCCGGTGGGTTCGCGCCAGGCGGAGGCGACGCCGTCGGGCAGCAGCATCCGCATGAGCCGGTCGGTGCTCCACGGAACGGTGGCCACGGTGGGGATGCCGAGCCGCTCGTAGACGGCGGCGCGCTTGGCGTCGTAGATGCGGGCGACGACCCGGTCGATGCCGAACGTCTCGCGCGCGACCCGCGCGGAGATGATGTTCGAGTTGTCGCCGCTGGACACCGCGGCGAAGGCGTCCGCGCGCTCGACGCCCGCCTCGATCAGCACCTCGCGGTGGAAGCCCTGGCCGATGACCTGGCGGCCGCGGAAGTCGGGGCTGAGCCTGCGGAAGGCCTGCGGGTCCTTGTCGATCACGGCGACCTCGTGGCCGAGGCGCTCCAGACCGGCGGAAAGGGACGAACCGACCCGTCCGCAGCCCATGATCACGACATACACCGCTGACCTCCGCCGTTCCGTGCCCGGTACCGGCGAACGCTAGCGCGTGGAGCACGTGGGTACCGCATAGGCTGCCGCGGTGTCCAAGCTCGGCGTCGCGGTCAAGCGCGTCATCGTCGGGCGGCCGCAGCGCAGCGACCGTCTCTCCCACAACCTCCTGCCCAAGCGGATCGCCCTGCCGGTGTTCGCCTCCGACGCCATGTCGTCGGTGGCCTACGCCCCGGAGGAGATCTTCCTGACGCTGTCGATCGCGGGCCTCAGCGCGTACGCGTTCTCCCCGTGGGTCGGGGCCGCGGTCGTGGTCGTGCTGCTGACGGTGGTGACCAGCTACCGCCAGAACGTGCGCGCCTACCCGTCGGGCGGTGGCGACTACGAGGTCGCCACGGTCAACCTCGGGCAGCGGGCCGGCCTGACCGTGGCCAGCGCGCTGCTGGTCGACTACACGCTCACCGTGGCGGTGTCGATCTCGGCGGCGGCCGCCAACGTCGGCGCGCTGATCCCGTACGTCGGCGAGCACAAGGTGCAGTTCGCGGTGCTGGCCATCGTCGTGCTGACCGCGGTCAACCTGCGCGGCGTCCGCGAGTCCGGGGTGGCGTTCGCCATCCCCACCTACGCGTTCATGGTCGGCATCGGGACGCTGATCCTGTGGGGGCTGACCCGGATCCTCGTGCTCGGCGAGGTGGTCCGGGCGCCCAGCGCCGACCTGCAGATCATCGCCGAGGGCGACGCGCTGACCGGCCTGGCGCTGGCGATGCTGGTGCTGCGCTCGTTCACCCAGGGCTGCGCCGCGCTGACCGGCGTCGAGGCGATCAGCAACGGCGTGCCGGCGTTCCGCAAGCCCAAGTCGCGCAACGCGGCCACCACGCTGCTGCTGCTCGGCGGGGTGTCGGTGGTCATGTTCTCCGGGCTGATCGCGCTGGCCGCGCTGACCGGCGCGAAGATCGTCGAGTCGCCGGCGAGGCAGATCGTCGGCGCCCCCGGCTACGTGCAGGAGACGCTGGTCGCCCAGCTGGCCGCGGCCGTGTTCGACGACGTCCCGGCGGGCTTCTACTTCGTCGTGGTGGTCACCGCGCTGATCCTGGTGCTGGCCGCGAACACCGCCTACAACGGCTTCCCGGTGCTGGGCTCGATCCTGTCCCAGGACCGCTACCTGCCCCGCCAGCTGCACACCCGCGGCGACCGGTTGGCCTTCTCCAACGGCATCGTCGTGCTGGCCGCGATCGCGGTCGTGCTGGTGGTCGGCTTCCAGGCCGAGGTCACCCGGCTGATCGCGCTGTACACGGTCGGCGTGTTCACCTCGTTCACCCTCAGCCAGCTCGGCATGCTGCGGCACTGGCAGCGCCACCTCGCCGGCGAGACCGACCCCGACGCCCGGCGCCGGATGCGGCGCTCGCAGGCCATCAACGGCTTCGGCGCGGGGATGACCGGGGTCGTGCTGGTCATCGTGCTGATCACCAAGTTCACCCGGGGCGCGTGGATCGCGATCGCCGCGATGGCCGTCTTCTACGTGATGATGCAGGCCATCCGCAGGCACTACGACCGGGTCTCCGCGGAGCTCGCGGCCGGCGAGAACGACGGCGTGCTGCCCTCGCGCAACCACGCGATCGTGCTGGTCTCCACGCTGCACAAGCCCACCATGCGGGCGCTGGCCTACGCCCGCGCCACCCGACCCGACGTCCTGGAGGCGGTCACCGTCAACGTCGACGACGCGGACACCAAGAAGCTCATGCGCGACTGGCAGCGGCGCAAGCTGCCGGTGGCGCTGAAGGTCGTCGAGTCGCCCTACCGCGAGATCACCAAGCCGGTGCTCGACTACGTCAAGCGCGTGCGCAGCGACAACCCGCGCGACGTGGTCACCGTGTTCATCCCGGAGTACGTCGTGGGGCACTGGTGGGAGCAGATCCTGCACAACCAGAGCGCGCTGCGGCTCAAGGGCAGGCTGCTGTTCCAGCCGGGGGTGATGGTCACCAGCGTGCCGTGGCAGCTGGCCTCCTCCGAGCGGCTGAAGGTGCGCAGGCCGGAGACGCCGCCCGGGTCGTCGCGCCGCGGCTACGACGCGCCGGCCGGCCAGGGGCAGGCGGGCGGCACCGACGCCGCGTCGCTCGCCGACCCGGTGGCACGCCGGTGAGCGGGCAGCGCGGCGGCTCCGCGACGCAGCGCGAACGGCTCGACTGGACCGACCGCGTCCTGGACCTCGAGGTCGGGCCGATCGCGCACGGCGGGCACTGCGTCGCCCGCCACGAGGGCCGGGTGGTGTTCGTCCGGCACGCCCTGCCGGGGGAGCTGGTACGCGCGGTCGTCGACGAGGACGGCGGCGGCTCCTACTGCCGCGCGGACGCGGTGGCCGTGCTGCGGGCCTCGCCCGACCGCGTCGAGGCGCCGTGCGACTGGGCGCGGGCCGGCGGGTGCGGCGGCTGCGACCTGCAGCACGCAGATCCGGCGGCGCAGCGCGCGCTCAAGGCCGAGGTGCTGGCCGAGCAGCTGCGCAGGCTGGCCGGGATCGAGCGGCGGGTCGTGGTCGAGGAGCTGCCCGGGGGTCCGCTGGGCTGGCGGCACCGGGTGCGGCTCGCGGTCGACGGGCTCGGCGTGCCGGGCCTGCGCGCCCACCGCAGCCACGACGTGCTGCCCATCGCCGACTGCCCCATCGCCCCGCCGGGGGCGCTGGCGCCGGTGCTGGCCGGGCGGTTCGCGCCGGGCTCGGAGGTCGAGGTCGCCCGCGACGCCGACGGCGCGGTGCACGTCGGGACCGGACCGGATGCCGGCCCGCTGGTGCAGCGGGCGGCCGGGCGGGAGTGGGCGCTGACGCCGGGCACGTTCTGGCAGGTGCACCCCGCGCTGCCGGACGCGCTGGCCGGGGTCGTGGAGCAGTGGGCGCGGGCCCCGCGCGGCGGCACGGCCTGGGACCTCTACGGCGGGGTCGGGTTGTTCGCCGCCGTGCTGGCCGGCCAGGTCGGGCGCGACGGGCGGGTCGTCGTGGTGGAGTCGTCGCGGCAGGCCGTCTCCGACGGGCGGGCGGCGTTGGCCGACCTGCCGCAGGTGCGGTGGCGGGCCGGGCGCGTCGAGCACCTGCTCGCCGGTCTCACCGACCTCGCCGGTCCCCCGGACGTCGTTGTGGCCGACCCGCCGCGGCGCGGGCTGGGCCGCGAGCTGGTCGCCGCGCTGTGCGCGCACCGGCCCGAGCGGGTCGTGCACGTGGCCTGCGACCCGGCCGCGCTGGCCCGCGACGTCGCCCTGTTCGACGCGGGCGGCTACCGGCTCGCCGAGCTGCGCGCGTTCGACGCCTTCCCGATGACCCACCACTTCGAGTGCGTGGCCCTCCTGGAGCGGCTCACCTGAGCGCCGGATCGCGGGACGAGAGCGGCTGTCGTCCAACCTGATCGGACGAGAGCCGCTGTCGTCCGGTGTCGGCGCGATCAGTCGGCGCGGCGGGCGCGGTGGCCGCGGACCTTGGCCAGGTTGCCGCAGCGCTCCATCGAGCACCAGCGCCGCCGCCCCGGCCGGGAGGCGTCGACGAACAGCAGCCCGCAGTCCTCGGCGGCGCACACCCGGATGCGGGCGGCCAGCCGGCCGCCGAACAGGTCGACGGCGTCGCGGGCCAGGGTGGCCAGCGCGGCGGCCGCGGTGGGGTCGACCAGGCGGGTGCCGCCCTCCCAGTGCAGGGAGCGGACCAGCGGCGGGTCGGCGGCGAAGGCGTTGAGGATGTCGACGTCGGCCGGTAGCGGTCGGGTGCCGACGGCGAACCCGTACGCCATGCGCATGACGGCCGAGCGCAGCCTGCGCATGGCGGCCAGGTCGTGCTGGTCGGCGGGGATCGGCGGGGCGCCCAGCAGGATCCCGAGGAAGCGCCCGAGGTCGGCCGGCGTGTGCACGACCTCCGCGCGGTCCAGCTCGACCGCGCCGCCGGTGTGCACGAGGTTCAGCGACGCTCGCCCGGACCGGAACCGGCGGCGCAGTTCCATCGGCAGCGCAGGCATGTAACCACTATAGCCGGTTACGGCGCGTCTTCCCGCAGGTGGGAGCGCTGACAGCAGCATCCGTCATGCGGTCCTCCCGCGCCAGGGTCGTTCGGCCCGGCGCGGCCGTCCCGGCGGGGGCCACCCTGGCGGCGCGCGGCCGCGCCCGACCGGGACCATGTAGGGGTGACGACCAGCACGCCGCCCAGCACGAGCCCGCCGCACACGATCCAGCAGCGCATCGCCGACGAGCTCGGCGCCCGACCGAACCAGGTGGCCGCCGCCGTCGACCTGCTCGACGGCGGGGCGACCGTGCCGTTCATCGCCCGGTACCGCAAGGAGGCGACCGGCGGCCTCGACGACGCCCAGCTGCGCACCCTGGAGGAGCGGCTGCGGTACCTGCGCGAGCTGGAGGAGCGGCGCACCGCGGTGCTGGAGGAGATCCGCAAGCAGGGCAAGCTGGACGACGCCCTGCTGACGCGGATCATGGCCGCGGAGTCCAAGGCCCGCCTGGAGGACATCTACCTGCCCTACAAGCCCAAGCGGCGGACCAAGGCGATGGCCGCGCGGGAGGCCGGCCTGGAGCCGCTGGCCGACGCGCTGCTGGCCGACCCCACCCAGGACCCGCAGGAGGCCGCGGCGGCCTTCGTCACCGGGGACGAGCCGGGGCAGGTCGCCGACGTCGCGGCGGCCCTGGAGGGCGCGCGGGCGATCCTGGTGGAGCGGTTCGCCGAGGACGCCGACCTGATCGGCGGCCTGCGCGAGCGGATGTGGACCCGCGGGCGGCTGGTCACCAAGGTCCGCGAGGGCAAGGAGACCGAGGGCGCCAAGTTCACCGACTACTTCGACTTCGCCGAGGCCTTCACCACGCTGCCCAGCCACCGCATCCTGGCGGCCTTCCGCGGCGAGAAGGAGGAGATCCTCGACATCGCGCTGGAGCCGGAGGCCGAGGCGGCGGTCCCGGGGGAGCCCACCGACTACGAGCGGATCATCGCGGCCGCCGTCGGGGTGGCCGACCAGGGCCGCCCCGCCGACAAGTGGCTGGCCGACACCGTGCGCTGGGCCTGGCGCACCCGCATCCTGCTGCACCTGGGCATCGACATCCGGGTCCGGCTGCGCACGGTCGCCGAGGAGGGCGCCATCGGCATCTTCGCGATGAACCTGCGCGACCTGCTGCTGGCCGCCCCCGCCGGCAACCGCGCCACCATGGGCCTGGACCCGGGCCTGCGCACCGGCGTGAAGGTCGCCGTCGTCGACGCCACCGGCAAGGTCGTGGCCACCGACCAGATCTACCCGCACGAGCCCCGCCGCGCCTGGGACGCCTCGCTGGCGACGCTGACCAGGCTCTGCGCCGAGCACGGCGTCGAGCTGATCGCCATCGGCAACGGCACGGCCTCCCGGGAGACCGAGAAGCTGGCCCGCGAGCTGGCCGCGCGCAACCCCGGCCTCAAGCTGGTCCCGGTGGTGGTCAGCGAGGCGGGCGCGTCGGTGTACTCGGCCTCGGCCTACGCCTCCGCCGAGCTGCCCGACATGGACGTCTCGCTGCGCGGGGCCGTGTCGATCGCCCGCCGGCTGCAGGACCCGCTCGCCGAGCTGGTCAAGATCGACCCCAAGTCCATCGGCGTCGGGCAGTACCAGCACGACCTGTCGGAGTCGGCGCTGTCGCGCTCGCTGGACGCCGTCGTCGAGGACTGCGTGAACGCCGTCGGCGTTGACGTGAACACGGCCTCGGCGCCGCTGCTGCGCCGGGTCTCGGGCATCACCGAGTCGCTGGCCGGCCAGATCGTGGCCCACCGCGACGCCAACGGGCCGTTCCGCACCCGCAAGGCGCTGGCCGACGTGCCGCGGCTGGGCCCGAAGGCCTTCGAGCAGTGCGCGGGCTTCCTGCGCATCCGCGGCGGCGACGACCCGCTGGACGTCTCCGGCGTGCACCCCGAGTCCTACCCGGTGGTGCACCGCATCCTGGAGGCGGCCAGGGCCGACATCGCCGAGCTGATCGGCAACGCCACCAAGCTCAAGTCGCTCAAGCCGGCGCGCTTCGTCGACGAGTCGTTCGGGCTCCCGACGGTGACCGACATCCTCGCCGAGCTGGAGAAGCCCGGGCGCGACCCGCGCCCCGCCTTCCGCACCGCGGTCTTCGCCGAGGGCGTGCACAAGATCTCCGACCTGCGCCCGGGCATGGTGCTGGAGGGCCAGGTCACCAACGTGGCCGCGTTCGGCGCGTTCGTCGACGTGGGCGTGCACCAGGACGGGCTCGTGCACGTGTCGGCGATGTCGACGAAGTTCGTCTCCGACCCGCGCGAGGTCGTCAAGTCCGGCGACGTCGTGAAGGTGAAGGTGCTCGACGTCGACGAGGCCCGCAAGCGCATCTCGCTGACCCTGCGCCTGGACGACGAGGTCGGCGCGGGCGGCGGCGGCGCCGGTCGGTCCCGCGACGGCGGTCGGCCGGACGAGCGGCGCGGCCGGGACGGCGCTCGCGACAGCAGCCGTGAGGGTGGCGACCGGCGCGGCGGGCCGAAGGGCGGTG
>NZ_JAHDTH010000024.1 GCF_018531445.1 Pseudonocardia lacus
CTTCACCCGGCTCACCCGGCCGTCCGCGCCCAGCTCGACCCGGTGCACGACGGTCCCGCGCCAGCCCTCGACGATGCCCACTCCGGACGCTTGCGCGGCCGGAGTGGGCAGCGTCGGGCCGGGCGGGGCGCCGGCGGGGCCCCAGCCGGGGCCGCCGACCGGCCGCGGCGGCGACCGCGCCCCCTGCTCCGGAGCCCACCCCGCCGGTCGTCGAGGCGCCGGAGCCGCCCGCCGAGGACGACGGGCCCGCCGACGACGCCGACCGCGATCTCGGGGCCCTGGTGGCCCGCACGCTCGCCGGCCTGCAGCGCCACACCGACGGCCCGGTGCTCGCGTCCCGGGTGAAGCGGGCGATCCTGCGCAAGGACCCCACCTTCGACGAGGCCGACCACGGCTTCCGCAACTTCTCCGAGCTGCTGCGCCGCCTGGAGACCGAACGGGTGGTCGAGCTGCGCCCGGGCACCGCCCAGGGCGACCCCGAGGTGACCTTCCCGCAGGGCGAGTCGGCCGAGGCCGCGGAGGCGGCGGCGTTCCGGCTGCTGGTGGACGTGATCACCCGGCTGCGCACGCCCCAGTCGCGCCCCCAGCTGAGCGGGTTGAAGAACCAGCTGCGCAAGCGCGAGCCGGGGTTCAGCGAGAAGCGCTACGGCTTCAACAGCTTCTCGGCGTTCGTGCGGGCCGCCCGCGCCCGCGGCCTGGTCACCATGGACTGGGACGAGGACACCGGCGACTACCTGCTGGACGTGCCGGCCTAGCCGCACGACCGGCCGCGTGCCGCTCGCCGGCCCGGCGCGGCGATGTCGTGACCGTCTTCGCAGGGGCGGCGCGGTCCTCGCAGGTGCCGTGCACCCTGCGCCGACCACGCCGCCCCTGCGAAGACTGTGAGGCGGGGTGGGGTGGGGTGGGGCGGGGGGCGGGGTGGGGGCGACGGACTAGGACGCGGGCTTCGACTCGGGCTGGTCCAGCAGGCGCAGCCAGCTGCCGTCGGGCTGGCGGCGCACCACCTGCGCGCGGATCCCGGTGCCGTCCCTGGCCGGGGTCGAGGTGAGCGCGATGTCGCCGCTGACCAGGGTGGGCAGCGGGTCCTCCGGCTCGAAGCGCGGCGACTGCGCCAGCACCTTCTCCCACAGCTCCCGGATCGCCTCCCGGCCGACCGTCCGCTCGCCGGGCGGGAAGGCCATCACGGCGTCCGGCTCGTAGAGCGCGGCGATGCCGGCGGCGTCCCCGGCGTTGGCGCGCTCGACGAACAGCCGGGTGAGGTCCTCGGGGGTGCGGGCCTTCTCCTGGGGGGCCACGTTCGATCATCTCCTCGGTGTCGCGTTCTCGGACACCTCCACCGTGCGCCACACCGAGTCAGAAGTCCAACAGATGAATCGTCTCGGAGCTAGAATCAGCGGTTATGGAGCTGCGGCAGCTGGAGTACTTCGTGGCGGTGGCCGAGGAGGCCGGCTTCACCCGGGCCGCCGACCGCGTGCACGTCAGCCAGCCCGGGGTCAGCGCCCAGGTCCGCCAGCTGGAGCGCGAACTGGGTGCGCCCCTGTTCGACCGCTCGGGCCGCGCCACCACGCTGACCCAGGCCGGTGCGGCGGCGCTGGCGCACGCCAGGGCCGCCCTGGCCGCCGCGGCCGCGCTCCGCGCCGCGGTGGACGACGTCAACGGCCTCGTCCGCGGCCGCCTCGTCGTCGGGATGGTCACCGCCTGCGAGGTGACCCCGCTGTTCGAGGCCCTCGCGGCGTTCCACCGCGCCCACCCGGGCATCGAGCTGAGCCTGCTGGAGGACAACTCCGACCGGCTGGTGGAGCGCGTGCGGACCGGGGACGCCGACCTCGCCCTCGTCGGCGTCGACGGCGACCCACCGGCCGGGCTGGCGTCCTTCACCGTCGTGCGCGAGCGCCTGGTCGCCGCTGTCCCCGCCGGCCACCCGCTGCTCGACGAGGACCCGCTGACGCTGGCCGGGGTGGACCGGCACCCGGTCGTCTGCCTCCCGGTGGGCACCGGCATCCGCGCGGTCTTCGACCGCGCCTGCGCCGAGCGCGGCCACCGCCCCGCCGTCGCGCTGCAGGCCGCGGCCCCCGGCGCCGTGCTCGACCTGGCCCGCCGCGGCCTCGGGGTGGCGATCCTGTCCGAGTCGATGGTCGAGGAGGGCGCCGGCCTGCACCCCCGGCTGATCGACGACGTGCCCGACCCCGCCGTGCTGGCCCTCGTCTGGGCCGACCGGGCCCCGGCCCCGGCACTGCGCGAGTTGCTCGACCACGCCCGCCGGGCCTTCGGCGGCTGAGCGCCGCGCCCTCGCGGTCGTGTGCGGCGCGATCTGCCCGCTCCTCGCGTTCGCGATGGCCCAGGGCGATCCGCGAGGTCCGTCCAGAGCCCGCGGGCCCCCTCCACGACAGCTACGACCGGGTGATCCCGGGCCCGGTCGCGAGCAATCGATCGGCCGCGTCCCACGCCGGGGTGTTGCCGGCCGGCTCGTAACGCATGACGTCCTGGGTCCGTCGCACCAACCCGCGCAGCTCGCCCAGCCCGCCCGACACCGCGCCCAACGCCCGCCCCTGCACCAGCGCGTTCCCCAACGCCGCCGCCTCGACCGGCCCGGCCAGCACCGGCAACCCGCACGCGTCCGCGGTGAGCTGGCAGAGCAGCGCGTTGCGGGCACCGCCGCCCACCACGTGCACCACATCGACCTCCCGCCCGGACAGCGCGGCCGCCGCCCGCACCGTGCGCCGGTGCGCCAGCGCCAGGCTGTCCAGCACGCAGCGCACCACGGCGGCCCGCCCGGACGGCACCGGCTGGTCGAGTGCCGAGCAGGCGGCGACGATGCGCGCCGGCATCCCCCCGGGCGCGATGAACGCCGGGTCCCCCGCGTCGACCACCGGCCCCGGACCGGGCACGTCGGCCGCGGCGGCGAGCAGCGGCCCCAGCTCGGGCTCCCCCCACTCCCGCAGGCACTCCTGCAGCAGCCACAGCCCCATCACGTTGCGCAGGTAGCGCACCGTCCCGTCGACGCCGAGCTCGTTGGAGAAGTTGGCGGCGCGCCCGGCCTCGGTCAGCACCGGTGCGGCCAGCTCCACGCCGACCAGCGACCACGTCCCGGTGCAGACGTAGGCGAACCGGTCCCCCTCGGCGGGCACCCCGACCACGGCCGACGCGGTGTCGTGCGAGCCGACGGCCAGCAGCGGCACCGGGCCGGGCAGCCCGGTCTCGGCGAGCACGTGCTCGGCCAGCTCCCCGATCCGCTGCCCCGGCTCGACCAGCGGCGCGAACAGGCCGGGGTCGATGCCGGCGCGGCGCATGACGTCCGCGGCCCAGTGCCGGCGGCGGGTGTCGAGCAGGCCGGTGGTGGAGGCGTTGGTGACCTCGGTGACGCGGGCGCCGGTGAGCCAGTACCCGAGCAGGTCGGGGATCAGCAGCAGCCCGCGGGCCGCGGCGAGCTGGGCCGTCCCGGCCGCGGCGACCAGCTGGTAGATCGTGTTCAGCGCGAGCACCTGCACACCGGTGGTGGCGTACAGCTCGGCCGCCGACAGCGTCCGGTGCAGCCGCTCGGGGACGCCGTCGGTGCGGGAGTCGCGGTAGTGCACCGGGTTGCCCAGCAGGGCGCCGTCGGCGTCGAGCAGCCCGTGGTCGACGGCCCAGGAGTCGATGCCGACCCCGTCGACGTCCCCGGCGGCGCGCAGGCCGTCGAGCACGCCGCGGTGCAGCGCGAGGACGTCCCAGTGCAGGGTGGCGCCGAGGCGCACCGGCCGGTTGCGGAACCGGGCGACCTCGGTGAGATCCAGCCGGTCCGGGCCGATCCCGGCGGCCATCACCCGCCCGCTGGACGCCCCCAGGTCGATGGCCGCGACCCTCATACGGCCACGAACTCCAGGCCCACGAGTTCGGCCACCGCGGCCAGTTCGCCCGCCCGGTGCCCGGTGCCCAGGGCCCAGTGGTGGTCGACCCCCGATGCGCTCCAGGCGTCGGTCCACTCCCCCGGGTCGACCCCGAAGTCGACCCGCGAGGTCGTGTTGCCGATCGCCAGGTGCGGCCCGTCGACCACCTCGCCCTCGGCGGTGACCAGCACGAACCGCCCGTCGCGGCGCTGGCCGAGCCCGCACAGGGTGACCGGCCCGTGGCGCACGTCGAACTCGACCGACACGCCCCAGCCGCGCTTGCCGTGGTAGACCCCGAGCCCGCGCAGCACCGGCCGACCCGAGCTGATGCCCAGGTGGGCGGGTCCGTCGTGGCCCATCTCGACCACGCCCGCGGTGAAGTCGAGCGCCTGCAGCTCGGTGAACGAGCCGCCGGCGCCGAGGCGGTCCATGACCAGCATGGCGATCGAGTTGCGCAGCTCGTACTCCCCCGCCGCCGGCACGCCCCGGGCGGTCAGCAGCGACGCGCCCAGGATCAGCCCGGCGCCGAGGCGCTCGTGCTGCTCGCCGTCGAGGCCGCGGTGGTAGTAGGCCAGCGAGTCCAGCGCGAAGTCCTCGACGAGCCGGTCGAGCCCGACCGAGACCCGCGCGCCCCAGGCCAGGTCGTCCGGGTCGACGCCGGCGTCGACGTCGAAGACCGCGCGGGTGAGCGCGACCCGCTCGTCGACCTCGGCGGCGGTCGCGGCGGCGGCCCGCACCCGCAGGTCGTCGATCTCCAGCACCTCGACGTGCCCGCCGAGCTGGGTGGACACCGAGGTCAGGTCGGTGGAGACGTCCAGCATCCCCGGGTAGAGGTGGCCCATCAGGCCGTGCCGGGCGTGCCGCAGGGCGCCGCGCACCCCGGCCGCGCGCACCCAGCGGGCGATCCGCGCCCAGGCCCGCTCGTCGGACAGGAACCCCGACACCGACCGGAACGCCACCCCGGCCCGCTCGAACGCGTTGGCCATCTCCGGCAGCGGGCAGGCCCCGCAATAGGCCAGCCACGCGCCGGTGTCGAAGCTGGCGTGGTCCATCCGCTCGGTGGGCTGCAGGTTGATCAGCAGCACCGGGGCGCCGCTGCGCTGGGCCACCGGGACCAGCATCGACGCGGTCATGTAGGTGGTCAGGAAGCCGACGATCAGGTCGCAGCCGGCCACCCGCAGCCGCTCGGCGGCCGCGGCGCCCTCCTGGGCGTCGGAGATGAACCCGACGTCGACGACGTCGACCCCGCCCAGCTCCGCCATGCGCTCGGACACCCGGGCGGCCGAGCGCCGCAGTTGCGGGAGCAGGTCGGGGAACTGCGGCCAGTAGGCGCCCAGCCCGCCGGCGACCAGGCCGACGGTGGTGCGGCGCGGGGTGACGCGCTGCAGGCCGGGGGTGTCGAGGATGCTGGTCACGGCTCTCCCTACCGCAGGAACGCGGCCGCGACGCCGCTGTCGACGGGCACGTGCAGGCCGGTGGTCCGGGACAGCTCGCCCGCGGTGATCGCGAACACCGCGGCGGCCACGTGCTCGGGCAGGACCTCGCGTCCGAGCAGCGTGCGCTTGGCGTAGAAGGCACCCAGCTCGTCCTCGGGCACGCCGTAGACCTCGGCCCGCTTCGCGCCCCAGCCGCCCGCGAAGATCCCGGACCCGCGCACCACGCCGTCGGGGTTGATCCCGTTGACCCGGATGCCGTGCCGGCCCAGCTCGGCGGCCAGCAGCCGCACCTGGTGGGCCTGGTCGGCCTTGGTGGCCCCGTAGGCGATGTTGTCGGGCCCGGCGAACAGCGAGTTCTTGCTGGAGATGTAGACGATGTCACAGGGGATGTCGTTGTCGATGCCCTGCTCGATCATCGCCGCGGCCGCCGCGCGGGAGACCAGGAACGAGCCCTTGGCCATCACGTCGTGCTGCAGGTCCCAGTCGGCGAGAGTGGTCTCCAGCAGCGGCTTGGAGATCGACAGCCCGGCGTTGTTGACCACCAGGTCGACCCCGCCGAAGGCCAGCGCGGCCGCGTCCACGGCCGCCCGGACGGCGTCCTCGTCGGACACGTCGGCGCCGACGCCAACGGCGACGTCGGTCCCCCCGATCTCGGCCGCCGCGGCGGCGGCCCTGTCGGCGTCGAGATCGGCGACCACGACGCAGGCGCCCTCGGCGGCCAGCCGGGCGGCGGTGGCCTTCCCGATGCCCGACGCGGCCCCGGTGACCAGCGCGATGCGCCCGGCCAGCGGCCGGGGCGCCGGCATCCGCTTGAGCTTGGCCTCCTCCAGCGCCCAGTACTCGATGCGGAACTTCTCCGACTCCGGGATCGGGGCGTAGGTCGAGATCGTCTCCGCGCCGCGCATCACGGTGATGGCGTTGACGTAGAACTCGCCGGCGACCCGCGCGGTCTGCTTGTCGGCCCCGAAGCTGAACATGCCCACGCCCGGGACCAGCACGATCGCCGGGTCGGCCCCCCGCATGGGCGGCGAGTCGGGGTCGGCGTGGCGCTCGTAGTAGGCCCGGTAGTCCGCGCGGTAGGCCGCGTGCAGCTCGCGCAGCCGGGCGACCGCCTCCGCCAGCGGGGCGCTCGCCGGGAGGTCGAGCACCAGCGGCCGGACCTTCGTGCGCAGGAAGTGGTCCGGGCAGGAGGTGCCCAGCGCGGCCAGCGGGGCGAGCTTCTCCCGGCCCAGGAACTCCAGCACCGCGTCGGTGTCGGTGAAGTGCCCGACCTGGCGGCGGTCGGTGCTGGCCAACCCGCGGACGACGGGGGCGAGCGCCGCGGCGCGGGCGCGCCGCTCGGCGTCCGGCAACGCGCCGTAGCCCGGCCGCTCGGGACCGAACGGGTGCGCGGCGCCGGCCGCGCGGGCGTCGATGAACGCCTGCGCCGTGCGGATGATCTCCATCGAGTTGCGCTCGCACTCCTGGCTGGTCGCGCCCCACGCGGTGATCCCGTGCCCACCCAGGACCACCCCGATGGACCGCGGATGGGCCCGGGCGACCGCGGCGATGTCCAGCCCCAGCTGGAAGCCCGGACGCCGCCACGGCACCCAGACCACCCGGTCGCCGAAGATCTCCTTCGTGAGCGCCTCGCCGTCGGCCGCGGTGGCCACCGCGATGCCGGCGTCGGGGTGCAGGTGGTCGACGTGCGGCGCGTCGACCAGCCCGTGCATGGCGGTGTCGATCGAGGGCGCGGCGCCCCCGCGACCGTGCAGGCAGTAGTCGAACGCGGCGACCATCTCGTCCTCGCGCTCGACGCCCGGGTACACGGCGGGCAGCGCGCGCAGCCGGTCGAGGCGCAGCACCGCGAGCCCGGACGCGGTGAGGGTGCCCAGGTCGCCGCCGGAGCCCTTGACCCACAGCAGGTCGACCGGGCCGCCGGTCACCGGGTCGGTGGCGCTGCCCTTGGCCGAGGTGTTGCCGCCGGCGTAGTTGGTGGTGGTCGGGTCGGCGCCGAGCCGGTTGCTGCGCTCGAGCAACTCCTGGACGGTGGCGTGGCTCATGGTTCCTCCCGCTGTCGTGGGTCCGGCCGGTTCAGGAAAGCCACGTTCAGGTCCGCTGCGGGCAGCATCGTGGCTTTCCTGAACGTCGGGGCGGGCCGGGTCAGGCGCCCCATCCGGCCTGCGTGCCGCCGACGCGCTCGGCCACGATCCGCTCCTGGTATCCGGAGCGCCGGTAGGCGCCGATGGGGTCGGGGTCCAGGCCCGTCTCCTCGCGCAGCGCGCGCAGCAGCGGGCGCACATCGGTCGAGTAGGCGTCCATCAGCACCTCGTTCGCGCCCAGCACGTCACCGGCCGACTGCGCGGCGGCCAGCGCCCCGGCGTCGACCAGCAGCGCCTTCGCCGTGGCCTCCTGCACGTTGAGCACCGAGCGGATGATCGCCGGGATCTTCGCCTCGATGTTGTGGCACTGGTCGAGCATGTAGGCGATCGGCGCCCCGCCTGCGCTGTAGCCGGCGCCCAGCGCGTCGGCCGAGACGATCTCGAACAGGATCCGGAACAGCTGGAACGGGTCGGCCGCGCCGACCATCAGGTCGTCGTCGGCGTAGAAGCGGGAGTTGAAGTCGAACGCCCCCAGCCGCCCGGCGCGCAGCAGGAACGCCACGATGAACTCGATGTTCGTGCCGGGCGCGTGGTGGCCGGTGTCGATGCAGACCGTGGCCTTCGGCCCCAGCTCGAGGCAGTGCGCGTACGAGGTGCCCCAGTCGGGCACGTCGGTGGTGTAGAAGGCCGGCTCGAACAGCTTGTACTCCAGCAGCATCCGCTGGTCGTCGCCGAGGCGGTCGTAGACCTCGCGCAGCGCGGCGGCCAACCGGTCCTGGCGGGCGCGGATGGAGTCCTGGCCGGGGTAGTTGGTGCCGTCGGCGAACCACAGCTTGAGGTCGCGGCTGCCGGTGGCGTCCATGATGTCGACGCACTGCAGCAGGTGGTCGGTCGCCTTGCGGCGCACGCCGGGATCGGGGTTGGTGACCGAGCCGAGCTTGTAGTCGTCGTCCTGGAAGACGTTGGCGTTGATCGTGCCGATGCCGATGCCGTGGTCGCCGGCGAACGCGGCCAGGGCGCCGTAGTCGTCGACGCGGTCCCACGGGATGTGCAGCGCGACGGTCGGGGCGACCCCGGTGAACCGGTGCACGGTCGCGGCGTCGGCGAGCTTCTCCCACGGGTCGCGCGGCACGCCGGGCTGGGCGAACACCTTGAACCGGGTGCCGGAGTTGGCGTAGGCCCACGACGGGGTCTCGATGCACTGCTCGCGCAGCGCCCGCCGGGCGACCGTTCCTCGGTCCGTCACGTCCCCATCTCCGTTCGCGCCAGCTGGTCCTCCAGGTGGAAGACCTCCTCCAGGACCTCGAAACCCCCGTCCGGCGGCCCGCCGTCCAGGCCGGTGAAGAACGGGGCCATCTCGGCCTGCCAGCGGGTGTTCACCCCGGTGGCGGCCATCGCCCGCCGCGCGGCGGCCAGGTCGTCGGCCTCGACGTAGCCGACGAGCAGGCCGTCGGCGCGCAGGTGCAGCGAGTAGTTGCGCCAGCCGGTGTCGCGCAGCGCGGCGAGCATCTCCGGCCAGACGGCGCGGTGGCGCTCCCGGTACTCGTCGAGCCGGTCGGGCCGGACCTGGAGCAGGAAGCAGTAGCGCACGTGAACCCCCTGGTTCCGGGGCCGACCGGCGCGCCGGCCGGCCCCGGAGCGGTCAGAAGTCGAACTGGTCGATGTTGCTCGCGTCGAACACCGTGGGCGGCCCGAGCACGACCTCGCCGCCGGCGCCGATCGTGTACTCGCCGAGCTTGCCGGCGCTGAACGTCTCGCCCTCGGCGCCGGTGATCTGCCCCGAGGCCAGCGCGGCGCCCGCGTAGCCGGCCAGGTAGCCGATGTCGGCCGGGTTCCACAGCGCGAACTGGGCGACGGTGCCGTCCTTGACGAACTCGCGCATCTGGTTGGGCAGGCCCAGCCCGGTGACCGCGACCCGGCCCTTGTACTCCGAGCCGGAGATGTAGCGCGCCGCCGCGGCGATGCCGACGGTGGTCGGCGCGACGATGACCTTCAGGTTCGGGTGGGTCGCCAGCAGGCCCTGGGCCTCCTGGAAGGACTTCTGGTCGTCGTCGTTGCCGTAGACGGTGGCCACGAGCTGGAGCCCGGAGTTCTCCGGCTTCTGCAGCTCCTGCTCCACCACCTCGATCCAGGCGTTCTGGTTGGTGGCGTTCGGGGTGGCCGACAGGATCGCGATCTCGCCCTGCCCACCGGCCAGCGTGCTGGCCATCTGCACCAGCCCCTGCCCGATGCCCTCCGTGGTGGCCTGGTTGATGAACACGTCGCGGCACTCCGGGGCCGCGTCGGAGTCGAACGAGACGACCTTGATGCCGGCGTCGCGGGCCTGCTGCAGCGACGGGCACACCGCGTTGGCGTCGTTGGCCGCGATGGTGATGACGTCCTGCTGCTGCTGGATCAGCGTGTTGATGTAGCTGACCTGCGACGAGGCGCTGGCGTCGTTCGGGCCGACGAGCTTGTACTCGCCCTTGAGCTCGGTGACGGCCTCCTCGCCGCCACCGGTCTCCACGTCGCTGTAGGGGTTGTTCAGCTGCTTGGGCAGGAAGGCGATCTTGAGGCCCTCCCTGGTCGGGGCGTTCGGGTCGGCGGTGGCCGCGGGCTCGCCGGCGGGGCCGGGCTGCTCGGCCTCCACGCTGTCGCGGGTGGTGCCGCCGCAGGCGGCCAGGCCGAGCACGACGACGGCGCCGAGGGCCACGGGCGCGACGGTGCGCCGCAGGTGTCGGATCATCGGACTTCCTCTCATGAGGACCGGACGGAGGTCGAGGGGACGGACGGGGACGTCGTCGGCGGCGGATCGGAGGGCTCGCCCGCGGCGGGCGGGGTGGGACCGCCGCGGCGACGGAGCAGGGCCGAGCGGATCGCGCCGGCCGCGTTGGGGGCGATCACCGAGACGATCAGCAGCAGCCCGGTGACCACGGTGAGCGCCTCGGTGGACACGTCGGCCAGGCGCAGGGCGTTCTGCAGCGCGGCCAGCAGGGTGGCGCCGGCGACGACGCCCCACAGCGTGCCGCGTCCGCCGAAGATCGACACGCCGCCGAGCAGCACGGCCGCGACCACGGCGAGTTCCAGGCCCGAGCCGTTGTCGGCGCGGGCGCTGGCGTAGCGCAGCGTCCACAGCACGCCGGCCAGCGCCGAGACGCCACCGGTGAGCACGTAGAGCCAGAACTTGGTGCGCGCGACCCGGATGCCGGCGAAGCGGGCGGCGTCGACACCCGCGCCCATGGTGAACAGCGAGCGCCCCACCGGGGTCGCGTGCAGGACCACCGCGAACACCACCGACAGCACCAGCAGGGGCAGCAGCAGGTTGGGCAGGCCGAGGGTGCGGCCGGTGACCAGGCTCGTGTAGGCGCCCGGGAACTGCGCGACCGCGGCGTCGCCGAGCACCACCAGCGCCAGGCCGCGGTAGAGCGCCAGCGTGCCGATGGTGACCGCCAGCGACGGCAGCCCGAACACCGTCACGAACAGCCCGTTGACCGCGCCCAGGACCAGCCCGAGCAGCAGGCACAGCGGGATGATCGTCTCGATCGGCAGCCCGCCCTGCCACATCGCGCCCATCACCGCGCTGGACAGCCCGAGCGTGCTGGCCACCGACAGGTCGATCTCGCCGGTGACCACGACCAGCGTCATCGGCAGCGCGATGAGCAGGATCGGGGCCAGGTCGAGCACCAGGAACGACAGGTTGCGCCCGGTGGCGAAGTTGTCCACGGTCAGCGCGGCGACGACCAGGAACGCCACCAGCAGCGCGATGATCGCGCGGTCCCAGCCGGCGAGCCGCCGGATCACGGCACGGTTGCCGACGCGCTCAGCCACGGTGGGCCTCCCTGCGGCGCAGCCGGGCGGCCACCCTGGCGGCGACGGCACGGTCGGTGCCGATGGCGGCCAGGATGAGCGCGCCGACGATGGCGCCCTGCCAGAACTGGTCGATGGCCAGCACCGGCAGCGCGCTGCCGATGGTGGTGAGCAGCAGCGCGCCGACCGCCGCGCCGTAGACGGTGCCGCTGCCGCCGAACACCGCCACCCCGCCGACCACGACGGCGGCGACGACCTCCAGCTCGTCGCCGGTGCCGGAGGCGGCGTCGACGGTGCCGAACCGGGCCGCGAACAGCACCCCGGCCAGCCCGGCCAGCGCGCCGCTGACGGTGAACGCGACCAGCAGCCGCCGCCCCACCGGCACCCCGGCCAGTACGGCGGCGCGCGGGTTGGAGCCCATCGCGTACAGCTCGCGCCCGGATCGGTAGCTGCGCAGCGCGAACCCGGCGACCAGCACCACCGCCAGGGCGATGAGCAGCAGCCAGGGCACACCGAGCAGGGTCGCCGTGCCGAAGCCCAGGAACGCCGGGGGCAGCTCGTCGGCGTTGATCTGCTGGCCGCCCGCCCAGAAGAAGCAGACGCCCCGGTAGACGTAGAGGGTGCCCAGCGTGACCACCAGCGCGGGCACGTTGCCGAAGCGCACCAGCGCCCCGTTCACCAGCCCGCACAGCCCGCCGACCAGCGTGCCGACCAGCAGCGCCAGCACGACGGGCGTCCCCGGCGCGGCCTGCAGCAGCGATCCGGTCGCGAACGCCGAGAGCCCGAGCACCGAGCCGACCGACAGGTCGATGTTGCGGGTGATCACCACGACGGTCTGCCCGACGGCCAGCACGACCAGGATGGCCGCGCCCAGCGCCAGGTCGCGCACGCTCTGCGCGGACAGGAACCGCGGGTTGACCGCGGTGGTCACCACCACCAGCGCCGCGAGCGCGAGCACGATGCCCAGCTCGCGGGCCCGCAGCAGGACGGCCACCCGCGACGCGGCGGTCTTGTCGGGCGTCCGCCCGGCGGGCTCGGCCGTCTCCTGCGGCGCGGTCACGCAGCCACCTCCTGCCCCGTGGCCGCGCGCATCACGCTCTCCTCGTCGGCCCGGTCGCGCGGGATCTCGGCCACCAGCCGGCCCTCGCGCATCACCAGCACGCGGTCGGCCATGCCCAGCACCTCGGGCAGCTCGGAGGACACCATCAGGACCGCCACCCCGTCGGCGGCGAGGTCGGACATCAGCCGGTGCACCTCCGCCTTGGTGGCGACGTCGATGCCGCGGGTGGGCTCGTCGACGATCAGCACCCGCGGCGCCGTGGACAGCCACTTGGCCAGCACGACCTTCTGCTGGTTGCCGCCGGAGAGCCGGGCCACGGGGTCGTCGAGATCGGCGTACTTGGTCCGCAGCCGGGCGGTCCACTCGCGCGCCGCGCGCCGCTCGGTCCCGCCGAGCAGCAGCCCGAAGCGGGCCAGCGAGCGCCAGCGGGTGGCCGTGGCGTTGCGCGCGACCGAGGCCTCCAGCACCAGGCCCTGCTGGCGGCGGTCCTCGGGGACGAGCGCGACGCCCGCGGCCATCGCGGCGCGCGGGTCGCCCGCGCGCAGTTCGCGCCCGCCGACCCGGACGACCCCGCTGTCGCGGGGGTCGACGCCGAAGACCGCCCGCACGACCTCCGAGCGCCCGGCGCCGACCAGCCCGGCCAGCGCCACGATCTCCCCGGCGCGGACCTCGAACGAGACCCCGGAGAACAGCCCGCGCCTGCCGAGGCCCTCGACCGAGAGGAGCACGTCGCCGGTGGGCACCTCGCGCTTGGGGAACAGCGCCGACAGCGGGCGCCCGACCATCCGGCGGACCATCTCGTCGACGGTCAGCTCCCCGATGGGGTCGCTGGAGACGAGCGCGCCGTCGCGCAGCACGGTGACGCGCTGGCAGAGCGCGGTGATCTCCTCGAAGCGGTGGGAGATGAACAGCAGCGCGGCGCCGCCGTCGCGCAGGGTGCGGGCGACGGCGAAGAGCCTGCGCACCTCGACGGGCGACAGCGCCGCGGTGGGCTCGTCCATCACGATGACGCGCGCGTCCAGCGACAACGCCTTGGCGATCTCGACGATCTGCTGGTCGGCGATGGACAGCCCGCGCGCGGGCCGGTCGGGGTCGATCGCCACGCCGAGGCGGTCGAACAGGTCGGCGGCCAGCGCGTTCATCGCGGCCCGGTCGACCCGGCCGAACGAGCGCGTCGGCTGGCGGCCCATCACCACGTTCTCGGCCACGGTCAGGTCCGGGAAGAGCGTGGGCTCCTGGTAGATGACCGCGATGCCGGCGGCCAGCGCCGCGGCCGGGGTGTCGAGCCGCAGCGGGCGGCCGTCGAGCTCGATGGTGCCCGAGTCCGGCCGGTGCACCCCGGCGAGCATCGCCACCACGGTCGACTTGCCCGCGCCGTTCTCGCCCACCAGCGCGTGCACTTCGCCCGCGCGCAGCTCGAGGGACACCCCGCGCACGGCGGCCACGGCACCGAACGACTTGGTGACCGTGCGGACCGCGAGCCGCGGCACCGTCTCGGCGCTCATCCGCCCTCCCCCCGGCTTCTCCGATGAAACGTTTCAAAGAGGTGGCTCCGGACCGTACGGTGACCGGGGACACCCGTCAAGAGCGCGTTATCCGCCAGGCGCGCGCGGCGCTCGGAGCGGAGCGAGCCGGCTCGTGCCGTAGAGTCCGATCACGTTTCACCCAGGGGGGAGGCCGCGGTGTCCGGACCGGGCGCACCGAGCATGAAGGACGTCGCCGCGCGGGCCGGGGTCTCCCTCGGCACCGTCTCCAACGTCCTCAACCATCCCGAGCTGGTCAGCGAGCGCACCCGCAGGCGGGTGCAGGCCGCGATCGACGCGCTCGGCTTCGTGCGCAACGAGTCGGCCCGCCAGCTGCGCGGGGGCGGCAGCCGCACGGTCGCCTACGTGGTCTTCGACGCGGCCAACCCGTTCTTCACCGACGTCGCCGCCGGCGCGCAGGTCACCGCGGACGCCGCCGGCCTGGCGCTGTTCCTGTGCAACAGCGGCGAGGACCGCGAGCGCCAGGCCGCCTACCTCGACCTGCTGGAGCAGCAGCGCGTCGAGGGCGTGCTGATCACCCCGGTCGACCCGGCCGACCCGCGGCTGGCCGCGCTCGCCCGGCGGGGCACGCCCGTGGTCCTCGTCGACCGCGGCGCGGGCGACGAGCACTGCTCGGTCACCGTGGACGACGTCCTGGGCGGCGACCTCGCCGCCACCCACCTGCTCGACCTGGGCCACCGCCGGATCGCGTTCGTCGGCGGGCCGCGCGACATCGGCCAGGTCGCCGACCGCATCACCGGCGCGGAGCGGGCCATCGCCCGCGCCGGCGGCGAGCCGCTGACGGTGCTGGAGACCGAGAAGCTCAACATCGCCGAGGGCCGCCGCGCCGGCGAGCGCTTCGCCGGGCTGCCCGCGACCCGCCGGCCCACCGCCGCGTTCTGCGCCAACGACCTGCTCGCCCTCGGCCTGCTCCAGCAGATGGTGCACCTGGGCCTGCGCGTGCCCGAGGACGTCGCGATCGTCGGCTACGACGACATCGAGTTCGCCGCCGCCGCGGCCGTCCCGCTCACCTCGGTGGCCCAGCCCCGCCAGCGCCTCGGGCGCACGGCCGCCGAGCTGCTGCTGGCCGAGGCGCGCGGCCTGGCCGGCCACACCCACCAGCACATCCTGTTCGCCCCGGAGCTGGTGGTGCGGGCCTCCACGGGCCTGCGCCGGGTGGCCACCACGGTGGCCTGAGGGCTCAGCCGGGCCGCAGCGCGAGCGCGAGGTCGAGCCGGGCGACCGGCCCGAGCAGCACGCCGGCGCCGGGCCGGGCGAGCAGCCGCACCACCTCGTCACGGGTGATCTCACCGCGGGCGTGCAGCAGCGCCCCGGACGGGCCCCACTGCGGCTCGGCGACCTCCAGGCGCAGCGGCACCGCGCAGCGGTCGGTGCCGAGCACGCCCAGCACCAGCCAGCCACCCCGAGGGACGGCCCGCACCGCGCGCGACCGGTAGGTGATCACCGGTCCGGCCGCCGGGTCGAGGACGCCGGCCCGGTCCAGCACCGCGTCGCGACGGGCGCTGCCGGCGGTGAGCGAGGTGGCGTCCACGTCGACCTGCACGGCGCAGCTCGCGAGGTCGTCGCCGACGTCGAGCCGGCCGCGCACGCCCGTGAAGCGCCCCCGCACGGGCAGCAGCCCGCCCACCCGCATCTCCAGCTCCAGCCGGGAGCCCCGGGCGTCGACGGTCCAGCACGTGGTGTCGCCCATGACACCGTGGTCGAGCAGACTCATGGCGGACAGCGTCGCGGCTGCCCGCCGCCGCGTCATCGGCGCAACTACGCAATCGCGGCTACTCCCGTCCGAGTACCCGACGCGGTCCGGCATGCCGGGGGTCGGTCACGCCGCCCGCCGGTCCCGGGAGACGCGGGCGGACCTGCTGGCGCACGTGCGCGCCGCGCTCACCGATCCGTACGGGGACGTGCGCGGGCACGCCGATTCGGCGGCCGAGGACGTCGCGACCTTCCTCGGGATCGACGCGTCAGGCGTCCCAGCCGGGGCGCACCAGCCCGCTCTCGTAGGCCATCACCACCACCTGGGCGCGGTCGCGCGCGCCGAGTTTGGTCATCGCCCGGCTGACGTGGGTCTTGGCCGTGGTGGGGCTCAGGAACAGCTCCCTGGCGATCTCCTCGTTGGTGCGCCCGGCCGCCACGTGCGTGACGACCTCGCGCTCGCGGTCGGTCAGGGTGGCGATGAGCGCGGCGCGGCGGCGGTCGACGCGCGCCGGGCGGGCCCTGGCGGCGAACTCGGCGATCAACGTGCGGGTGACCACGGGCGCCAGCAGCGCCTCTCCCCCGTTCACCACCCGGATGGCCTGCACCAGCTCGGCCGGCTCGCTGTCCTTGACCAGGAACCCGGAGGCCCCGAACCGGATCGCGTCGAAGACGTAGGAGTCGTCGGTGAAGGTCGTCAGCACGATGACCCGGGTCCCGGACAGGCCGGCGTCGGCGACGATCTCGCGGGTGGCGGCCAGCCCGTCGTGACCGGGCATCCGGATGTCCATCAGCACGATGTCCGGGCGCAGCCTGCGGGCCAGCCGCACCGCGACCGCGCCGTCCTCGGCCTCGCCCACGACCTCGATGTCGCGCTGTGCGTCCAGCAGCGCCCGGAAGCCGCTGCGCACGAGCGCCTGGTCGTCGGCCAGCAGCACCTTGATCACGCCGTCCGCGGTCATCAACCCACCCGCTCCCCGATCCCCGGACCCCCGCCGGCCACCCGCCGCCCGCCCGGCAGCGGCAGCCGCACCTCGACGCGGAACCCGCCGTCCGGGCGCGGGCCGATGCGGCTGGTGCCGCCGAGGGACTGCGCGCGCTCGCGCATGCCCGCCACCCCGCTCCCACCGGCGTCCCCGCTGACGCCGTCGTCGACGTCCACGGCGCCGTGCATCGCACCCCTGGTGGGGCGGGTCCCGCCGCCGTCGTCGTCGACCCGGACGGTGAGCTCGTCGGCCGTGTAGCGCAGCCGCACCGTGGCGGTCGCCGCGCCGGAGTGGCGGCGGGTGTTGGTCAGTGCCTCCTGCACGATCCGGTAGGCGGCCCGGTCGACCCCCGGCGGCAGCTCGACCGCCGGGCCCTCGACCTCCACCCGCACCGCCAGCCCCGCCGCGCACGCGTCGCCGACCAGCTCCTGCAGGTCGGCCAGGCCCGGCACCGGGTGGTGCGGCGGCGCGGCGTCGACCCCGCGCAGCACCCCGAGCGTCGCGCGCATCTCGCGCAACAGGTCGCGGCTGGACTGCTTGATCGCGGTGAGCGCGGTGCGCGCCTGCTCCGGGTCGTCGTCCATCAGGTACAGCGCCACCCCGGCCTGCACGTTGATCAGCGACACGTGGTGGCCCAGCACGTCGTGCAACTCCTGGGCGATCCGCAGCCGCTCGTCGCTGCGCTTGCGCAGGGCGGCCTCCTCGCGGGCCGCGTCCGCCTGCAGGATGCGCTCGCGGCGGGCCCGCCAGCCCTCGCAGGCCGCGATGACGGCCACGAGCGCCGCGACCCAGGCCGCCGTGCCGGCCAGCGGCAGGGCGCCGGGGTTGCGCAGCATGTGCACGGCCGCCAGGCCCAGCACGGCCAGCGCGGTGGTCGTGTACGGGACGCGGCGGTGCCCGGCGAGCACGGCCGAGCACAGCGCGACCAACGGGGCCAGGAACAGCGGGCCGAACGGGTAGCCCAGCGCCAGGAACACCAGCACGAGCGCCGTGGAGACGATGAGCACCGCTGACGGGTGGCGGGCGCGCAGGGCGAGCACCAGCGAGCACGCGACCAGCAGCGCGTCGGCGAGCAGGTCGAGCGGGCGCGCGGTCGGCTGGGACGCCGCGGCGCCCCGGGTGCCGACCAGCAGGACCACCGCGACCAGCACCGCGGACGCGACGGGCCAGACCCCGGCCACGGCACCCCCGGCCCGGGCCCACCGGCCCGCGACCCGACCCGTGGCGAACGACACGCGGCTCACCGTAGTCAGCGGGGCCAGCCGGGGCGTCGTCCGCGGAGAGCGCGCCCGGCTACTCCCCGGGCAGTAGCCGCTCGACCTCCTCGCGGAGCACCCGGGGCGCCCGCACCAGGAAGCTCTCGGTGAGCAGCTCGCCGACCTCGGTCCAGTCGACGTCGGCGTCGAGCGCCATGCCGACCACGTCGGCGCCCCACGGGGCGGGGAAGAACGGCGGGCCGCCCGCGCGCAGCGCATCGAGCTCGGCACCGGACGAGCGCAGCATGAGCACCGTGACCGGGCCGTCGGTCCCGACCGCCCGGGCGAACGCCTGCGGGCGGCCGCCGGCGACGGTGAGCAGGTGGGCGAAGGTGCGCCCGCGGACCTGCCAGCGCACGCCCTCCCAGGCCGCCTCCTCGCGCACCTCGGGCAGGGCCAGGCAGGCGGCGCGCACCGGAGCGAGGAGGTCGGGCGGGACGTCGTCGGGGCCGCTCACCGGTGGCGGGCGCGCGGCTCAGTCGTCATCGTCGTCATCGTCGTCGTCGTTGTCGCGGTTGTCGTTGTCGTCGTTGTCACGGTTGTCGTCGTCGTTCACCGCCGGCTCGCCGGCCCGCTGGATGTTCAGCGAGCCGAACGCGCCGCTGGCGTCGACGACGACGTCACGGGTGCCCGAGCCGTCGCACGCGGCGTTGCAGTTCGTCCCGCCGAAGATCCGCACGCCCTCGACCTGCACGCGGGCGTCGGCCGGCACCACGACCCGGGTGCTGCCGAAGACGTACCCGAGGTCGACCCGGTCGTCGTCGGGGGCGACGGTGACGACCGAGCTGTTGAAGGCCGTGAAGCCGTCGTCGGCCACGAACACCTGGCCGGCGCCGAACAGCGCGGCACCGAGCACGGCGAGCCCGACGAGCGCCTGGACCGGACCGCGGCGCCCCGAGCGGGCCGCCGGCACCGGGGTCGGTTCCGGCTTCTCCACCGCGGCCCCGGCCACCGGCTGCGGGGCGGCATCGGCGTCCGGATCGGGGAGGTCGGCGACGAGCGGCGCCAGCTCGCTGCGGGTGCGCGCGGCCCAGACGTGGCCGGAGCGTTCCTCGTACTCGGTCAGCGTGAGCACGCCGTCGGCGTAGGCCTGCTGGAGGCGGGCGTCGACCTCCCGGCGCTCGCGGTCGCCGATGCGCACCTCGGGTCGCGACTCGTCCACGGTCCCATCCTGGCAGGGAACCGCTCGGGCGCGTCGCCCGGTCGGTGGACGCCGTCACGCACCGGCACCGGCCGACGGCACCTCCGCACGTGGGGCGCAGACGGCGACGACACCCGCGACGACCGCCACCGCGACCCCCACCCCGCGCAGCCAGCTCCCGACCGCGATCCCGGCCGACTCCGCGCCGAACAGCCCGGCGGCCGCGCCGGTGAGCACGAACCCGGCGGCCTCGGCCGCGGCCACCAGCACGCCGACCACCGGCACCCACCGCCGACCGACCGCGGTGATCAGGACCGCCGCCCCGACGAGCAGCACCAGCGCCGGGGGCACCGGCGGCATCGCCACTCCGGAGAACCGCAGCACCAGGATCCCCAGCGCGCAGACCAGCAGCCCACCGACGGTCGTCCACCGCGCCGTCGCCGCCACGCCGTTGATCGCCATCTCGCTCACGCCCTTCCGGTCCGACGCGACCCGTGTCGCGTTCGCCGGACCAGGGTCGCGCCAGGACCAGCCCCGCCACGTCGTGCGCGGGGCGGCCGACCGGCTACCCCCGCGGCGGTAGCCGGCGGATCCGTCCCCAGGGCTTCACGACCGCCAGCACGGTCGCCACGACCAGCGCGGTGAGCGAGACCGCCGGCGGGAACACCAGCGTGTCCAGGCCGGCGGCCGGGTCGGGGCCGCCGGCCGCGCCGCGCGCGGCGGCGTCCTGCAGACCCGCCCGCAGCACCAGGGCGACGAGCACGACGAGCACCAGGTTCAGCGCCAGCTTCACCGCGACCCACCAGTAGCGCAGCAGGCCGTAGCGGGTGCCGAGGCCGAGCACGACGCCGCTGACCAGGCTGAGCAGGCCGGCGACCAGGATCGGCCAGAACAGCATCGGCGCCACCTGCAGGCACAGGGCCGCGGTCGCGGGGTCGCCCAGCAGCGCGCCGAGCACCAGCACGGCGAGGACGACGTCGATGCCGATCCACCCGCCGCTGGCCAGCAGGTGCACGACCAGCCACACCCGGCGGCCGGTGCGGCGCAGCGGGCGCACCAGCGGTGTCCGGGCGACCGGTGGGGTGGCGGATGAGCGCATCCGGCCATCCTGGGCGACGGCGGGGCGGCTGGCGTCGGGCGGCGGGTGCGGTCCGGGTGCGGCCGCGGGAGTACCGCCGCCGCCGGCGCCTGCTCCCCCGGGGCCACGGGCGATCCCCGACCCCGACCCGACCCCGAGCGGCGGGCGCCGGCGCGCCCGGGTCGGCCCCTACGCCCGCCACCGCACCCCGGCTGACGTCCACGGGCCGATCCCGTGGGCCCCCGGCGTTCCTAGCGTTCCCGGCGTACCGAATCGACCGCACGAACCGGGAGAGACCCATGCAGCTCACGACCGCGAACCCGACGCCCGCCGTCCCCGCGGGCCGCGCCACCGACCTCCGCCGGCACGCCCCGACCCTCCTGCGGGTGGCGCTGGGCGTGGTGTTCGTCTGGTTCGGCGCCCTCAAGATCGCCAACGTGACGCCGGTGGCCGCGCTGGTCGCCGACACACTGGCGTTCGTCCCGATCCCGCCCGACCTGCTGCTGCCCGCGCTCGGAGCGTTCGAGGTGGTCGCGGGCGGCCTGCTGGTCGTCGGGCGGCTGCTGCGCCCCGTGCTGGCGGTGCTGGTCGCGCACCTGGTCGGCACGTTCCTGGTGCTGGTGACCCTGCCGGGCGTGGCGTTCCAGGACGGCAACCCGCTGCTGCTGACCACCGAGGGCGAGTTCGTGGTGAAGAACCTGGTGCTGGTGGCCGGCGCGCTGGCCGTCGCCGCCACCCTCCCGGCCCGGCGCCGCTGACCGGCCCGCCGGCGCGGCCGACCGCTGGAGCTAGAGGTCGTTGCCGGCGTAGGAGAGGTTGAAGCTCTTGTTGACCAGCGGGAAGTCCGGGACGATGGTGTCGGCCATGGCGACCGGCAGTGCCGGCCAGTTCAGGAAGCTCGGGTCGACCACCTTCACCCGGCTCACCCGGCCGTCCGCGCCCAGCTCGACCCGGTGCACGACGGTCCCGCGCCAGCCCTCGACGATGCCCACTCCGGACGCTTGCGCGGCCGGAGTGGGCATCGTCGGGCCGGTCGGGTCGCCGGCGGGGTCGCCTGCGGGGTCGCCGTCCAGGTCCGCGACCAGCGTGCCGATCAGGCCGACCGACTCGGCGATCTCCTCGGCCCGCACCACGAAGCGGGCCAGCACGTCACCGCCGGTGTGGTCGCGGTGCGCGGGCGGTGGAGCGACCGTCCACGGGTGGTCGTGGCGGGCGTCGCACGCGACGCCGCTGGCCCGGGCGACGTAGCCGAGCACGCCGATGTCGCCGGCCTGGGTCGCGGTGAGCACCCCGGTGCCGGCGAAGCGGTCGCGCACCACGCTGTGCCCCAGCGCCCCGGCGACGATCCCGGCCGCGTCCGCGGCGATGCCGGCCAGCTCGACGGGGTCGGGCAGGGCGCGCAGCACCGCCGCGCCGGGGCGGATCGCCCCGCGCAGCAACCGGTGGCCGGTGACCCGGTCGTTGATCCGCAGCAGCCGCTCGCGCAGGCGCTGGGCGTGGGCGTTGCGGATGCCGTGGGCGACGTCGTTGCACAGCGCACCGATGTCGGTGACGTGGTTGTAGAGCCGTTCGAGCTCCAGCAGGACCGCGCGGCGGCGGGCGACGTCGGCGGTGACCGGCGTCCCGAGGGCGTCCTCGACGGCGCGGCAGTAGGCCACCGTGTGCCCGACCGAGGTGTCCCCGCTGATCCGCTCGGCCAGTTCGACGCCCTCGGCGGGGGTGCGGCCCTGGAAGAGCTTCTCCACCCCGCGGTGCACGAACCACAGCCGCGCCTTGAGGTTGAGCACCGTCTCCCCGACCACCGAGAACCGGAAGTGGCCCGGTTCGATCAGGCCGGCGTGCACCGGGCCGACCGGGATCTCGTACACCCCGGGACCCTCCACCGTCCGGAACGGGTAGGGGCCGTCGACGTCGCCGAAGCGCGGCGGCGGGCCGGCGTCGGACAGCATCGGGTACCAGTGCCGCGGCCAGTGGAAGTGCCGGACCAGGCGGCGCGGCAGCGGGTGGTCCACGGGCACGATGCCGAACAGGTCGCGCATCTCGCGCTCGAACCGGCCGGCCGGGAACGACAGGCCGGCCAGGCTGGGCACCCGCGGGCGCTCGGGGTCGAGCCGGACGTGCAGCTCCACCCGGGATTCGGGGGCCTCGACCGCCGCGGCGCGGGTGAACAGGTAGACCGCGCGCAGGCCCGCGCCGGTGGCGCGGTCGTCGTGGCCGGCGACCAGGGCGACGCGGTGGCCGGCGGCCAGCAGCGCGGCGGCCCGGTCGGGCAGCGCGTCGGCATCCACGACCTCCCGGTCGTGGGGGGTCGGCGGGTGCGGGTCGGTCACGGCGCACCGCCAACGGTCCGGGCCGCCGCGGTGAGCAGCGGGGCCAGCGGGCCCGCGGTGAGGCCCAGCGCCGCGGCCGCCACCGGGCCGGCGACCAGCGCGGTCGCGGTGCTGCGCGGCAGCCGTGGCGGGGCCGTCGCGGTCCCGGGGGCGTCGGGGGGGTCGCCGAGCAGCATCCGGCTGGTGTGGTTGACCAGCGCCGCGGCGATGACGACCACCAGCACCAGCGCCAGCGCGGTCGCCCAGCCGACGACCGCCACCCCGCTGCCGAACCCGGCCCTGGCGATGCCCAGCTCGCTGGCGAACAGGCTGAACGGCGGGAACCCGACCAGCGCCAGCATCCCCGCGGCCAGGCACCCGGCCAGCAGCGGCTGGTCGGTGGCCAGGCCGCGCACCCCGTCGATCCGGCTGGTCCCGGTGGTCTGCAGCAGCCGGCCGGCGCCGAGGAACAGCGCGCTCTTGACCAGGCCGTGCCCGAGCACGTGCAGCAGGACGGCAGCGGTGGCCGCCACCCCGCCGACGGCCGCGCCGAGGGCGAGCAGGCCCATGTGCTCGATGCTGGAGTAGGCCAGCATCCGCTTGTGGTCGCGCTGGTGCAGCAGCAGGGACGCGGCCACGGCCAGCGAGGCGAGCGCGGCGGCGAGCAGCAGCCCGCGGGCGAACCCGGGGCCGAGCGCGAGGTCGGAGACGACCTTGATCCGCAGGATGGCGTAGAAGGCGACCGACAGCAGCACGCCCGACATCAGCGCCGACACCGGGGCCGGGGCCTGGCTGTGCGCGTCGGGCAGCCAGGCGTGCAGCGGGGCCAGGCCCGCCTTGGCGCCGAACCCGAGGACCAGCAGCACGACCGCGATCCGGGTCACGCCGGGGTCGAGCCGGCCGGCCGCCGCGGTGAGCTCGACCCAGCCCAGGCCGGCGCCGGTCCCGGTGTGCAGGGCCGCGAAGTTCAGCAGCACGATCCCCAGCAGGGCCAGCGCGATCCCGGCCGAGCAGATCACCACGTACTTCCACGCCGCCTCCACCGCGGTCCGGGTGCGGCGCTGGCCGACCAGGAACGCGGTGACGATCGTGGTGGCCTCCACGGCGACCCACAGCACGCCGAGGTCGGCGGCCAGCACGGCCAGCGCCATCGCGGCCAGGAACGCCTGCACCAGCACGACGTGCCGGGCCGCGGAACGCTCGTCCGCCCGCCCCGCGGCGATCTCGGCGGCCAGGTGGGCGGGCGTGGCCAGGGCGGCGAGCACGGCGACCGCACCGATGACCACGAGCATGTAGGCGCTGAGCGGGTCGACCAGCAGGAACCCGGCGACGACGACCCCGTCGCCCGCCCGCACCGCCTGCCCGGCCAGCAGCACGGCGGCCACGGCCACCAGCGCGGCGCTGCCGGTGCCGACCCACGTCGTGGCGCGCCGCCACCCGAGCAGCAGGTGCACCACCGCACCCAGGGCGGGCACCAGGATCGGCGCGAACGCGAGCAGGGTGACCATCAGTCGTGCAACTCCCGCAGCTCGTCGAGGTCGGTCCCGCCGAACACCTCGCGCATCCGGCCGGTGAGGATGCCCAGCACCAGCACCACCAGCAGCACGTCCAGCGCCACCCCCACCTCGACGACCAGCCCGATCCCGGACGTGACCAGGAAGCCGACCGCGGTGATCCCGTTGTCCATCAGCAGGAACCCGACCAGCTGGGAGAGCGCGCGGCGGCGGGTGACCAGCACGAAGAACCCGATCAGCACGACCGCGACGCCGATCGGGGCCGCCCGGGTCGTCGGCGACGGCGCCAGCTCCACGATCGGCGCCGACACGGCCAGCGCCAGCAGCGTGAGCGCCGCCGCCGCCAGCAGCGAGGCCGCCACGTTCACCAGCGGGCGGGTCTCCCGCCGGTCGTCCCCGGCGGCGGCCAGTGCCCGGCGCAGCAGGGCGGGCAGCACGCCGGCGCGCAGCACCAGCACGCCGAGCGCGACCACGGCCAGCTCGACCGACCCCTCGTGCGCCGCGAGGACCCCGACCAGCGCGGCCAGCGCCACGCCCTGCACCGCGAAGATCCGGATGATCATGGCCAGGTCGCGGCGCCACACCACCAGCACCGCGGTGAGCAGCAGTGCCCCGGCGGTGAGGTCGAGCAGTTGGTGGTACAGGGCGGCGGTCATCGGGTCCCCCTCACGCCGGGAAGTAGGCCGCGGTCACGGCGAGCAGGGCGAGCAGGAACGACCCGGCCAGCAGCTCCGGCACCCGGAACAGCCGCACCTTGGCCAGGAACACCTCGGCGAAGGCCAGCGCAGCACCGAGCACGGCCACCTTGACCACCAGCGCGAGCACCCCGAGCGCCAGCGCGAGCACCCCGGCCTCGGTGGCGATGCCCCACGGCAGGAACAGGTTCGCCAGCAGCCCCAGGTACACCGACAGCCGCATCGCCGAGCCGAGCTCGACCAGGGCCAGGTCCGGACCGGCGTACTCGAGCACCATCGCCTCGTGCACCATGGTCAGCTCCAGGTGCGTGGACGGGTTGTCCACCGGCAGCCGCCCGGTCTCGGCCACCACGACCAGCAGCAGCGCGACCGCGGCCAGCAGGCTCGCCGGCGACAGCACCCGCGCCGGGTCCTGCAGGCCGGACCCGACGATCGCCGGCAGGGCGGTCGACCCCACGGGCACGGACAGCGCGAAGATCGCCATCAGCGCGGTCGGCTCGACCAGGGCCAGGATGGTCGTCTCCCGGCTGGCCCCCATCCCGCCGAACGCGGTGCCGGTGTCGAGGCCGGCGAGCGCGAGCACCACGGTGCCGTGCGCGAGCAGCGCCACCACCACGATCAGGTCGGCCACCGGGGGCAGCGCCGACGCGGTGCTGACGAACGGCGCGACCACCGCGACGACCAGGGTCATCGCCACCAGCAGCACCGGGGCCACCCGGAACAACTCGCTGGTGCCGCGGGGCGTGATCGGCTGCTTGCCCAGCAGCTTGCGCAGGTCCCGCCACGGCTGCCCGACCCCGGCCCCGGCCCGGCCCTCCATGCGCGCCCTGACCTGCCGCATCAGGCCCACCAGCAGCGGCGACCCGACGACGACCAGCACGGCCTGCAGCGCGCCGCCCAGCACCCCGAGCGCGGTCATCGGGTCAGCACCAGCAGGACCAGCAGCCCGCACAGGCCGACGAAGCCGTAGCCCAGGTAGCGGTGCACGCTGCCGGTGCCCAGCCGCCGCCCGACCCGCCCCCAGGCCGCGGCCGCGGCCAGCACGGGCGTGTAGAGCCGCCGCTCCACCCGGTCGGGCACCAGGCGCCGATAGGCCACCGACTGCACCAGGTACGCCGACTCCCGGTGGTGGGTGACGTCGATGTCCTGCACCGGCTGCAGCACGTCGTCGAAGACCCGCTGCAGCGGCTCGGCGAACGAGGTCGCGGTGTACTCCATCCGCGCGGACAGCGGGCCGGCGCCGCAGTCCCACAGCCGCGCCGCCCGCCGGGCCCGGCGGGCCACCAGCAGCCGCGGCAGCACCACCACCAGAGCGGCGGCCAGCGCAAGCGCGGTGGCGAGCAGCAGCGGGGACAGCGCCCCGGTGACCCCGGCGAGCTCGACGGTGACCGCTCCGGACACCGGGGGCGCGACGGCGAGCAGGTCGCCGGCCACCGTGGCCAGCACCGGCAGCACGACCGTGGGCGCGACGGCCAGCACGACGCAGGCCACCCCGGCCAGCGCCATCCCGGCCAGCATCGTCGGCGGGCTCTCCCGGGCCGCCGCGGCGGCGTCGCTGCGCGGGCGGGCCAGGAACCCCACCCCGAACGCCTTGACGAACGTCGCCACCGCCAGGCCCGCGGTGAGCGCGACCGCGGCGACCGCGACGGGCAGCACGATCGAGGTGGCCACCCCCGGCGCGGGCAGCCCGTGGACCAGTGACTGCAGCAGCAGCCACTCGCCGACGAACGCCGTGCCCGGTGGCAGCGTGGACGCGGCCAGCGCGCCGAGCCCGAACGCCGCGGTGGTCACCGGCATCCCGGCCCGCAGCCCGCCCAGCTCGTCCAGGTCGCGGGTACCGGTCGCGTGCAGCACCGAGCCCGCGCCGAGGAACAGCAGCGTCTTGAACGCGGCGTGGCCGAGCAGGTGCAGCAGCGCCGCGGTCAGCGCGAGCGCGGCCAGCACCGGGTTCCCGGTCGCCGCGAACAGCCCGCAGGCCCCGACGCCGACCAGCACCAGGCCCATGTTCTCGGTGGTGGAGTAGGCCAGCAGCCGCTTCAGGTCGGAGCTGACCACCGCCTGCAGGATCCCGTACACCGCCGAGACGGCGCCCAGCGCCATCACCAGCAGCCACCACCAGCGGGTCCCGCCGCCCATCAGGTCCAGCCCGACCCGGACGATCCCGTACACCCCCAGGTTCACCATCGCCGCCGACATCAGCGCCGAGACGGGGCTGGGCGCCTCCGGGTGCGCCCGCGGCAACCACGCGTGCAGCGGCACGATCCCGGCCTTGGACCCGAAGCCCACCAGGCACAGCACGAACACCGCGCCGGCCGCCACGGGCGGCAGGGCGCCGGCCGCGGCGCGCACCGCGGCGAAGGATCCGTCCGCGGCGGGCGCGGCCAGCACCAGCAGCCCGATCAGGATCGCGACGAAGCCCAGGTGGGTCATCACCGCGTACCAGCGCCCCGCCGAGGCCACCGCGGCGCGGCGGCGGTGCTCTGCGACGACCAGCAGCAGCGAGGTCAGCGCCATCAGCTCCCAGGCCACCAGCAGCGTGGTGACATCGGCCGCGATCGGCACCAGCAGCAGCGACCCGACGAACACCGGGACCATCGCCTGCACGGCGCGCCCGTCCAGGCCGTGCCGGGAGTAGCCGATGCCGTACAGCGCCACCGCCACCGCGACCGCCCCGCCGACCGCCACGAACACGCCGCCCAGGGCGTCCACGCCCAGCACGACACCGGACAGCGGCAGCAGCCCGGGCAGCTCGGCCGCCCAGGTGTGCCCGAGCATCGCCGCGGCGCCCGCCACGGTGGCGCACGCACCGGCGACGCAGGTCAGCATCCCGACGACGAGCGCCCGGCGGGCGCGCGGGACGGCGAGCGCGGCCAGGACGCCACCGGCGCAGGACGCGCCGGTGGCGGCGAGGGCGGCTCCGACGACGCTCATCGGCCGGTCAGCGTCCGCAGCGCCTCGACGATCACCTCCGGACGCGGTGGGCAGCCCGGCACCTCCAGATCGACCGGTACGACGTCGCCGACCGCGCCGACCACGCCGTACGCCTGCGCGAACACCCCGCAGTTGCGCGCGCAGTCGCCCACCGCGACGACCAGGCCCGGCTCCGGGACGGCGTCGTGGGTCCGGCGCAGCGGCTCGGCCATGTTGCGCGTCACCGGACCGGTGACCAGCAGCGCGTCGGCGTGCCGTGGCGAGGCCACCAGCCGGGCCCCGTACCGCTCGGCGTCGTATACCGGCCCGAACGCCGACCCGATCTCCACCTCGCACCCGTTGCACGAGCCGGCGTCGACGTGCCGGACCTGGATCGAGCCGGCCGGCCGCGGCGCCAGAGCCGGGCGCAGCTCGGCCGGCGCCGGTGGGGCAGGCTCGGCGACCCGGCCGATCCGGCGGATCGTGCGCCACAGCTTCAGCACGGCAGGCGCCGTGCGCCGGGGGCGGTCAGGGCGCGCGCAGGTCGTCCAGCAGCTCGATCTGCTCGGACAGCACCCCGGTCAGGATCGACCGGGCCACCCGCATCAGCTCGGAGACCTGTGGGCTGGTCAGCGAGTAGTGCACCGCCGACCCCTCCTTGCGGGTGGCCACCAGGCCGGCCCGGCGCAGCACCGCCAACTGCTGCGACAGGCTCGCCGGCTCGACCCCGATCTCGGCGAGCAGCCCCGAGACCGCGTGCTCGCGCACGCTGAGCAGCTCCAGCACGCGGATGCGCACCGGGTGGCCCAGGGTCTTGAAGAGCTCCGCCTTCGCCTGGTACAGCGGCCTGCTCACGCCAGCCTCCCGGTCCCCGCGCCACCGCCACCCCGTCCCATCGCACGCACACCAACGATTGCAAGTTCTACCAATTGCAGACTTTAGCAATCGTTGAAGACACGGACCCGCGCGGGGCCCGCCCGATCAGCCGGCGGCGGCCGGCACCCGGGCCCGGACCAGGGTGTACGCCTCGGTCCCCGGGAACACCGCCCCGGCCCGCCGCGCCGCGTCGTCGCGCAGGCGCTCCAGCACCGCGGCGGCGCCCTCGGCGTCGTCGTCGGTGGCCCAGACGGTGACCAGCAGCCCGGCGCCCACGCCCCGGTCGACCAGCACCTCGGCGCCGGCGAACCCGGCGCGGGAGCGCAGCCGCGGCAGCGCCTCGCGCAGGAACGCCAGCGCCGCATCCACCTGGGACGGGTCGACCCGCATCCGGGCCAGCCGCACCGCGGCACCCGGGTCGGCGACCGGGGCGCCCTCGCGGAACGCGACCTCGTAGCCCTCCACCACCAGGTCGCCGCCCGCCGCCGCGGCCGCGGAGTCCCGGGCCCTGGTCAGGGCGGCGTCCGAGGAGTGCGTCGGCTCGTCCCAGTAGGACACCGCCACGATCACCCCGGCCGCCCGGTCGACCATGGTGACCAGGCCGCGGTTGCCCGCCGCCACCTCCACCGCGGTCCGGTCGACGTCCTCCAGGCGGGCGACACCGTCCTCGACCCGGTCCCGGTCCCCGAAAATGATGTTGACCCGCGCGTGCATGTCGGCCTCCTCGACGTGCTGCCGCCACCGGGACACCGCTCCGTCACGACCGATGCATCCCATGACTCGTGAACGCTTATGAAACTCTGCAACTGCGACCCTATGCCTCTCCCTCAGCGGTCGGCGAGGCGGGCGAAGGCGGTCACCGCGGCGAAGTCGCTGACCGCGTCCGGGCTGATCACCTCGGCCGGCGGGGTGCCGCGCAGGATGCGCTTGATCGGGGTCTCCAGTTTCTTCCCGGTCAGCGTGCGCGGCACCGCCGGCACGACCACGATCTCGTCGGGCACGTGGCGCGGCGACAGCTCGCGGCGCAACGCCCCGGCGATGCGGGCGCGCAGCGCGTCGTCGAGGTCGGCGCCGTCGCGCAGGGCCACGAACAGCAGCAGCCGCCCGGGGCCGCCGCCCGCGGCGTCCTCCAGGTGCACGACGAGGCTGTCGGCCACCTCGGGGACGTCCTCGACGACCGAGTAGAACTCCGCGGTGCCCAGCCGCACGCCGCCGCGGTTGAGGGTGGCGTCGGACCGCCCGGAGATGACGAAGCTGCGCCGCTCGGACATGGTCACCCAGTCGCCGTGGCGCCAGACACCGGGGTAGGTCTCGAAGTACGACGACCGGTACCGCTGGTCGCCGGGGTCGTTCCAGAACCGCACCGGCATCGACGGCATCGGCTGGCGGATCACCAGCTCGCCCAACTGCCCGACGACCTCGTTCCCGTCGGCGTCGAACGCGGTGACGTCGACGCCGAGGCACGGCCCGGACAGCTCGCCGCGGTAGACCGGCAGCCAGACGTTGCCCGCGACGAACCCGGAGCACACGTCGGTGCCCCCGCTCATCGAGTTGACCAGGACCCGGCGCCCGAAGAGCCCGTCGACCCAGTCGAAGCCCTCCGGCGGCAGCGGCGAGCCGGTGACGCCCAGCATCCGCAGCCGCGACAGGTCCAGCTCCGCGGTCGGGTCGACGCCGGCCTTGCGGCAGGCCATCAGGTAGGCCGGGCTGGTGCCCATCAGCGTGGCCCCGGTCTCGGCCGCGGTCCGCCATTGCGCCAGCAGGTCCGGGTGCAGGAAGTTGCCGTCCACGACGACGACCGCCGCGCGCCGCAGCAGCCCGGAGACCAGGATGTTCCACATCGTCCACGCGGTGGTGGTGAACCAGAGGAACGTGTCGCCCGGGCCGAGGTCCAGCTGCAGGGCCGCGCTCTTGAGGTGCTCGAGCAGGATGCCGCCGTGGCCGTGCACGATGGCCTTGGGCAGGCCCGTGGTGCCGGAGGAGAAGAGCACGTAGAGCGGGTGGTCGAAGGGCACCGGCTCGAACGCGAGCGGCTCGTGGTCGGCGAGCAGCTCGGCCCAGCCCAGCGCGTCGGGCAGCGCCCGCTCGCCGTAGGGCACGTCGACGACCCGGCGCACGGTGGGCAGCCCGGCCCGGATCGTGGCGACGTCGTCGGACTTGTCGATGCTCTTGGCGCCGTAGGCGTACCCGCTGACCGCCAGCAGCACGGTGGGCTCGATCTGGGCGAACCGGTCGACGACGCTGCGGGCGCCGAACTCCGGGGCGCAGGACGCCCAGACGGCGCCGAGCGAGGCGCAGGCCAGGAACGCGACCAGCGCCTCGGGGATGTTGGGCAGGTAGCCGACCACCCGGTCGCCGCGGCCCACGCCGAGCGCGCGCAGACCGGCCCGAGCCCTGGCGACCTGCTCGGCCAGCTCCCCGAAGGTCAGCTCGAACGGGTCGCGGGTCTGCGAGCGGGCCATCACGGCGACGCGGTCGGCGTCCTCGGGCAGGCCGAACATGTGCTCGGCGTAGTTGAGCCGGGCGCCGGGGAACCACTGCGCGCCGGGCATCTCCCGGGAGCCGAGCACGGCGTCGTAGGTGCCGCGCACGCCGTAGTGGTCCCACACGGCGGCCCAGAAGCCCTCCACGTCGTCGACCGACCAGCGCCAGAGGGCGTCGTAGTCGTCGAAGCGCAGGCCCCGCTCGGCGTCGAGCCAGCGGACGAAGCGGCCCATCGACGTGGTGTCCAGGACGTCGTCGTCGGGGCGGCGCATGATGTCGGCCAACGGTGCCCTCCAGCCATGGTCGTCAGCGGACGGTAACCCGCCCGACCCGCGATCCGCCCTCTGCGCCGACCGACGCCACACCGGCGGCCACAATTGCCCGCGTGCTCCCCCGCGACAGATCGTCCCGTTCGTCCGGCGCGCGCCACCGCCGCGCCGCGGAGCCCGGGCACCGGCACGAGCCCCCCTCTCCGCCCGGCCAGCAGCACGGCCACCAGCACGGCCACGGCCACGGCCCGCCGCCGCGGGCCGACCGGCGGGTGCGCACGCTGCTGTGGGTGCTGCTGACGCCGTGCGTGCTGGCCACGCTGGTCGGGCTGGTGCTGCTGTACCCGGCCGCCGCCCCCGCCGTCGACGCCGAGTCCGCGGGTCCCCGGATCGACGGGCACGTCAGCGCCGCCGCCGAGCGGGCCTGCGACGAGGAGGCCGGTCCGGACGCCGGCCCGCCGGGCTGCCTGGCGCTGGGCGTGCAGCTGGCCGAGGGGCCGCTGGCCGGACGCACGATCGAGGTGCTGATCTCGGCGCCGGGCGGGCGGGCGCCGTTCGGGGCGGGCGACGACGTGGTGCTCACCGCGGCCGGCGGCGACCCCGCCGACCCGGCCGCCTACGTCGTGGTCGACCTGCAGCGGGAGGTGCCGCTGCTGGCGCTGGCCGCGGTGTTCGTGGTGGCCGTGGTCGCGCTGGGCCGGATGCGCGGGCTGGCCGCGCTGGCCGGGCTGGGACTGACCGTCGTCGTGCTGGTCGGGTTCGTGCTGCCCGCGGTGCTGGCCGGGCGCAACGCACTGCTGGTCGCGGTGGTCGGCTGCTGCGCGATCATGTTCGGGGCGCTCTACCTCACCCATGGGATGTCCGCGCGCACGTCAACGGCGGTGCTCGGCACGCTCGTGGGGCTGGTGCTGATCGCGCTGCTGGGCATCACCTTCGCCGAGCTCGCCCACCTGACCGGCGTCGACGAGGACACCGCGAGCCTGGCGGCCACCCTGGGCACCGAGGTGGACGGGCGCGGGCTGGTGCTGGCCGGGCTGGTGATCGGCGCCCTCGGCGCCCTCGACGACGTCACGGTCACCCAGACGACCGCGGTCTGGGAGCTGCGCGCGGCCGACCCGCGGCTGCCCGCGGCGGCGCTGTTCCGCTCGGCGATGCGCATCGGCCGCGACCACCTCGCCTCCGCGGTCAACACGCTGGTGCTGGCCTACGCGGGCACCGCGCTGCCGCTGCTGCTGCTGTTCTCGGTGGCGGAGCGGGGCCTGGGCGACACCCTGACCACGCAGGTCATCGCCACGGAGGTGGTGCGCACGCTGGTCGGCAGCATCGGACTGGTGGTCTCGGTGCCGGTGACGACCGCGCTGGCCGTCGCGGTGGCGACCCGGGGCACGCTGCGCCCACCCCGGGCACTCCCGTCGAGAACGAAGCTGTCGTGATCAACAAGCCCGAACGATCACCGTAAGTTCGTTCTCGACGGCGGCGGCGGTCAGGCGGGGAGGCACTCGCCCGCTTCGAGGGCGACCGTGAGCCGGTTCTCCGCCGGCGGCAGCGGGCAGGTCGCGTAGGCGGTGAACGCGCAGGGCAGGTTGACGGTGCGGTTGAAGTCGATGCGCACCCGGCCCCGCGCGTCGGGCTCGTCGACGACCAGCGTGCGCCCGCCGCCGTAGGTGCTCGTGCCGGAGGTGGCGTCGCGGAAGTGCAGCCGCAGGCCGGCGCCCTTGCCGGTCAGAGCGAGCAGCTCCTGCTCGGCGCCGCCCACGGCGAAGCGCACCACGCCGAGCGCGGTCGGGAAGTGCGACAGCCCGTCCACCACCGCCCCGACGGTGATCCGCCGCGGCTCGGGGTAGGGCTCGAACCGCCCCTCGACGACCCACGCGGCGTCGACCGGGAAGGCCGGCACGCCGTCGAAGGTGGTGCGGGTGGGGGCCTGCGGGTCGCGCACGCGCAGCGCGTACCCGTCGGTGCGGCGCACGACCTCGATGCGCCGCTCCCCCGCCGCCACCAGCACGCCGGGCAGGCCGTCGACCGGCTCCAGACGCACCGTGCCGCGGACCGGCTCGCCGTCCACCGACACCTCGCCGTCGGCGGTCAGCTCGACACCGCCGTCGCCGGTGGCGCGCCAGCGCCCCGGCACGTCGGGGAAGGCGGCCGCGTCCGGGCCGAGCCAGTGCAGCGCGGTCAGGCTGAGCCAGCCGTGCGGGGCGCGCAGCTCCTCCTCGCGCCGCTCGTGCCAGTCCAGCCAGTCCCGCGCCAGCCGGGTCTCGGTCGCCGTCATCCGAGTCATCCGCGCGCACCTCCGCGATCGCCCTGCGTCCGGTCCCCCACTGCGACACCCCGACTCCGCGGGGCATTCCCGGATATTCCGCTGGTCGCTGTGCCGTGCTTCACGGCACCGATTCCGCGCGCGACCGTGGCTGCCCGCCGCGGGCGCTGGTTACTGTGGACGGGCTGGTCCACCGGAGAGGTTCGAGATGCCTGGTCGTCGCCGCGCCCTGCACGCCCGCGTGCTCGTGGGCCGGCGCTGGCTGGACGGCTTCGGCTCGCCCCCCGGGCACTGTCGCCGCTGACCCCGGGCCGCCTCGCCCGGTCGCCGTGCGGACCCGTGCGTCCGCCACGGGCCCCGTCGAGCACGCGCCCCCGCACGCCGCCACCCGCCACCGGCCGACCAGGAGCGTCAGCATGCCGAGCCCCGACCCCACCCCCCACCTGGCCCTCGCCCTGGACGGCACCGGCTGGCACCCGGCGTCCTGGCGCGAACCGGGCGCCCGGCCCGCCGAGCTGCTGTCCGCGAAGTACTGGACCGAGCTGGTGCAGGAGGCCGAGCGGGGCCTGCTCGACCTGGTCACCTTCGAGGACGCGATGGCCCTGCAGTCCGACCACCCGTTCCGCCCCGACGACCGCACCGACCAGGTCCGCGGCCGGCTGGACTCGGTGCTGGTCGCGGCCAGGGTCGCCCCGCTGACCAGCCACATCGGCATCGTGCCGACCGTGCAGGTCACCCACACCGAGCCGTTCCACGCCTCCAAGGCGATCGCCACGCTCGACTACGTCAGCACCGGGCGCGCCGGGGTGCGGGTGCGGGTGTCCGCGCGGCCCGACGAGGCCGCGCTGTTCGGCCGCCGCGACGCCGCCCGCGTCGACCCCACCGGCCGGGACGACACCGGCCTCACCGAGCTGTTCGCCGAGGCCGGGGACTACGTCGAGGTCGTGCGCAGGCTGTGGGACAGCTGGGAGGACGACGCCGAGATCCGCGACGCGGCCACCGGCCGCTTCGTCGACCGCGCCAAGCTGCACTACATCGACTTCGTCGGCGAGCACTTCTCGGTGCGCGGGCCCTCGATCACCCCGCGCCCGCCGCAGGGCCAGCCGCTGGTCACCGCGCTGGCCCACCAGACCGTGCCCTACCGGCTCGTGGCGCGCTCCACCGACCTCGGCTTCGTCACCCCGCAGGACGGCGACCACCTGGCCGCGATCCTCGCCGAGATCCGCGCCGAGCAGGCCGCGGGCGGCCGGGCCGACGAGCCGCTGCCCGTGCTCGGCGACGTCCTGGTCTTCCTCGACGACGACGCCGACGCCGCGGCCGCGCGCAAGGCCCGCCTCGACGAGCTCGCCGGCGCCGAGCTGCGCACCGACGCGCTCGTGTTCACCGGGACCCCCGCCGGGCTCGCCGACCTGGTGCAGGACTGGCACGCGGCCGGGCTGGCCGGGGTGCGGCTGCGCCCCGCCGGCAACGCCCACGACCTGCCGCTGATCACCCGCGCGCTGGTGCCCGAGCTGCAGCGCCGCGGCGCGTTCCGCACGGCGTACCAGGAGTCGACGCTGCGCGAGCGGTTCGGACTCGCCCGCCCGGCCAACCGCTACGCGACCGCCTGAGGGGACCGACATGACCAGCCCGCGCAAGCAGATCCACCTGGCCGCGCACTTCCCCGGGGTCAACAACACCACCGTGTGGAGCGACCCGGCCGCCGGCAGCCACATCGACTTCTCCTCCTTCGTGCACCTGGCCCGGACCGCGGAGCGGGCCAAGTTCGACTTCCTGTTCCTGGCCGAGGGCCTGCGCCTGCGCGAGCAGAACGGCCTGATCTACGACCTGGACGTCGTCGGGCGACCGGACACGTTCACCGTGCTCGCCGCGCTGGCCGCGGTGACCGACCGGCTCGGGCTGGCCGGCACGATCAACTCGACGTTCAACGAGCCCTACGAGGTGGCCCGGCAGTTCGCCACGCTCGACCACCTCTCCGGCGGGCGCGCGGCGTGGAACGTGGTGACCTCGTGGGACGAGTTCACCGGGGAGAACTTCCGCCGCGGCGGCTTCCTGCCCCAGGACCAGCGCTACGTGCGGGCCCGGGAGTTCCTGGCCGCGACCGGCGTGCTGTTCGACTCGTGGTCGGGCGACGAGATCGTCGCCGACCAGGAGTCCGGGCGGTTCCTGCGCGTCCCCGACGCCGGCCGCTTCGCCGTGCACTCCACCCAGTTCGACATCGAGGGCCGCTTCGCGGTGCCGCGCAGCCCGCAGGGCCGCCCGGTGATCTTCCAGGCCGGCGACTCCGACGAGGGCCGCGAGTTCGCCGCGGCCAGCGCCGACGCCATCTTCACCCGGCACGGCACCCTGGAGGCCGGCCGGGAGTTCTACGCCGACGTCAAGGGCAGGCTGGCCCGCCACGGCCGCACCCCGGACTCGCTCAAGATCCTCCCGGCGGCCACCTTCGTGCTCGGCGACACCGACGCCGACGCCCAGGAGAAGGCCGACCTCATCCGCCACCAGCAGGTCAGCGGGCAGACCGCGATCAAGTTCCTGGAACAGCTGTGGAACCGCGACCTGTCGTCCCACGACCCGGACGGCCCGCTGCCGGCCGAGGACCCCCACGTCGGCGACAGCCACATCGCCCGCGGCCGGGCCAGCGTGCGCATGTACCGCGACCCGATCGCCACGGCGAGGCAGTGGCGGGAGCTGGCCGAGGCGAAGAACCTGTCGATCCGCGAGCTGATCATCCAGGTGACCGGGCGGCAGTCGTTCATCGGGACGCCGTCCGCGGTGGCGACGGCGCTCGACGAGTTCGTGCAGGCCGGCGCCAGCGACGGGTTCATCCTCGTCCCGCACATCACCCCCGGCGGGCTCGACGAGTTCGCCGACACCGTCGTCCCGCTGCTGCAGGAGCGCGGGGTGTTCCGCACCGAGTACGAGGGCACCACGCTGCGGGAGCACCTCGGCCTGCCCGCGCACGGAGCGTAGTGCGACCGTCACCGAGGAAGAGCAGCGGGACTGGGACGAACGGATTGCGCGTCCGGCGATAACGGACGGAGCGCGTGCGACGATCCGACCAGTGTCTGCTGCTCCCCACGTCGAGCCGCCCCCCACAGGCCCGGCGACAGCGACGGGGATCGGGGCGGGGTGAACCTGGTTCGCCGGGCCCCGGCCGGATCGGAGAACCGTGCGCATCCTGCTGCTCTGCTCGGCCTTCAACGGTCTCAGCCAGCGGGTCTGGACCGAGCTGCGCCGCAACGGCCACCACGTGGTCGTGCAGACCGCCGACTCCGACGACGCCGTCCGCGACGCCGTCGCCCGCACCCGCCCCGAGCTGGTGCTGTGCCCGTTCCTCAAGGAGCGCGTGCCCGACGACGTGTGGCGCCAGCACCCGACGGTGATCATCCACCCCGGCCCGATCGGCGACCGGGGCCCGTCCTCGCTGGACTGGGCCATCACCGACGGCGTGGGCGAGTGGGGCGTCACCGCGCTCTCGGCGATCGACGAGATGGACGGCGGGCCGGTCTGGGGCACCCGGACGTTCCGGGTCGACACCGCCGACCCGCCCCGCAAGAGCACCCTCTACGGCGGCGCGGTCACCGACGCCGCGGCCTCGCTCGCCCGCGAGGTCGTCGAGAAGGCGTCCGACCCGCTGTTCGTCCCGCTGCCGCTGGCCGACCACAGCCCCGGGTCCGTGCGCGGTCGGGCCCGCCCGCTGATGACCCAGGCCGACCGGGCGTTCTCCTGGGACGAGCCCACCGCCGAGATCCTGCGCCGCATCCGGGCCGCCGACGGCTTCCCCGGCGTGCGCACCACGCTGGCGGGCCTGGACGTCTCGGTGTACGACGCCCACCCCGACCCGTACTACGGCGCCGCGCCGCGGGCGCGTCCGGGCGAGATCTCGCTGTGCCAGAACGGCGCCGTGCTCGTGCACACCGGCGACGGCGCGCTGTGGATCGGGCACGTCCGGGTGCGCGGCGCGGGCAACGGGACACGGGTGAAGCTGCCGGCCTCGGTGGCGCTCGGAGCCCGGGTCGCGCAGCTGCCGCGCCGCCACGAGCCGTTCCCCGGCCGGCCCGGCCAGTCGAGCTGGTCGGGCTACCGCGAGATCGGCTACGACCGCGTCGGCCCGGTCGGGGTGGTGAGCTTCGACTTCCACAACGGCGCCATGTCCACGGCCCAGTGCGAGCGCCTGACCGCCGCCCTGCGCTACGCGGCCGGCCAGGACACCGAGGTGCTGCTGGTGCAGGGTGGCGGCTTCTTCTCCAACGGCATCCACCTCAACACGATCGAGGCGAGCTCGCGCCCCGCCCCGGAGGCCTGGCGCAACATCAACGCCATCGACGACGCCTGCGCCGCGGTCCTGGACTGCACCCGCCAGCTCGTGGTCGCGGCGATCAGCGGCAACGCCGGGGCCGGCGGGGTGATGCTCGCCCTGGGCGCCGACCTCGTGCTGGCCCGCGAGTCGGTGGTGCTCAACCCGCACTACAAGAGCATGGGGCTCTACGGCTCGGAGTACTGGACCTACACGCTGCCGCGCCGGGTGGGCGCCGCGGTCGCCACCCGCCTCACCGAGCAGTGCCTGCCGGTCGGCCCGGCGGAGGCCGTGGGGATCGGACTGGTCGACGAGGTGCTGCCGGGCACGTGCACCGAGTTCGCGGCCGCGGCGCTGCACCGGGCCGTCGAGCTGGCCTGCGGCAGCGACCGGGTCCGGCTGCTCGCCGACAAGGTCCGGCGCCGTGAGGCCGACGAGCGCCACCGCCCGCTGGCCGCCTACCGCCACCACGAGCTGGCCGCGATGAGCCTGGACATCTTCGAGAACCGCAACGGCTTCGACGAGCTGCGCCACGCGTTCGTCACCAAGCGGCCCTCGGGCCAGCCGACCGCGGTCTCCCGCGCCCACCTGCTGCCCACCCTGGTCCCGGCCTGACGGGACGCCCGGGCCGGGCGGGCATCAGTCCTGGCGGGCCCGGAGCCGGGACAGCAGGCGCTGCAGGGTGGTGCGCAGCGCGGCGATCTCGGCCGGGCCGGTCAGCTCGGTCCAGCGCTGCTCGACGCGGTGCCCGGCGGCGACGGCGACCGAGCGCACCGCCTCCCCCCGCTCGGTCAGCGAGACCAGCCGCGCCCTGCGGTCGTGCGGGTCGGGGCGGCGCTCGACGTAACCGGCGCGTTCGAGCTGGTCGACGGCCTCGGCCATGGACTGCTTGCGCATGTTCGCCGCCCGGGCCAGCTCGCTGACCGCGATGCCGCCGGGCGGCACGAACGGGAAGACGTTGGCGTGCGGGGCGCGGATGCCGTCGAGGCCGGCCTCGCGCAGCGCCTCGCCGACGTCCTCGCCCCAGTGCTGGTGCAGCAGGCGCAGCAGCAGACCCAGGGCGTCCGGGATATCGACAGGAGCCTGTCTTTCTGTGCTACGGTCGTTGTCGTCAGGCACCTGTCCAATCTACCGGAGGCCGCGATGCCCGGCTCCACCCACGCCGTCGACGTGCTCGACTCGACGATCTCCTACACCGACCGGGGCTCCGGGTCCCCGATCGTCTTCCTGCACGGCAACCCCGGCTCGTCCCACGTGTGGCGCCGGGTCCTCGACGACCTGGCCGACCGCCTGCCCGACGACCCACCGGCCCGGCTGCTGGCCCCCGACCTGATCGGCATGGGCCGCTCGGGCAAGCCCGACTCCGGCTACCGCTTCGACGACCACGCGCGCTACCTCGACGCGTGGTTCGACGCGCTCGGGATCGACCGGGCGGTGCTGGTCGGGCACGACTGGGGCGGCGCGCTGGCCCTCGACCGCGCCGCCCGGCTCCCCGGGCGGGTCAGCGGGGTCGCGTTCTTCGAGACCGTGCTGCGCCCGATGAGCTGGTCCGACCTGCCCGAGGGCGGACGCGCGCGGTTCCAGGCGCTGCGCGAGCCGGGCACCGGCGAGCGGATGGTGCTGGAGGACAACGAGTTCATCACCGTCGCGCTGCCCCGCACCACGATCACCGAGCTGAGCGCAGCGGACCTCGCCGTCTACGCCGAGCCCTACCCCACACCGCGCAGCCGCCGGCCACTGCTGGCCTGGGCCCGGTCGATGCCGGTGGACGGCGACCCGCCCGACGTGCACGCCCGGGTCGAGGCCTACGACAAGTGGCTGGCCACCAGCCCCGACGTGCCCAAGCTGCTGCTCACCTTCTCCGGGCACCCCACGCTGATGGTCGGCCCGCGGGCCGTCGAGTGGTGCCGGGCCAACATCGCCGGCCTCGACGTCGTCGACGGCGGGGTCGCCGGGCACGTCGCGCCGGAGGACCGGCCCGCGGAGATCGCCGCCGCGATCGACGCGTGGGTGGCCCGGCACCGGCTGGTGGCGCGGTGAACGAGATCGGCGCGGTCTTGCGCATCGCCCGGTTCGAGGTGCCCGACGCCGCGGTCGACGAGTTCCTCGACGGCCTGCGCGTCACCCACGACATGCTGGGCGGGCTGCCCGGCTGCGGGCAGAACCTGCTGCTGGAAGGGCAGCCGGGCGACGGCTCCACCCCCCTGCTCACGGTGGTCGAATGGGCGGACGACGCGGCGTTCGCCGCGGCCCGGCGGGAGGCGCAGCGGGCGCAGGAGGCCGCCGGGTTCTCCCCGATCCGCACGATCGCCCGGCTCGGGGTCGCCGCCGACGCGGGGGTCTACCGGGTACGCCCCTGGCGGTGAGCGGCCGGGGCGCGGCGTCCCGCGGGTCGGCCGCGCGGCGGGGACGGGGACGTGACGGCGAACCCGGAGTAGGGGGATCCCTACCCCCGGCCAGGGGCTGACCCGCTGGGGGACGATCATCGCCGGTCCCATGCTCGTCGGCATGTCGCAGCTCACCGCCGGGCCCGCCCATCGTGCGCCCTCGGGCGCCTCCGTCCTCGCCGGGGCCCGCCACGGGCACCCGGGCCTGTTCTGGCTCGCCGTGTTCTCGGCGGTGCTCGCCGTCGTGGCCACCACGGGGCTCGTGGTCGACGACCGCGTGCTGCTCGGCGCCCCGCTGTGGGCGAAGCCGCTGAAGTTCGCGCTGTCCTTCGGCCTCTACGGGCTCGCGCTGTCCTGGATGCTCTCGCTGGTCGACGGCGGGCGCCGGACCGGCGCGGTGCTCGGGTGGGCCGTCGCGGCGGGCGCCGCGGTGGAACTGGTGATCATCTTCGGGCAGGCGGTGCGCGGCGTGCGCAGCCACTTCAACTCCGACACCGACCTCGACGCCACGCTGTTCTCGGTCATGGGGATGACCGTGGCGTTCATCTGGCTGGCCACCGTGTGGCTGGCCATCGGGGTGCTGGGCCGGCCCCGGCTCGACCCGGCGCTGACCGCCTCGATCCGCCTCGGCCTGGTGGTCGCGCTGCTCGGGATGCTGGTGGGCGTCGTGATGTCGGTCAACGGCGGGCACGCCGTCGCGGTGGCCGACGGCGGTCCGGGCCTGCCGCTGTTCGGCTGGAGCACCACCGGCGGCGACCTGCGGGTCGCGCACTTCGTCGGGATGCACGCGGTGCAGGTGCTGCCGCTGCTGGCCGCGCTACTGATCGCGCTGCCCGAGCGGCGGCTGGCCGGGCCCGCCCGGCGCCCCCTGGTCCGCCTGGCCGGCGGCACCTACCTCGCCCTGCTGGCCCTGCTGACCTGGCAGGCCCTGCGCGGCCAGCCGCTCGCGGCCCCGGATGCGGTGACCCTGGCCGCCGCCGGGGCGCTGGTCATCGCGGTCGGCGCAACCGCTCTCGTGATCGTGCGGCAGCGCGGCTGACCCGGCCGGCGGCCCCACGCACACCGACCGGCCTCACGCCGCCGACGAATGCCGCGAGCGGTGGGGGCGCGGGTCAGCCGAACAGCTCGTGCACCAGGCCGGTGATCGGGGCCGCGGCCGGCACCCGGTCGCGGACCAGCTCGCGCACGCGGCGCCAGCCGAACGCGGTGCCCGCGGCCGGGCTGTCGCTGCCCAGCGCGTGCTCCAACTGGTCGAGCTCGAAGCGCAGCATGGTCTTCTCGACGTCGGTGCCGACCGCGTCCATCAGCTGCCAGCGCACGGAGCGCAGGCGCGCCCGCAGCTCGGCCACCAGGGCGGCCACCGCGCCCGGGCGCCACGACGGCGGGACCAGGTCGTCACCGATGGTCTGCATCGACATCGCGGGCTCCTCGGGTGCGCGTCCGGCCGGCGACCTCGCGTCCCGGCGGGATCCGGACACCCGTCACCTCGCGATCACCCTCCCCGCCGCTAACCGGACGGTCAGGTTTTCCGCAAAAGTGGGGACGGATCATCGCCGGACCGCTCGGCCGGGCAGCGCGTCGAGCACGAGTCGCCCGTCGCGCACGACGGCCGTGCCGTTGACCAGCACGTGCACGATCCCCTCCGAGGGCAGCGTCCCGCGGGCGTAGGTGGCGCGGTCGGCGAGCCGCTCCGGGTCGAGGACCACGACGTCGGCGTCGCTGCCGGCGCCGATGCGGCCCTTGCCGGCCATCGCGGGCACGGCCGGGCGCAGTACGCGCGCGGGCACCGCCGTGCAGCGCGCGATGGCCTCGGGCAGGCCGAGCCCGGCGTCGGTGAGCATCCGCAGCGCCCTGCTGAACGTGCCGGCGCCGCGCGGGTGCCCGACCGCCCCGGGCGGCAGCGGCCAGGCCAGCGGGTCGGGGGCCGGGCCGGTCCAGGTCAGCGGCATGGCGTCGCTGGCGACGCTGGCGCCCTCGAACAGCAGCGCGCGGCGCAGGAACGCCACGTCGGCCGGCTCGTCCTCGTCGAGGAAGTGCACGAGCACCAGGCCGCCCGGGTCGTCGGCGCGCAGCCGGTCGAGCTCGCGGGCGTCGGCGATCCGCTCGCCGGTGCGGACGTAGGTGAGCGAGTCGGGGCGCAGGCCCTGGGCGGCGAGGCGGTCCGGGGCCAGGAAGGCCGCGCCGATCGCGGTCGACCCGGCGCCGTAGGGATAGGCCTCGGTGGTCACCGTCGAGCCCTGGGCACGCACCCGCTCCACGAGGCCCAGCACCCGGTCGACGTGGCGGGTGGACGTGCTGTTGACGTGGCAGTAGTGCATGGCCGCGCCGGTCTCGCCGGCCGCGCGCACGATCTCCTCGGCCCCGTCGACCGGCAGCGTCGGGTCGACCTCCACCAGCGGACGGGCGTGGGTGAAGGTGGGTGTGGCGGCCTCGGCGGCCAGCGCGGCCACGGCCAGGTACTCGCCGGGGTCGGTGCCGGGCGCGTAGCCGGCCAGCACGCCGATCCCCAGCGCCCCGGCCTCCAGGTCGGCGCGCAGCCGGGCGAGCACGGCGGCGCGCTGGGCCGGCGAGGCCGGCGCCTGCCAGCGGGGGTCGCCCAGGTTGCGCAGCACGCTGGCCGTTCCCCCGCCGACCGGCACCCCGGCCAGCTCGACCATCCGGGCCAGCGCCCAGGACGTGGCGTAGCCGTAGTTGATCGGCCGGCCCTGCGCGGCGGCCGCGGCGTACGCGGCGGCCACCGGCAGCGTGCCGGCCTCCAGTTCGAGGGCGGTGGTGACGCCGTCGAGGGCCTGCAGCCGCTGCTCGGGGATCGCCTGGCCGTGGCTGTGCAGGTCGACGAACCCGGGGCAGACCACCAGCCCGGAGACGTCGATCCGCTCGGCGCCGGCCAGCGGGCCGGTGGCGATGTCGACGACCACGTCGCCGTCGATCGCCACGTCGGCGACCGCGTCCAGGCCACTGTCCGGGTCGATGACCCGGCCACCGGCCAGGACCAGGGGGTACTCCGCCACCGGTGCTCCCGTCGTCCGCACTGCCGTCCCGCCCGCCCGGATCATCATGGCCGGTCGTGGGCCGCGCAGGCTCGGGTAGGTCGGGCGCGACACCGGCGTCCGCGCGCGGTGGGTCAGGCGACGGCGGCGTCGATCGTGACGTCGATGTTGCCGCGGGTCGCGTTGGAGTACGGGCAGACCTGGTGGGCGGCCTCGACGAGCTCCTGGGCGGTGGCCTGGTCCACGCCCGGGATCTCGGCGTGCAGCGCCACGGTCAGGCCGAACCCGCCGGCGTCGTTCGGGCCGATGCCCACCTCGGCCGAGACGGCGGAGTCGGTGAGCTCGAGCTTGCGCCGGCGGGCCACGACCTTGAGCGCGGAGTGGAAGCAGGCCGCGTAGCCGGCGGCGAAGAGCTGCTCGGGGTTGCTGGCCCCGCCCGCGCCACCCATCTCCTTCGGGGTGGTCAGGTCGAGGTCGATCAGGCCGTCGGACGAGCGGACGTGCCCGTTGCGGGCGTCGCCGGTGGACATGGCGGCGGCGGTGTAGAGGACCTTCATGATGACTCCATAGGTAGAACGTTCGGTCTCTTTCTGCCACCGAGCCTGGCACGACACGCCCGAATCCGCAAGACCGAACGTTCTCCCTGTTACGCTGGTCCCATGTCCACCACCACCGGGCGCCGGGTGTCCGAGGCCCGCGAACGCCTGCTGCGCACCGCGTCGGCGCTGTTCTACGCCGAAGGCATCCGCGCCGTCGGCGTCGACCGGGTGGTCGAGGAGGCCGGGGTCACCCGGGCCACCTTCTACCGGCACTTCCCCGGCAAGGACGACCTCGTGGTCGCCTACCTCGGCGTCGTGCACGACGCCGTGCGCGACGCGGCGGGCGAGGAGGCCGGCGCGGCCCGGCTGCGGCGCACGGTGGGCGCCATGACCGAGACCCTCTGCTCCCCCGGCTTCCGCGGCTGCTCGTTCATCAACGCCGCCGCCGAGTTCGCCGACCCCGACAGCCCCGTGCACCGCGCGGTCGCCGCGCACCGCGGATGGCTCAGCGCCCTGTTCGCCACCGACCTGGCCGCCGCCGGGCACCCCGACCCCGACGGCGCCGCGGCGCACCTGATGATGCTGCGCGACGGCGCGATGGTCGCCGGCTACCTCGCCGACCCCGAGGTCGCCCGGGCCACCCTGCTGCGCGGGCTCGACGCGATCCTGGACGAGGCCGGCTGACCGCTCCATGATCGGGGGGTGACCAGCCCGCGCGAGCGCGCCGCCGAGTTCTGCCGCCGCTACGGACTGCGCGCACCCGTCCTGGAGGCCCCGATGGCCGGCGCGTGCCCGCCGGCCCTCGCCGTGGCCGTCGCCGAGGCGGGCGGCATGGGCGCCAACGGGGTCGTGCTCGACCCGCCGCGGCGCATCGCGGAATGGGTCGCGGCCTACCGGGCCGGCACGGACGGCCCGCTGCAGCTCAACATCTGGATCCCCGACCCGCCCGTCGACGAGCCGGAGCGCGTCGCGGCGGCCGAGGAGTTCCTGTCCCGCTTCGGCCGTCCCGGGCCGCCCGCGCCGCCCGGACCCGTGTTCGCCGAGCAGTGCGCGGCGATGCTGGAGGCGCGCCCGACGGTCGTGTCCTCGATCATGGGCCTGTTCGGGCCCGACTACGTCCGCGCGCTGCACGAGCGCGGCATCGCCTGGTTCGCCTGCGCCACCACCCTCGACGACGCGCTCGCCGCCCAGGAGGCCGGCGCGGACGCGGTCGTCGCCCAGGGCATGGAGGCCGGAGGGCACCGGGGCACCTTCGACCCGGCCGCCGCCGAGGCCACCACCGTGGGGCTGTTCGCGCTGCTGCCCCGCTTCGCCGACGCGCTGCGGGTGCCGGTGGTCGCGGCGGGCGGGATCGCCGACGGGCGCGGGGTCGCGGCGGCGCTGGCGCTGGGCGCGAGCGCGGTGCAGGTCGGCACCGCCCTGCTGCGCACCCCGGAGGCGGCCGTGGCGCCGGCCTGGGCGGCGGCGCTGGACGGCCTGGCGCCCGAGGACACCGTGGCCACCCGCGCCTACTCGGGACGGCTGGGCCGCGCCGCGCCGACGCCGTACGTGCGGGCGTGGGCGGCACCCGACGCGCCACCCACCGCCCCCTACCCCGACCAGCGCCGCCTCGTCGGGCGGTGGCGGGCCGGGGAGCCCGCCGGGCTCGACCCGGTCAACTTCTGGTCCGGGCAGAGCGCCGCGCTGGCCACCTCGGAGGCCGCGGGCGAGATCGTGGCGCGGATGTGGCGGGAGGCGCAGGCGCTGCTGGCCTGAGCCGCTGGCCTCAGCCGTCAGTAGCGCAGGTCGGCGACGACCCCGAAGTGATCCGACCCGAACAGGCCTCCGGGCACTCACCCGGGTCGCCGTGCCCAGGTGTGCGCGCTCACATCCGCGCACCCGTACGGGCGACCCGCCCGTCACGGACCGTGCTAGCCTCCCCGCGTGCTGGTGGGCCGCGGCGGGGAGTGCGGCCGGCTCGACGACGTCCTGGCTGCCGCGGCAGCGGGCAACCCACGCGTCGTGGCGCTGCGCGGAGATCCCGGGATCGGTAAGACCTGCCTGCTGGAGTACGTCGCCGAGCGGGCCGGTGGCTTCCGCGTGGTCCGGGCGGCCGGGCACGAGGCCGAGCGGGAGATCCCGTTCGCGGCGCTGTCGATGGTGGTCGGCCCGCTGCTGGCCACGGTCCCGCAGCTGGCCGATGCGCAGGTCTCCGCGCTGGAGGGCGCGCTGAACCTGGGCCCGGCGGTGCACGGCGACCGGCTCGCCGTGGGCCCGGCCACGCTGGCCGCGCTGGCCGCGGCCGCCGACCACGGCCCCGTGCTGCTGGCCGTCGACGACGTGCACCTGTTCGACATGCCCTCCTTGGAGACGCTGTTCTTCGCGCTGCGCAGGCTGCACGCCGAGCGCGTCGCGGTCGTGATGACCGCGCGGTCGGAGGCCGACGTCCTGCCCGTCGTCGAGCAGTGGCTGGAGCCGATCGAGCAGATCCGCGTCGAGGGCCTGGACCTGGCCTCGGCCCGCGAGCTGACCGCCGAGCGCGGCACGCTGTCGGTCGCGGCGTGGGAGGCCGCCACCGGCAACCCGCTGGCCCTGCTGGAGATGACCGCCGCCAACAGCGCCGACGTCCTGGACGAGCCGCTGCAGCTCTCGGCGCGGCTGCTGCGCGCCTACGGCCGCCGGCTGGTCGGGCTGCCCGCGCGCACCCGCGACGCGCTGCTGCTGCTCGCGGTGGCCGGGCGGGCCGGCGACATGCTCGACGCGGCGCTGGCCCAGCGCGGCCTGGACCGCACCGACCTGGAGCCCGCCGAGGACACCGGCCTGGTGCTGCAGGAGTCGGGCACCACGGCGTTCACCCACCCGCTGGTGTGCAGCGCGGTCTACCACTCGGTGTCGCCGGCCACCAAGCGCTCCGCGCACCGCACCCTGGTCGAGGTGTACTCCGGGCGCTCCGCCCCCGGTGCCGCCGAGCGCCGGGCGTTCCACCTGGCCGCGGCCACCGCCGGCCCGGACGAGTCGGTCGCCGCCCAGCTCGCCGAATCCGCCCGCACCGCCGCCGCGCGCCACAGCCACACCACCGCGGCGGTGCTGTTCGAGAAGGCCGCCCGGCTCAGCCCGCCCGGCTCCGACCGCGCCGGGCGCATCCTGGAGGCCGCGTTCGCCGGGCAGGCCGCCGGCACCCTCGACGTCGTCGCCCCCCTGCTGGAGGCGGCCATCGCCGAGACCGAGGACGAGGACCTGCTCACCGCGGCCCAGCACCTGCAGTGCCGCATCCAGATGTGGAGCGGGCAGCCCGCCCGGGCCCGCGACCAACTGCTCGACCTCGCCGAGCGCACCGGGGCCAGGGCGCCGGAGTGGGCGGCGATGATGCTCAGCCAGGCCGCCGTGGTCAGCATCGTGCTCGGCGACCAGCGCGCCGCGGGCGACATGGCCGCCCGCGCCGCGCACCTGGTGCGGCACCTGCCCGACGAGCAGGCGCTGCAGGTGCTGGTCGTGCGCGCGGTGACCATCGCGATGAACGACGACCCGGCCCCGGCGCGGGCGCTGCTGGAGCGCTGCGCACCGCACCTGCGCACGTCCGACCCGCTCTCGATCGACCAGCTCCCGGTCCTGGCCTCCAGCGCCTACGCCAGCATCGAGCAGGGCGCGCAGGCGCGGGCGCTGCTGGAGGGCGCGGTGCGCGCCACCCGCAACGCCCAGGCCGTCGGGCTGCTGCCGTTCCAGCTGTCCTGGCTGGCCTGGCAGTGCTGGCGCGACGGCGAGTGGGTCAGCGCGCTGGCCCACGCCCAGGCCGCGGTCGCGCTCGCCGAGGAGACCGGCTGGGCCACCGAGCTGCCCAACGGCCTCATCGTGCAGGCCACCGTCGAGGCCGCGCTCGGCGACGCCGACGCCGCCAGGGCGCACGCCGAGCAGGCCGCCCGCCTGGGCACCGGCCAGTCCGACTCGGGGATCTTCGCCGCGCACGCCGCGCGGGTGCTGGGGCTGCTGGAGCTCGGGGCGGGCAACCCCGAGCAGGCCGCCGAGCACCTCGAGGTCGCCGGCGGGTTCGCGCTGGCCCACCGGATCGGCGAACGGGTGCTGTTCAGCTGGGCCGGCGACCTGACCGAGGCGCTGGCCCGCTGCGGGCGCGTCGAGCAGGCCCGGACCGCGGCGCTCGCGGCGGCGCGCGAGGCCGAGCGCACCGGGGCGCCGAACGCGATGGCCGTCGACGCCCGCTGCCGGGCCCTGCTGGCCTCCTCCGACGAGGAGGGCGCGCTGGCCTTCGAGGAGGCGCTGCGCTGGCACACCTCGGCGGGGCGGCCGTTCGAGCAGGCCCGCACCCAGCTCTGCTACGGCGAGTTCCTGCGCCGCCAGCAGCGCCGGGTGGACGCCCGCCCGCACCTGGCCGCCGCGCTGGCCACCTTCACCCGGCTGGGCGCCGCACCGTGGGCCCGCCGCGCCGAGGCCGAGCTGCAGGCCACCGGGATGACCTCGCGCAAGGCCGCGCCCAGCGCCACCGAGCGCCTCACCCCGCAGGAGCTGCAGGTGGCCACCGTCGTCGCGGACGGGGCCACCAACTCCGAGGCCGCGACCCGGCTGTTCCTGTCGGCGAAGACGATCGAGTACCACCTGTCCAACATCTACCGCAAGCTCGGCATCCGCTCCCGGGTCGAGCTGGCCCGGCGGATGATGGCGGGCCACGAGCCGGAGCCCGCTCCGGCGCAGCGCTCCCCCGCGGCGCCGCGCCCGTCGACGGCGCCGCGGCAGCGGTCGACGACATCGGCGCGAGCCACCCCGCCGCCCGCCCGGCGACCCGCGGCGGCGCCGGACGCGGCGCTCAGCCCCGGTCCCGCCGCGGCCAGACCCCCCGCCATGGCCTGACCGGCTTCTCCCCCGCCCCGTCGGCGCCCACCACCGCCGGCTCCCCGACCGGCGCGGCCGGTGGCTCCACGTCCGCCAGCACCACCGGCTCGACGGGCCCCGCCACCGCCCGGCGGGGTCCGGCCTTCCCGCGCGTCGGCGTCGGGGCCCGGAACGAGATGGCCAGCTGGGCCGGCGTCACCTTCACGACGTCCTGGTCGAAGACCGCGCCGACCGCCAGCAGGCACCGGGCGACCAGGCCCGAGCACGTGTAGGTGCCGTCCATGAAGAAGGTGATCCGCCAACCCAGGAACGCCCACAGCGCGATGCTCACGGTGGACAGTGCGCTGTAGCGGGCCTTGCGCGCGAGGATGTCGACCGCCACGTCGACGATCTGCTGGCGGTCCTCGGCGGAGGCGTCGATGTGCACGATCGTGTACTGCTCGTCGACGTAGGCGGCCAGCGTCGAGTGGCGCACGCCGGAGCCGACGGCCTCGACGAGGTCGCCCTCCGCGGAGATGATCAGCGCCGCGTGCGTGTACTCCCGGTAGCTGCGGTGGTCGCGGCCGAGGCGGCGGGCCTGGCCGAACCGGATCAGCGAGTGCCGGAAGCCGTGCGCGCGGCTGAGCAGGAAGTCACCCGGTCGGACCGCGGCGGCCGTCCGACCGCCGGGGACCCGCTCGGTCGTGACGTGGTCGAGGGACAGGGCCGGCGGGACGTCGCGGCGGTGTGGGATCTTCGCGGCCATCGATGTGCTCCTGCGGGACGGGCCCGGCCGCGGGCGCGGGCACGGGGAGCGCGCGCCGGGCGACGGGGACGGGGTGGTGCTCGCGACGGCGTCGCGCACCGGGGCGCGGGGGTCGTCGTCCCCCGAACCATAGAACGCCGTGGCGGACGGCGGATCCACCCAGCGCCCTGCGGGGGTGTGCGGTTCACGCCGGGCGGTCACCGGCCAACCCCCTCGGACGGGCGGTCGGCGCCGCGGCCGGACGGGCGCAGCGGGGTCCGCCGTCGGCGGCGGCGACCATCAGCCGCGGCAGCTCGCCCAGGTGCTGGTCGTCGACCGAGAACGTACAGCCGCCGATACCGCCCTGGTCGTAGGCGACCAGCCGGTAGTACAGCAGGCCGGCGGCGCCCAGACGCCGCCAGGCCTGGTCGGGCACGGTCCACCGGTCGCCGGTGCCGAAGACGCCCTCGACCTCGCCGCCGAAGTAGTAGTTGTCGCCCGAACGGTCCTCGATGGACTCCATCAGCGCGCGGGAGGTGGCCATCTCGACCATCCACAGCGGCAGGCCCGCGGCGTCCACCCGGAACTGCGGGGGCGCCGCGCAGGCCGGCCAGCTGGCCGGGCCGACGATCCGGGGTACCACCGCGGCCGCACCGGGCGGCAGCGGGCGGGGAGTCGGGCGGGACACGGCGGGCACTAGCCGACGGCCAGCGGCAGCGGCCGCCCGGCGGCGGGGACGGGTGCCGGCACCGCGGCGGGGACGGGGCGCAGCGGCACGGGTCGCGGGCGGGGCCCGCGTCGGTCCGGGACGACGCGCGGGCCCCCTCCTTCGACCCCGGCCGGTCCGAAGCCGGTGCGCTCCAGGGTGGTGCGCAGCGCGCCGAGGACGCGGGCCCGGGTGGGCCCGATGCTGCCGACCGGCATCTCGGTGAGCCGGGAGACGACCGAGTAGTCGCCGTGCTGCTCGTAGAACAGGGCGTCGACCAGGCGCCGGCGCCGCCCGCTCAGTGCGTCGACCGCCTCCCGCACGGCCCGGCTCGCCTCGTCGTCGAGGAAGGCCGCCTCCGGACCGGGCGTGGACTCGACGATCTGGTCGGTCAGGATCTCGTCGGGTACCTCGCGCCGGGTGAGCGCCGGCAGGGCCAGGCACTCGCGCCGCGCCGTGGTGCGCAGCCAGCCGCCCAGGCGCTCGGGCTCGCGGACCGTGTCCAGCCGCTCGACGGCGCGCAGCCAGGTGTTCTGGACCGCGTCGGCCGTGTCGGCGTCCTGCAGCCGGAACGAGCCGACCACGCTGCGCACCAGGCCCCCGAAGCGCGCCATGATCTCGGTCCAGGCGCGCTGGTCGCCGGCGCGCGCCGCGGCGACCAGCTCGGTGGTGGTGCGTTCGGTCCACAGCATGTCGGTGTGCTCCCCCGTCGGTCGTGACAGACCGTAGGGAGCCCCGGCCCCGCACGGATTCCGGAGAAACCCCGGGATGATCGGCCCCCGTACGCGCGGGCCACCCCAGGGTGCGCCGCGCCGCGGGATCAGTAGTGGATCACGCCGGGCTGCCCGCCGCCGACCGCCACCGCGTCGCCGTTGACGGCCGCGCTGCGCGGCGAGGCCAGGAACGCGACCACGTCGGCGACCTCCTCGGCGGTGACCAGCCGGCCGATCGTGGTGCTGCGCGCGAACCGGGCCAGCGCCTCGGCCTGGTCGACGCCCTCGCGCTCGGCGCGGGCGGCCACCAGCGCCGGGGTGCGCTCGGTGACGGTGAGCCCGGGGTGCACCACGGTCACGTTGACGCCCTTCGGGCCCAGCTCCTCGGCCAGCGCGGCGGTCATCGCCGCGACGGCGACGTTGCGCACCGAGCCGACCAGCGACGAGGAGCTGCGGGCGTTGAGCCCGCTGACGTTGACAATGCGCCCCCAGCCCGCCGCCACCATCAGCGGCGCCACGGCCCGCGCGCAGCGCAGGTAGCCCAGGACCTTGGTCTCGAACTGCTCGCGCATCACCTCGTCGGAGGTCGTGGCCGCGGTCTCGCCGCTGATGGTGCCCGCCGGCATCGCCGCCGCGTTGACCAGCACGTCCACCCCGCCGAGATCGGCCACCACGGCGTCGACCATCGCCCGGACCGACGCGTCGTCGGTGGTGTCGGCGGGCAGCGCGAGGACGCGGCCCCCGGAACCGGCCAGCCGCCCGGCGGCCTCCGCCAGCGCCCCCGCGTCGCGCGCCACCAGCGCCACGTCGGCGCCCTCCGCGGCCAGCGCGGCGGCCACCGCGAAGCCGATCCCCCGGCTCCCGCCCGTCACGATCGCGCGCTTGCCCGTCAGCTGCAGATCCATGTCGATCAGTCTGCCGCCCCGCCGGGCCGGTCGGCGCCGCGGCTCAGCCCCGCGCGCGCACCCGCGGCGGCACGATCATCCGCTTCGGGTCCACCAGCGCCAGCGCCAGCAGCCCGACGACCGGCAGCAGGGTGAGCTGCACCAGCCCGGCGCCCGCCCAGCCCATGCCGGCCACCAGCCGGGCGAACAGCAGCCCGGACACCGCGGCGGCCACGTAGTAGCTGAGGATGAACAGCCCGGCGCCCCGCCCCACGTGCTCGGGGCGCACCGCCCGCTGCAACGCGGTGCTGCAGTTGGTGAACAGCACGCCGCTGGCGAAGGTGCCCATCAGGAACGCGAGCACGTACTGGGCGCCGACGCCGTCGGCCACCTGGTAGGCCAGCAGCGCGGTCACCGCGGAGCCGACGAACCCCACGGCGAGCAGCAGCCGCTGGTCGACCCGGTCGGCCAGCCAGCCCACCGGCAGCGCGGTCATCGCGCCGAACCCGACCAGCGACGCGGCCAGCGCGGCCTCGCCGGGCCCGAAGCTCAGCTGCTCGCGCAGGAACGTCGGGTAGAGCCCGAGGAAGCCGTAGAACACCAGTCCCGAGACGGCGGAGGTGATGCCCAGGCCGAGCGCGCTGCGGTTGTAGGGGCTGGCCGGCACGTGGTCGTAGCTGGCGGTGTCGGCGGTGCCCGCGCGGCCGGTGACCGCTTCGCTCATCGACCGCGGCACGGCGACCAGCAGCACCGCGGCCATCACCAGCCCGGCGGCGCCGAAGACGTAGAAGGGGGTGCGCCAGGTGCCGCTCGCCCCGACCAGCGCCTGCCCGACCACCGGCCCGAGGAACACGCCCAGCCCGAACGCCAGCCCGATGAACCCGGCGGCCAGCGCCCTGCGGTGGAAGAAGTAGGCGCCGATGATCGCGTAGATCGCGGTGGCCTGCACGCCCTCGCCGATGCCGGAGAGCAGCCGGTAGACCGCCATGTCGACGAAGCCGGAGGCGAGCGGGATGGCCACGGTGCCCAGCGAGTAGACCAGCACGCTGACCACGACGATCGTGCGGCGCGACATCCGGTCGAGCAGGTAGCCCGCCGGCAGGCCGGTCAGCGCGAGGCCGAGGGTGAACCCGGTGGCCAGCAGGCCGGCCTGGTCGAGCGAGAAGCCGAACTCCTCGCGGATCGGGGGCACCAGCGGGTAGAAGACCTGCCGGTCCATCGCGTTGAGCATGTAGGACACGCACAGCACGGCGAGGCCGATCACCGCGGCCCGGCTCACCCCGCCGTCGGCCGGTGCCCGGGCCGCCCCTCCCCCGCCGTCACGTGCGCCCTGCTCACCGGAGACCGCCGGCTGCGCCATCGAAGCTCCCGACTGCCAGGTGTCCGCTGTGCGGACAACCGTCCGAAAACCTGTGCGGTGAGCCTGACCCGTCCGGCGGCGGCCGTCAAGGTCGTCTTGCGTGGGGTGGAAGACCAGCGCGCGACGACCCGGCGGGGGCTCGGGCCGGAGTCCTGGAGGACCGGCTGCGCGCCGGCGGCCCGTACGTCCCGGGGAGCACGTACGTCCCGCCGACGACGGCGCGGATACCTCCGCCGCCCGACGCGCGGACCCGGTCGGAGCGGCCACGATCGCGGGCAGGGAATGCCGGTCGATCGGAGGCACGGGATGACGGATCGGGTGCTGCCCACGCGGGCGCTGCTGGCGTGCGGTGTCGTGGCCGGGCCGGTGTACGTGGCGGTGGCGCTGGCCCAGGCGTTGACCCGCGACGGGTTCGACCTGGCCCGCCACCGCTTCACCGCGCTCACCGCCGGGGACCTGGGCTGGGTCCACCGGGCCGACATGCTGCTGGTCGGGGCGCTCACGATGCTGTTCGCGGTGGGGGCCGCGCGCGTGCTGCGGCCGGGTCGGGGCGCGACCTGGGGTCCACGCCTGCTCGGGCTGTTCGGCGCGGCGTACGTCGTCGGCGGCGCGCTCACCGCGGACCCGGCGGCCGGCTTCCCGCCCGGCGCCGCCCCCGCGATGGCGACGGCCACCTGGCAGGGAGCCGTCCAGAACGCCTCGCGCGGCGTCAGCACCGTGCTGCTGGTCGCGACGATCGTGGTGCTCGCGGCGCACTCCGCGGCCACCGGGCGCCGGGGCTGGGCGTGGTTCCACGGGCTCTACGCGTGCGCCGTACCGGTGACGTTCGCGGCCGCGCTGGCCGTCGGCGCCGCCGCGGGCGGCTACCCGTACGCCATCGCGGTGGTCTTCCTGGTGGCACCGTGGATCTGGGTGAGCGTGCTGGCCGCGCACCTGTGGCGACGGGCGGGGGCACGGACGGGTGCCGACGCGGTCGGCGACCTCCGGTTCGCCGGGTGACCAGCGGTCGATCGGTACGGCACGGGCGCGCCCGGGTCCACCGGGACCCGGGCGCGCCCGTGGGGGCGAGGACCGTCAGCGCGCCCCGGCGCCGCGGCGCTTGTTGTAGATGTCGAACGCGACCGCCAGCAGCAGCACCAGGCCCTTGACCACCGACTGGATCGACTGGTCGACGCCCATGAGCTGCATGCCGTTGCTCATCACGGCCATGATCAGACCACCGACCATGGCCCCGACCACGGTGCCCACGCCACCGGTCACGGCCGCGCCGCCGATGAACGCCGCGGCGATGGCGTCCAGCTCGAACATGTTGCCCGCCGCGGGCTGGGCGCCGTTGGACCGCGAGGAGTAGATGATGCCCGCGATCGCGGACAGCAGGCCCATGTTGACGAAGATCCAGAAGTTGACCGTCCGGACCCGCACGCCCGACAGCTGGGCCGCCGACAGGTTGCCGCCGATGGCGTAGACCTGGCGCCCGAACACCGTGCGCCGGGTGATGACGCCGTAGGCCAGCACGAGAGCGGCCAGGATGATCAGGACGACGGGCAGGCCGCGGGCGTGCGCGAGCTGCCAGGCGAAGGCCATCACGACCGCGCCGACCAGCACGACCCGCGTCACGAACAGCGGGAACGACTCCACCGGCTGCATGTAGGTGATCCGGGCGACCCGGGTGCGGAAGCCGCTGACCGCGTAGCCCGCCACCGCGATCGCGCCGATCAGCAGGGTGAACGCGTCGAAGCCCTCCCCGCCGAGCAGGCCGTTGAGGAAGCCGCTGGCGACGACCTGGTACTCCGGGGTGAACGGGGACAGCGAGATGTTGTCCAGCACCCGCAGCGTCAGGCCGCGGAACAGCAGCATGCCGGCCAGGGTCACGATGAACGCCGGGATGCCCACGTAGGCGACCCAGAACCCGTGCCACGCGCCGACCACCAGGCCGACCGCGAGCGCCGCGAGGATGCCCACCCACCAGGGCAGGCCCTGCCCGATGACCAGCACCGCGGAGACCGCGCCGGTCAGCGCGACCACCGAGCCGACCGACAGGTCGATGTGCCCGGCGATGATCACGATGACCATCCCGATGGCCAGCACCAGGATGTAGGAGTACTGCAGGACGATGTTGGTGATGTTGATCGGGCTGAGCGACGTGCCGCCGGTCAGGATCGCGAACAGCGCGACGATCGCCACGAACGCGATGTAGATGCCGCTCTGGCGCAGGTTGCGGGTGAGCAGCGCGCGGATGTCGCTGCTCCCGGTGTGCAGGGCGGCGGCGGGCGCGGCCTCCTGGGAGGGGTCCGCCTTGGGCGCGGTCTGGGTCATCCGGCGAGCTCCCGGTCCTTCGTCATCAGGGCCATCAGGCCCTCCTGGGTCGCGTCGCCGACCGGAACCTCACCGGTGATCCGCCCGGCGGACAACGTGTAGATGCGGTCGCAGATGCCGAGCAGCTCGGGCAACTCCGAGGAGATCACCAGCACCGCCTTCCCGGACGCGACCAGCTTGTTGACGATCGTGTAGATCTCGTACTTGGCGCCGACGTCGATGCCGCGCGTCGGCTCGTCCAGGATCAGCACCTCGGGGTCGGTGAACAACCACTTGCTCAGCACGACCTTCTGCTGGTTCCCCCCGGACAGCTTGCCCACGATGCTCATCACCGTGGGCGCCTTGATGTTCATGGCCCGCCGGCTGTCCTCGGCGACCTTGGTCTCCTCGTTGGCGTTGACCCAGCCGCGCCGCGACAGCTTGCCCAGCGCGGCCGCCGAGATGTTGCGCCGGATGTCCTCGATGAGGTTGAGGCCGTAGCGCTTGCGGTCCTCGGTCGCGTACGCGATGCCGTGCTCGATGGCCTCGGCGACGGTGCGGGCCCGGACCTCCTCGCCGCGCACGAAGACCCGGCCCGAGATGTTGCGCCCGTAGGAGCGGCCGAACACGCTCATCGCCAGCTCGGTGCGCCCGGCGCCCATCAGCCCGGCGATGCCGACGACCTCGCCTGCCCGCACGGTCAGCGAGGCGCCGTCGACGACCTTGCGGTCCTGGGTGGGGTGCCAGACCGTCCAGTCCTCGATCCGCAGCACCTCCTCCCCGACCTCGGACTCGCGGTCGGGGTAGAAGCTGTCCAGGTCGCGCCCGACCATCCCGCGGATGATCCGGTCCTGGCCGGCGTCGGGTTCGCTCATGTCCATGGTCTCGACCGTGCGGCCGTCGCGGATGACGGTGGTGCGGTCGGCGACGCTGACGATCTCGTTGAGCTTGTGCGAGATCATGATGCAGGTGATGCCGCGCTCCTTGAGCGCGCGCAGCAGGCCGAGCAGGTGCGCCGAGTCGGTGTCGTTGAGCGCGGCCGTCGGCTCGTCGAGGATCAGCAGCTTGACGTCCTTCGACAGCGCCTTGGCGATCTCCACCAGCTGCTGCTTGCCCACGCCGAGCTGGCCGACCGGGGTGACCGCGTTCTCGGCCAGCCCGACCTCGTCGAGCAGTCGCCGGGCCTCGGCGTTGGCCTTGTTCCAGTCGATGAGCCCGCCGCGCCCGGTGACCTCGTTGCCCAGGAAGATGTTCTCCGCGATCGACAGGTGCGGCACCAGCGCCAGCTCCTGGTGGATGATCACGATGCCGACGTGCTCGCTGTCGCGGATCCCGGCGAAGCGCACCGGCTGCCCGTCGAAGGTGATCTCGCCGTCGTAGCTCCCGGTCGGGTGCACCCCGGAGAGGACCTTCATCAGCGTCGACTTGCCGGCGCCGTTCTCACCGCAGATGGCGTGGATCTCGCCGCGGCGGACGGCGAGGTTGACGTCCTCGAGCGCTGTCACGCCGGGGAAGGTCTTGGTGATGCCCCGCATGCGCAGGATCTCGTCGTCCATGGGACCTCGTCGTCGGTTCTCTGGTCGGTCGGATGTGGTGCCGGCCGGGCCCGGCAGCGCGTGCTGCCGGACCCGGCCGTTGTTCGGTGCGGTCGGCGCTCAGCCGGCCTGGCCGCTGGCGACCTCTTCGGCCGTCCAGTACTCCGAGTCGATCAGTTCCTTCTGGATGTCGTCCTTGTAGACCGTGACGATCGGCAGCAGGTAGGACGGGACGACCTTGACCCCGTTGTCGTAGGTCTCGGTGTCGTTGGCCTCGGGCTGGGTGCCGCCCAGGTACGCCTTGGCCGCGACGACGGCCTGCTCGGCCAGCAGCCGGGTGTCCTTGAAGATCGTCGAGCTCTGCACGCCGTCGTTGATCAGCTTGACCGAGGCGATCTCGGCGTCCTGACCGGTCACGACCGGGATCGGGTTGCCGGCGCCGCCGTAGCCGGCGTTCTGCAGCGCGGTGATGATGCCGCGGGAGAGGCCGTCGTAGGGCGAGAGCACGCCGTTGACCTTGGAGCCGTCGTTGTAGGCCCCGGTGAGCAGGTCCTCCATGCGCTTCTGCGCGGTCTCCTGCTGCCAGCGCAGGATCGCGGCCTGCTCGATGCTGGTCTGGCCGCTCTTGACGACGAGCTGGCCGCTGTCGATCAGCGGCTGCAGCACCGACATCGCGCCGTTGAAGAAGAAGAACGCGTTGTTGTCGTCGAGCGAGCCGGCGAACAGCTCGATGTTGAACGGCCCGGTCGCGGTGCCGGCGGAGCCGTCCTTGTTCTTCAGCCCCAGGCCGGTCAGCAGGGCGTCGGCCTGGGCCACGCCGACCTGGAAGTTGTCGAACGTGACGTAGAAGTCCACGTTCGGGCTGTCGCGGATGAGCCGGTCGTAGGAGATGACCGGGATGTTGGAGTCCTTGGCCGCCTGCAGCTGGCTGCTCAGCGCGGTGCCGTCGATGGCCGCGATGACCAGCAGGTCCGCGCCCTGGGTGATCATCTGGTCGACCTGCTGGGACTGGGTCGGGATGTCGTCGTTGGCGTACTGCAGCTCGACCTTGTAGCCGGCCGCCTCCAGCTGCTCCTTGACGGAGTTGCCGTCGGCGATCCACCGCTCCGAGGTCTGGGTCGGCATGGACACGCCGACCAGCAGGTCCTCCGGCGCCTGGGTGGCGCCACCGGCCTCCGGGGCACCGCCGCCGCTACCGGCGCCGCCGCCGGAGCAGGCAGCCAGCGCGAACGCCAGTACGCCGGCCGCGGCGACCGATCCGAGCCTTGAGAATCGCAAGCCCATCTCCTCCTCGAGACGCATTCGCCGCTGACCGTGCCATGCGACTGTGCTGTGACGAGGGCCCAATGTGAGCGCTAACAACCCGCACGTCAACCCCGACCCGACACCGTGATCGTCACGGTTGCGTAACAGGCCTGCGTAACACGCTGATCATCCCGCGTTGACCTGCGGCGAATCGGTTCGATCAGCCGACCGGGACGCGGTCCGCGCCGAGGTCACGAGTCGGTGAACGGATCCGCTGCCCGTCGGCTCGCGCTACGCCGAACGGAGCTACCGACGACGGAACTCCCTAGCTACGGCTACTCACCGGTAGATCTGTGCTCGCGGCCTCCTCGCGGGCCAGGTGCTCGAGCAGGTTAGCGGCGAACCGGTCGCCCATCACCCGCATCGTCGCCTCCATCACCCGGCGCACCGCCGGCCCGGCCAGCCGCGGCAGCGGCAGCTCGACGTGCAGCGCGAGCCGGATCGCGAGCCGGGTGCCGGCGGGAGCGTCCGACAGCTCGTAGCTGCCCTCGGCGCCGGCCTGCTCGACGACCCCGGGCGGGGGCTCGTGGGTGTAGTCGATGCGCGACTCGGGCGTGAACCGCATCCGCTCGGTGAACACCGGGCTGATGCCCACCCCCAGCACGTCGATGCCGACCAGGTGCCAGCGCCAGCGGTCCCCATCGGCATCGGTGTCGACCGAGGTGTCGACAGAGGTGTCGACGTCGACGCGACGCAGCAACGGGGTCAGCCGGGGCAGCAGGTCGGGATCGGTCAGCGCGCGCCAGATGGCCGAGCGGTCGGCGGCGACGACGGCGACCGATTCGGTGGAGGCGGAGAACCGGGTCATGGCACCGACTTCCCGCCGGTGCCGGCGCCGAACCGCGACCCGCACCACGTCGGACCCGCGACGGGGCGCGGGCAGGAGTTGCCCCGACCGCCCACGACCGGGAAGTTGGACCCGGGACACGCACCGGACCGACGAAGGAGCCCGATGAGCAACCACGTCTACCACGTCACCGAGGTCGTGGGAACGTCACCGACCAGCGTCGACGACGCCATCCGGTCCGCCATCGAGCGGTCTGCCAAGACCCTGCGCAACCTCGACTGGTTCGAGACGACCTCCATCCGCGGCCACCTGGACGAGGGCCGGATCAAGCACTTCCAGGTCACCCTGAAGGTCGGGTTCCGGCTCGAGGAGCTCAGCTGAGCGCTGCGGGCGCGCCGGCCCGCGACGTCGCGGCCGCGATGGCCGCGGCGGCGCGGGCCTGGCTCGACGCGCTCGACCGCGACCAGCTCGGCGTCGCCACCG
>NZ_JAHDTH010000231.1 GCF_018531445.1 Pseudonocardia lacus
GCGGCCGCGGTCCGCGCGCGGGAGCCGCGCGCCGCGGAGAAGGCGCCGGAGCCGACCACCGACCAGTCCGGCACCACCACTCCGCCCACCGCGGGCGGGACGGTGGCGGGCGCCCCGTCCCCCGCCGGGGCCTCCGCCGGTGCCGAGCAGCGGGCCGGCTGAGCTCGACGCGGCGGGGATCACCGATCCCGCCCTGCGGGCCGCCTACACCACCTGCCGCGCGCTGAACGCCCGCCACGGCCGCACCTACTTCCTGGCCACCCGGCTGCTGCCGGCCGAGCGCAGGCCCGCCGTGCACGCCCTCTACGGGTTCGCCCGCTACGCCGACGAGATCGTCGACGACCTCGACGACGACAGCCCGGCCGCCGAGCGCGCCGCCCGGCTCGACGCGCTCGACGCCGACCTCGCGGCGGCGCTGGCCGGGGAGCCGCCCGACGAGCCGGTGCTCGCCGCGCTCGCCGACACGGCCCGCCGCCTCGACATCCCCGCGCGGCACTTCACCGACTTCATGGCGTCCATGCGGATGGACACCGAGGTCACCGAGTACGCCACGTTCGAGGACCTGGGCGCCTACGTGCACGGGTCGGCCGCGGTGATCGGCCTGCAGATGCTGCCGGTGCTGGGCACCGTCGTGCCGATCGCCGAGGCCGAGGGCCCCGCGGCCGCCCTGGGCGTGGCCTTCCAGCTGACGAACTTCCTGCGCGACGTCGGCGAGGACCTCGACCGCGGCCGCGTGTACCTGCCGACCGCCGAGCTGGCCGCGTTCGGCGTCGACCGCGACCTGCTGATCTGGTGCCGGCGCACCCGCCGGCCCGACCCGCGGGTGCGGCGCGCGCTCGCGCACCTGGCGGCGCACACGCAGGCCGTGTACCGCCGCGCCGAGCCGGGCGTGGACATGCTGGAGCCGGTCTCGCGCGCCTGCGTGGGCTGCGCCTTCCGGCTCTACCGCGGCATCCTCGACGAGATCGCCGCGGTCGACTACGACGTACTGGGCCGCCGGGTGGCGGTCTCGACGTCGCGGCGGGCCGCCGTGGCGCTGCCCGGGCTCGCCAGGGCCCTCTCCGCCCGGGCCCGGCGGTCGCCGAGGCCGGCGGGACCGGTCAGAACGCCATCGCCTGCGCCCGGCGCTTGACCTCCCGGTGCCGGCCCGCCCGCAGCGAGGCCAGCGGGGTCCCGGGCAGCGAGTCGTCCTCGGCGAACAGCCAGCGCAGGATGTCCGGGTCGGTGTAGCCGCCGTCGCGCAGCAGCACGATCGTGCCGGACAGGCCCTTGACGACCACCCCGTCGACGAAGAACTCGGCCGGGACGACGACGGCGCCGTCGCGGCGGAACGACAGGAGCTGGCCGTCGCGCACCAGCTGCTGCACGCGGGAGGGGGGAATGCCCAGCATCTCGGCGACCTCGGCCACCGGCAGCGTGGCCACGTCGCCGGACAGCTCGAACACCTCGTTCACAGCACTGACCCCTGTTCCACTCCGCCCGCCCCCGTGACGGGTGCGGGACCGTCCTGCACGGCGGGGACACTCTGCCACAGCGGCGCCGGGTCCGGCACCGCCTTCCCGGGCGGTACCGTCTTGCTGTGAACGCCCCATCCGCCGCGCTCATCGACGCGCGATACCGGGTCGGGTCGATGATCGCCCGGGGCGGGATGTCGACCGTCTACCGGGGCGTGGACACCCGGCTCGACCGGCCGGTCGCGATCAAGATCATGGACGGTCGGATGGCCGCCGACCCCGCGTTCCGCACCCGGTTCGTGCGCGAGGCGCGCTCCGCCGCCCGCATCGACCACCCCGCCGTCGTCGACGTGTTCGACCAGGGCAACCACCACGGCCCCGACGGCCCGGCCCTGTTCCTGGTGATGGAGCTCGTCGAGGGCGGCACGCTGCGCGACGTGCTGCGGCTGCGCGGCGCGCTCGGCGTTCCGGCCGCCGTCACGATCATGGATCGGGTGCTCGCCGGGCTGGCCGAGGCGCACCGGCTCGGCCTGGTGCACCGCGACGTCAAGCCGGAGAACGTGCTGATCAGCACCTCCGGCGAGGTCAAGGTCGCCGACTTCGGGCTGGTCGTGGCGGCCGCCGAGGCCGGGGCCAGCCACGCCGGCATGATCATGGGCACGGTGGCGTACCTGTCCCCCGAGCAGGTGGCGACCGGCCGCGCCGACGCCCGCAGCGACGTCTACGCCGCCGGGATCCTGCTCTACGAGATGCTCACCGGCGAGCCGCCCTACCGCGGCGAGACGGCCATCTCGGTCGCCTACCGGCACGTGAACTCCGACGTGCCCGCGCCGTCCGAGCTGGCCGGCGACGTGCCCCCCGAGCTCGACGAGCTCGTCCAGCGCGCCACCCGCCGCGACCCCGACGGCCGCCCCGCCGACGCCGCCCAGCTCCTCGACGAGCTGCGCGAGCTGGCGGAGTTCCTGGAGGTGCCCCGGGTGGCGGTCCCGGTGCCGCCCGCGCCGCCGCCGGAGGACGTCGACACGCTCCCCCGACACCGCCACCCCGACGCCGCAGGCGAGGCCACCCGGCCGAACCCGGTGGTGCCGGGGCGGGCGGCACCCGTCGGCCCCGAGCCCGCGGGCCCCCGCGGGACGCGCGCGCTCCCCCGCCCGGTCGAGGAGGGCCCCACCGCCGCCCCGCAGTTGCCCCCGCACCTGCGCGCGCGCCGCCGCAGCCGGCGCATCTTCTCCGCCTGGCTGGCCGTCGTGCTGGTGCTGGCCCTGGCCGTCGGCGTCACCGCGTGGTGGCTCGGCAGCGGCCGGTGGACCGCGGTGCCGCCACTGGTCGGGGTGGAGGCCACGGTCGCCCAACGCCTCCTGGAGGACGCCGACCTGGTCGGCGTGACGGTCGAGAAGCCCGACGACGGCGTCGCCGAGGGCCTGGTGACCGGGGTCGACCGCCAACCCGGGACCGACGTGCTGCGCGGCAGCACCGTCACGGTCACCGTGTCCACCGGCAAGCCCCGCGTCCCGACCATCGCGCCGGGCACCTCGGTCGCCGAGGCCGAGGCCCTCATCCGGGACGGCGGCCTGGAGCCGCGCGACAACGGGGCCACCGAGTACAGCGACACGGTGCCCTCCGGCGCGGTCACCCGGACCCAGCCGTCGGCCGGCTCCCGGGTCGATTCGGGGAGCGCGGTCGAGCTGGTGGTGAGCAAGGGAGAGCAGCCCGAGCAGGTGCGGGTGCCGTCCGTGGTCGGCCGGTCCTACGAGGAGGCCGAGGCGAGGCTGGAGGAGGTGGGCCTCAAGGCCGAGGAGCAGCCCCGCGCCGGCGGCCTCTTCGGCAGCGGCGGCCTGGTCGTCGGCCAGGACCACGGCGCCGGATCGATGGTCGAGGTCGGCACCACGGTCGTCCTGGAGACCCTCCCCTTCTGACCCCGCCACCCCCTGCCCCTGGTTCAGGAAAGCCACGATACTGCCCTCAGCGGGCAGCATCGTGGCTTTCCTGAACTCCGGGGTGCCGGCAGCTCGCGTCAGCCGCGCAGCATCTCGGCGATCAGGAACGCCAGCTCCAGCGACTGCTGGGTGTTCAGGCGCGGGTCGCAGGCCGTCTCGTAGCGGCCGGACAGGTCGGCGTCGGAGATCTCCTGGGCGCCGCCCAGGCACTCCGTCACGTCCTCACCGGTGACCTCGACGTGGATGCCGCCCGGGTGCGAGCCCAGCGCGTGGTGCACCTCGAAGAAGCCCTGCACCTCGTCGACGACCCGGTCGAAGTGGCGGGTCTTGTAACCGGTGCTGGACTCGACGGTGTTGCCGTGCATCGGGTCGCACTGCCAGATGACCTTGTGCCCGGACGCCTCCACCTTCTCCACGATCGGCGGCAGCAGGTCGCGGACCTTGCCGCTGCCCATCCGGCTGATCACCGTCAGCCGGCCCGGGCGGCCGTGCGGGTCGAGCCGCTCGACGTACTCGACGGCCTGCTCTGGCGTCGTGCTCGGGCCGATCTTCAGCCCGATCGGGTTGGACAGCAGCTCGGCGAACGCGATGTGCGCCCCGTCGAGCTGGCGGGTGCGCTCGCCGACCCACACGAAGTGCGCAGACAGGTCGTAGAGGGACGTCCCGTCGCGGGAGTCCAGCCGCAGCAGGGCGCGCTCGTAGTCCAGCAGCAGCGCCTCGTGGCTGGCGTAGAACTCGACGTCGTGCAGGTTGTGGTCGTCGACGCCGCAGGCGTCCATGAACCGCAGCGCCCGCTCGATCTCCGAGGCGATCGTCTCGAACCGCTCGCCGGCAGGCGACGTGCGCACGAAGTCCTTGTTCCAGTCGTGGACCATCGACAGCCCGGCCTCGCCGGTGGCCGTCAGCGCCCTGACCAGGTTCATCGCCGCGCTGGCGTTGGCGTACGCGCGGACCATCCGCGACGGGTCGGGGATGCGGGCCTTCGGGTCGGGGGTCAGCGAGTTGACGATGTCGCCGCGGTAGGACGGCAGCCCCAGCGCGTCGACGGGCGCGCTGCGCGGCTTCGCGTACTGCCCGGCGATCCGCCCGACCTTCACCACCGGCAGCGACGCGCCGTAGGTGAGCACGATGGCCATCTGCAGCAGCGTGCGGATGGTGGCCCGGATGTGCGGCTCGGTGTTGTCCTGGAACGTCTCCGCGCAGTCGCCGCCCTGCAGCAGGAACGCCTCGCCGTTGGCCACCGAGGCCAGCCGCTCGTGCAGCCGGTCGACCTCCGGCGGCAGGACCACCGGCGGGACGCTCTCCAGGACCGTGCGCACGTGCGCGACGTGCTCGGGGACCGGCCAGTCCGGCTGCTGCGCGGCCGGGCGGGCGAGGGCGTCGTCGAGCCGGGCCCGCAGGTCCGGGGGCAGCGGGGGCAGGGTCGGCAGTTCATCGACCGGGGCGTCGACGGTCCAGTTCACGAGGCCCAACGATAAGCGGTGCTCGGCCGCGCTTCGTGGCCGGCCGGGCCTTCCGGACAGGGAAGAAACTACGTTCGGTCACCGCACTACGACATAGCGCGGTACCTTCACCGCGATATCACCCGATCGGACTGATTCCACAGGGGACAGTTCCGGGCACTCGGTCGCCATGGCAACCCTGTTGTGGATCCTCGCGGTCGTCCTCGTCATCGCCGGCATCTTCGCGATCCTGCGCAAGCAACTGCTCTGGGGCATCGTGCTCATCGTCGTGGGCCTGCTGGTGGGTCCGGGCGGGGTCAGCATCTTCAACGTATGACCGCCGCGGTGGCCGCACCGCTCGGCGCCCCCGGGGTGCTAGCGCGCGGCCACCGCGGTTTCGATCGCCTCCCACCGGCGCAGGTTCAGCCGGGCGTCCGCCAGCGCGTCGTGCGCGTCGGGGGTGGGCGGCGGGAGCGGCGGGCGCCCCGCGTCCTCCCAGCGCTGCCGCAACTCCCGGGTGAAGCGCGGGAGCGGGCGCGGCAACGCCGGCATCGCCCCCCACAGCTGGCACAGCGCCACGTGGTCGTAGGCGGCGATCCAGGCCCACAACTCGATGTCGCCGGGTGCTGAGGTCAGGAACTCCAGCAGGTCGGCGCGCAGGCGTTGGCGGGAGCGCCAGCTCCGGTCGGCGGGCGGCGGCAGCTTCGGCAGCACGTTGGCCCGCACCCACGGACCCGCGCGCTCCGGGTCGAACTCCGTCGAGACGGCGTAGAACTCCCGGCCGTCCTCGCCGACGACGCCGATCGACACGAGGTCGATCGTCACGCCGTCCTCGATGAACTCGCAATCGTAGAAGAACCGCATACCCGTCCTGTTTCGCAGGTCAACTCACGAGCCCGGCTCCGGGACCGGAGTCGGGCCTCTGGTGACCGTAGACGGCGGGCCGGTGGGGCGCAGCGACCCCCGTGGGTGCGCCGCCGGCACCGGTTCGGGGTCCGGCGCCGGCGGCGCGCCACCTGTTCAGTTGTTGTTCGGGCCGTTCAGGATGCCGCCGTTGGGCGTGTTCCCGGTCGGCGTCTCGCCGTTGGGGTCGTCCCCTGTCGGCTCGTCGTCCTCGTCGCCCTGCTGCTGGTCGTCGTTGTCCTTGTCGTCCTCGTCGTCGTCCTGCTGCTGGTTGCCCTTGTCCTTGTCGTCGTCCTGGTCGTCGTCCCCCTCGGCGGGCACCGGCACCGGCACCGGCACGGGAGGGGGCGGCGGCGCGACCACGGGGGCCGGCGGCGGCACCGGGACCGGGGCGGGGGCGGGCGGCGGCACGGTCGTGCGCCGGACGACGACCGTCGGCTTCGGGGCGGCCTCCTCGATCTCCACCGGCGCGGGCGCGGAGGTCTCGATCGCGGTCGTCGGGCGTGGCGGCAGCACCGGCAGGCTCAGCGACGAGGCGGGAAGGGACGGGGTCTCGGCGCCGCGCAGGGACGCCGACCAGGCGGATGTCGCACCCAGGACGACCCCCGCGACTACCGCGAACGCCGCCCACGGAGCCAACCTCGTCAGGAGGTTGCTCGACCGGCTCGGGGTAGGCCGGGTGGACCGCGGGGTAACCGCAGAGATGATCGTGGTGGGGACATCGCCGGATGATGGGGAGTCAATCCGTCGAACCACGTATACGAATCTAACCGGTTGGTAACCCCGTTACACTCCCGGGTCCTTATTCACCCGTTCAGAGTAGTGATTCCACTCGTTCAGGTACCGGCGGCCGGGCTCTTCGGTGCGTCCGGCGCACCCTTCCCGACGTCCGTCCCGGCGTCCTTCCCGGCCCGGCTCTCGGCCTCCAGCGCGGCCTTCGCCGCCCGCTCCTTGACCGACGACGCGTACATGTCGACGTAGGTCTGCCCGGTCAGCTCCATCAGCGCGTACATGATCTCGTCGGTCATCGAGCGCTCGATGAACCGGTCGCCCGCCATCCCGGCGTAGCGGGAGAAGTCCAGCGGCCGCCCGACGCGGATGTGCACCTTGCGCGGGCGCCACATGCGCGAACCGATCGGGTTCACCTTGTCGGTGCCGATCATCGCCACCGGCACGACCGGCACCCCGGCCTCCAGGCACATCCGCGCGACGCCGGTCTTGCCCTTGTAGAGCCGCCCGTCGGGCGAACGGGTGCCCTCCGGGTAGATGCCCAGCAGCTTCTCCTCGCGCAGCAGCCGGACCGCGGTGTCCATCGCGGCCTGCGCGGCCGATCCGCTGGCCCGGTCGATCGGCACCTGGCCGACGCCGGAGAAGAACAACTTCTTGAACCACCCGACCAGGCCGGGCTGGGTGAAGTACTCCCGCTTGGCCAGGAACGTGATGCGCCGCGGCACCAGCAGCGGCAGGAAGAACGAGTCGGCCACGGCCAGGTGGTTGCTGGCCAGGATGGCGCCGCCCCGCTCCGGGATGTGCTCGAGGCCCTCGATCGTGGGCCGGAAGAACAGTCGGAGCAGCGGACCGAGGAGCACGAACTTGGACCACCAGTACAGCACCCGGGCGTGCCCCCTCCAGATCGACGGCGACAGCCTACGGAGGGTGCTGCGAGCGGACAACGGCGAGCCGGATCGGTGATTGCTCCCTCCGGGTGCGCCCGACCCCTGCTGCTGGCGGCCCGGCCGTGGAAGGATGGGGTGGGTCGCGCCGCTCCCCCGACGCGACGGCCAGAGCCGGCGCCAGTCGTGGACGAACTCCCAGGAGGGCCTTGTGAACTCCGGTCCCGACGAGCGCCCGCAGCCCAGCGGCGGCGGGCGGGCCCCCGACGAGTTCGACGCGATCGTCGCGGCCTGGCGCCGCGAGGGCCCCGTCCCCGTCTGGCCCGACGACGACCTCTTCGCCGAGTCGCCGCCGGTCACCGACGACCTCGACACCCCCACCGCCCCCACCCCCACGGCGACCACACCCCCACCGCCCCCCGGCCCGCGCGACCACAGCCCGGCCCCGCTGCCCGAGGACGAGCACTACATCCCCCCGGAGCCACCCCCGCTGCCCCGCATCGGCCCGCCCGCGGTCGTCGGACTGGTGCTGCTGGCGCTGGGCCTGCTGCTGGTGCTGGCGCCGGGCTGGCTGGGTGTGGGACCGGCCTACGGCCTGCCGCTCGGGCTGTTGACGCTGGCGTCCGGCCTGGGCTGGCTGGTCCTGCGGCTCTGGCCCGACCCCCCGTCCCCACCGCGCGACGGTGACGACGACGGCGCGGTCATCTGACCCCCGCTCGTCCCACCCCGGCGTGACCGACGTCTTCGCAGACTCCCCATGGTCTGAGCAGGCTCCGGGGAGCCTGCTCAGACCACAGCGGCCCTGCGCAGAGGGCCGGAACGCCCACCGGGTGCCTCACCCCGAGCGCCCCGGCAACGCCTCCCGGGCCAACCGCGCCGCCCCCACCACCGCCGCCGAGTCCCCCAGCTGCGCCGTCCGGATCCGCGCCAGCGGCCGCCGCCCCGCCCCGGTAACCATGCTCGCGTAGTGCTCGCGCGCCTCGTCCAGGAACAGCGGGGCCGATTGCGACACCCCTCCCCCGATGACGATCAGTTCGGGGTCGAAGACGTCGGCGACCACGGCGAGGCCGGTGCCCAGCCAGCGGGCCAGCTCGTCCATGGCCGCGCAGGCCACCGGGTCACCTTCGCGCGCGGCGGCGGCGACACGCTGCCCGGTCACCCGGCCGGGGTCGGAGCGGACGAGCCTGCGCAGCACCGGGGAGCGGCTGCCGTTGCGGGCGAGCAGTTCGACGGCGGTGGCGGCGAGGGCGGTGCCGCTGCAGTAGCGCTCCCAGCAGCCGTGCTTGCCGCACGGGCAGGGGCGGCCCTCCGGGACGACCGGGAGGTGGCCGAGTTCGGGGGCGACGCCGAAGGCGCCGCGGTAGACGTGCCCGTCGAGCAGGAGGGCGGAGCCGATCCCGGTGCCGATGGCGACGAAGACGACGGTCGCGGCGCCGGCCGCGGCACCGAAGTGCCGTTCGGCCAGTGCGGCGGCGTTCGCGTCGTGCTCGACGACCACCGGCAGCCCGACGCGGTCGGCGACGCGGTCGGCGACCGGGGCGTCGCGCCAGGACAGGTGGGGGGCGAACCGGACGCCGCGCCGGTCGGGGGTGATGAACCCGGCGAGGGCGAGCCCGACCGAGCCGACGGGGTGGCGGTCGGCGAGCTCGCCGATCACCCGGGCCAGTGCCGCTTCGAGGGCGGCGTCGCTGCGGGGGGTGGGGGTGCGGGCGGTGTCGAGGATGGTGCCGTCGGCGTCGACCACGCCGGCGCGCACGCTGGTCCCACCGACGTCGACGCCGACGGTGAGCGTCACCGCGCGGCCCGCGGCCGGTCGACGTGGATGCGCTGCACCGTGCGGGTCGGTTGTGGGGGTGGCGGTGGTTCCGGGGCCGCCGTCGGAGCCGGGTCGCCCTCGTCGAGGGCGGTCCGCAGCACGGCGAGCATCGCGGCGGCCTGCTCGGCGATCCGCTCGGCCAGCTCCGGGTGCTCGCGGCGGACCGCGGCGATCACCGCGCAGACCGGGCAGACGCCGCAGGTCGGGGTCGGCTCGGTGGCGTCGGCGGCGCGGAACCGCTCCAGCGCGGGCGCGATCCGGTCCAGCACGGCCACGGCGACGGCCCGCGCCTCGGCACCCGGCGAGGTGTGCCCGGCACAGCCCTCCTGCGTCCTCAACTCCGCCCTCTCGTCACGGGGTGCCGTACCCGCCGGTGCGGCCGCTCACCGTATCCACACCGCCGGATCCGGGGCGAACACGACGCACAGGTCGTCACCCTCCAGACGGGCCGAGGTCACCTGGCAGCGGCGCAGCGCGGCGGGCAGCGCGACCATCCGTCGGGTGGCCCCGGCGGTCACCGCCAGCTCGTCGCCGACGCGGGTCAGGTCGAGCGGGCCGGACTCGGCGCCGGGCAGCCGCAGCACCAGCTCGAAGCGCGAGTCGATCGAGCTGCCGGTGCCGGCGGTGCGCCGCACCCGCAGCAGGGGCGGCCCGGGGACGCCCGCGGCGACCGGGTCGGTGTCGCCGTAGAGGGAATCGGCCACTTCCAGCAGCGCCGGGACGCCGGTCGGCTCGCCTGCGGCGTGGTCGGCGGTGTGCAGCGGGACGGCCAGGCCGGCCAGCTCGGCGAGCACGGCCCGCTGCTCCTGGTGGCGCTGGCGCAGCCAGCGGGCGGCCGGGCCGCGCAGCGACGCGGGCGGGCCGGGCACGACGCGGTTGGCGACGAGCCCGTCGACGCGCAGCCCGTGCAGGGCGAGGGCGGTCAGCGTGCGGCGGGTCTCCGCGGCGACGACCCGCTCCGGGGTGAGCACGAGCCGGATGGAGGTGCGCTCGTGGTCGGCGAGCATGGCGCGCAGCCCGCCGAGCTGCTCGGCCAGCGAGTCGAGCGCCTCGATGGTGCCGTCCCACGCCGAGGCCGCCTCGCGGCCGGCGCCGGACAGGTTGGCCAGCAGCCCGCGCACGGCCCGGCGGTGGGCGGGGAACAGCCGCTCCAGGTAGCCGGAGATGGCCTCGGGCAGGCCCAGCAGCCGCAGCGTCTCGGCGGTCGGCCCGCAGTCGACGACGACGACCTCCCACGGCCCGCTCTCGGCGGCCCGGCGCACCTCCCCCAGCGCCAGCAGGTCCTCCACGCCGGGCAGCACGGTCAGCTCGTCGGCCACCAGCTCGTCGACGCCCGCGCCGGCCAGCACCGTGCGCAGGTGGCCCTGCATGCGCGCCCACGACTCGTCGAGCAGGGCGTGGGTGTCGACGTGGGCGGCGAACAGCCCGGCCTCCAGCTCGACCGGTTCGTGGCCGAGGTCGGCCTCCAGCGCGTCGCCGAGGGAGTGGGCCGGGTCGGTGGAGACGACGAGGGCCTTGCGCCCGTCGCGGGCGAGCCGCGCCGCGGTGGCCGCGGCGAGGGTCGTCTTGCCGACACCCCCCTTGCCCGTGAACAGCACGACGCGCACGGGCCCGAGGGTAGCCGCAGGTCAGGCGGGTCGGCTCCCGGACCCGCTCTCGACCCGACGCTTGAGCCCCTTGAGGGCGGTGTCGATGATGACCTTCTCCGCCTTGCGCCGCAGCATGCCGATCATCGGGATGTTGAGGTCGACGGCGAGCGAGTACGTCACCGTGGTGCCGCTCGCGTCGCCCTCCAGCACGTAGGAGCCGTTCTGCGCCTTCTGGATCTGGCCCTTGACGAGCTTCCAGCTGACCGAGCGGCCGTCGGGCTCCCAGGTGTAGTCCAGCGTGTAGTTGTCCTTGATCGGACCGGCGTCCATCGCGAACTTCACCCGCTCGGCCCGGCCCCCGCCGTCCTCGGCGAGCACCTCGGCGCTCGTCACCTGGTCCGCCCACTCCGGGTAGGCCTCGAAGTCGGCGATCACCGCCATCACCTGCTCGGGGGCGGCGGCGATGACGATCGAGGAGGAGGTTGCGTCGGCCATGGGCCGCAGGTTACCGGGGGGTCGGCCGCGTGCCCTGTCGTGGCGGACGGCGGCTCACCACCGCAGCACGTACGGCACTGCGGTGCGGCGGAAGTGGCCGACGTTGACGCACTCGGTGCGGTCCATGCGCACGCGCGGGGCCAGCGGCTGGTGGATGTGTCCGAACAGCGCGGCCCGCGGCCGGTCGCGCTCGACGATCGCGCGCAGCGCCACCGACGACGTCTCGGGACGGCGGGTGACGACGTCGTAGGCCAGCTCGGGGACGGCGGGAGGGACGTGGCTGCACAGCACGTCCACGGGGCCCAGCGCGGCGACCGCCGCGTCGTACTCGGACCGCGGCCGCAGGTAGGGCGTCCACGCCTCGGGGATGTTGCGCGGGCGCTGCCCCGGCGCCAGCGGTGCCCCGCCGACGAAGCCGAACCGCAGCCCCTCGATCTCGACGACCTGGCCGTCCGGCTGGCACAACCCGGGCCTGCGGTACTCGGGCCACAGCCGGGCCGCGTCGACGTTGCCGGGGATGGCCCAGGTCGGGGCGGTCATCGCGGCGAACATGCGGTCGTACTGCTCGCGCAGGGCCTCGTCGACCACGGCGTCGGCGTCCGGCAGCGCGGCCCACGCCTCGCGGGCGTAGGCGAGCAGCTCGTCGCGCCCGCCCGAGCGGCGCAGCAGCGCGAACCGGGCGCTGACCTCGGGCCCGAGCACGCGCCCGACGATCCCGGCCGAGGGGTCGGCGTAGTCGATGAACTCGATCAGGTCGCCCAGCACGACCAGCGCGTCGGCCCCGTCGCCCGCGCGGGCGAGCGCGTCGGCTGCGCCGTGCACGTCGGAGACCACGTGCACGCGCATGTGATCACTCTAGGACGCCGTCGCCGCCGGGGGCTCGCCCGGCGGGCGCTCGCCCTCCAGCCGGTCCTTGCAGGCGAACGCGATGGCCTTGGCCGCCCGCTGCCGGCGCCGGG
>NZ_JAHDTH010000232.1 GCF_018531445.1 Pseudonocardia lacus
CGGTCTGCGCGGGTGGTCGGCCGCCGACCGCGCGGTGCTCCGCGCGCCCGGAGCGCGCGATGAGGGCGCGGCGTCGCCGCGACCGGTCCGGATCGCGCCCGGGACGGTGCACGCCTGGCTGCCGCACCCGCCGCGACCGCCCACCGCCGGCGCGGTGGCCGTCCCCGGTTGGGACGACGTCGTCTCGATCGCCAGCACCGGGCGCACCACCGCGGCGGTGCACGCCGACGGCACCGTCTCGGCGTACGGGCTGGGCCACCACGGCTCGCTGGGCGACGGCGACCCGCAGCGCCACCACGCGCCCATCCCGCGGCCGGTGCCCGGCATCACCGACGCCCGCTCGGTCCACGCCGCCGGGCACGCCTTCTTCGCGATCCGCACCGACGGCACCGTCCTCGCGTGGGGGGAGGGGTTCCTCGCCCGGGGCGGGGTGCGGGCCGGCGCGCGGGCCGAGCCGAGCCCCATCCCACTGCGCCGCCCGCGCGACGTCGTGGCGATCCGCGACGGCGTGCTGCACGCCATCGCGCTGCTGGGCACCGGCCGGGTGGCCGGCTGGGGTGTGAACCTCACCGGCGTGCTCGGCGAGCGCGCCCGCACCGATGCGCGGGTGGTCGGTGGCCTGCGCGGCGTCGTGGACGTGGCCGCCGCCGGTGGGGCCGTCGTCGCCGTGCGGGCCTCGGGCCGGCTCTGCGCCTGGGGGAACAACGCGCACGGCCTGCTGGGCGTCGAGCCCACCGGCGGCCAGACCAGCCGCCCGGTGGCGCTGACCGGACCGACCGGCGTCCTGCAGGTGGCGGGCGGGCGCGACGTCGCCCTCGCGCTCGACGACCGCGGCGCGGTGTGGGCCTGGGGGCGGGGCGTGCACGGCGTGCTCGGCGACGGCGAGGTCACCGACCACGTCCGCGCCCGCCCCCGCGTCGTCCCCGGCCTGCCTCCGGCCCGGTGGGTGGGTGCCCACGGGTCCACCGGCTACGCGGTCGACCGCGACGGCGGTCTGTGGGCGTGGGGCTCCGCGGCGGCGCTCGGGGACCTCGCCTGCGGCGCCGCCCCGGTGCCGATCCCGGTGCCGATCCCGATGCCCGGTCCCGTGCTGGCCGTCTCCGGGACGCACGCCCTGGTCGGACGCGCGGATCAGACCGGGGCCGGGGCGTAGGCCGCCGCGCGGGCCAGCTCGGCGAAGAACTCGACGGTGCGCGCCCGCTCGGCGGGCGGCCCCACCGGGCACAGCTGCAGCTCGGTGGCCCCGGCGTCGGCGAAGCGGCGCACCTCCCGCTCCAGCGCGGCCTCGTCGCCGGCCAGCACGGTGTCCTGCGGGCCGGGCAGCCCGTCGCGGTCCAGCGCCCGCCGGTAGCTGGGCAGCTGCCCGGCCAACCCCATCACCTCGCCCACGTGCGCCCTGGCCGCCCCGGGGTCGTCGGTCACGGTCGCCACCACCCCCACGACGACCTGCGGCGCCGCCCGGCCCGCCGCCGCGCCGAGCACGGCCGGCACGACGTGCTCGGCCAGGCCCTCGGCGCGCACCCAGGTCGTGATGACACCGTCGGTGCGCTCGCCGGCCAGCCGCAGCAGCCGGGGGCCGTGCGCGGACAGCAGCACCGGCGGCGCGGGCGGCGCCGGTGCGGGCAGCGCGATCCCGCCGAGCGCGGTCACCGTCTCACCCCGCACGTCCACCTCCCGCCCGGCCAGCGCCGGGACGAGCGCGTCGAGGTAGTCGGCCACATGACGACCGGGCCGCTGCCAGCGCACCCCGAAACGGCCCTCCACCAGCGCCTGGTGGCTGGGCCCGACGCCCAGCGACAGCCGCCCGCCCACGGCGGCCTGGGTGGTCAGCGCCTGCGCGGCCAGCGCCAGCGGGTGACGCGGCCAGGTCGGCACGATCGCCGTCCCGAGGCCGATCCCGGGCGCCCGCGATCCCACCGCGGCCAGCACGGCCAGCGGGTCCCAACCGACCCGCTGGCCCAACCACGCCCGCGCGAACCCGAGCCGCGCCGCCCGCTCGACCTCCGCGACGACCTCGTCCAGCGGGCGGTCGTCGTCGATCCACAGTCCGATCTGCATGCCGCCAGCCCAGCGCCGAGGCCCCGTCCGATCAACGGGCGACTACGCTGCGCAGCAATCACCGGACGTGATCGGTCGGAGGGGCCGTGGAGCTGCGCCAGCTGCGGTACTTCGTGGCGGTGGCCGAGGAACTGCACTTCGGACGGGCCGCCGAGCGGCTGGACGTCGTCCAGCCCGCGGTCAGCCAGCAGGTGGCCCGGCTGGAGCGCGAGCTGGGCGTGCGCCTGCTGGAACGCACGTCCCGTCGTGTCGCGCTCACCGGCGACGGCACCCGCCTGCTCGCCGAGGCCAGGGCCGCGCTGGCCGCCGCCGACCGGGTGCGCGCGGTCGCCGCCGACCTCGCCGCCGGGCGCACCGGCACCCTGCGCATGGGCACCAGCCCCGGGCTCGCCGACCGGCTGCACCGCGGCGTCGCCACCCTGCACCGCACCGCGCCCGACCTCGGCCTCACCCTCGTCGAGGGCAGCCCACAGGCGCACTGCGCCGCGGTCCGCGCCGGCGAGCTCGACCTCGCGCTCGGGCGCGGTGCCGTGCGCGGCCCCGGCCTGCACGCGGTGGAACTGTGGCGCGAACCCCTGCACGCCGTGCTGCCGGCCGACGGACCCACCGGCGCGCTCCCGGTCGCCGCGCTCGCCGGCATGGTCCTGCGCCTGCCCGAGCGCGCCGCCGACCCCACCCTGCACGACACCGTGCTGGCCGCCTGCCACGACGCCGGGTTCACCCCGCGCCTGGGCCGGCCGGTGCGCTCGGTGGAGGCCACCGTCGTCGAGATCGGGGCGGGGGAGGGCGAGGTCACGATCGTCTACGGCACCCCGGCCGCCCTGACCCCCGCCGTCGCGCTGCGCCCGCTCGACCCACCCCTGGACGTGCCCGGCCACCTCGTCGCCCCGGCCACCGGCACTCCCGAGTGCCTCGCCGCGCTCACCGCCGCGTTCTGCTGAGCGGTCCGCGCAGGAGCAGGATGGGCCGGTGACCTACCTGGCCGACGCCACCCGATACGACGACGCCACCTTCCGCCGCTGCGGGCGCAGCGGCCTGGACCTGCCCGCGATCTCGCTGGGCCTGTGGCACAACTTCGGCGACGAGCAGCCCCTGGACACCCAGCGCGCCGTCCTGCGCCGCGCCTTCGACCGCGGCGTCACCCACTTCGACCTGGCCAACAACTACGGCCCGCCCTACGGCAGCGCCGAGCGCAACTTCGGCACGATCTTCGCCCAGGACTTCCGGCCGTACCGCGACGAGCTGATCCTGTCGACCAAGGCCGGCTACGACATGTGGCCGGGCCCCTACGGGCAGGGCGGCGGCTCACGCAAGTACCTGCTGGCCAGCCTGGACCAGTCGCTGGCCCGCATGGGCGTGGACTACGTCGACATCTTCTACAGCCACCGCTTCGACCCCGACACCCCGCTCGAGGAGACCATGGGGGCGCTGGACACCGCGGTGCGCTCCGGGCGCGCGCTCTACGCCGGCATCTCCTCCTACAGCGGGGAGCGCACCCGGGAGGCGGCGCGGATCCTGCGCGAGCTGGGCACCCCGCTGCTGATCCACCAGCCGTCCTACTCGATGCTCAACCGCTGGGTCGAGGAGGACCTGCTCGACGTGCTCGACGAGACCGGCGTGGGCTGCATCGCCTTCTCCCCGCTGGCCCAGGGCATGCTCACCGACAAGTACCTCGACGGCATCCCCGCCGGCTCGCGCGCGGCGAGGGACACCTCGCTGTCCCCGGACCTGCTCACCGACTCCGCGCTGGCCCACGTGCGTGCGCTCAACGACATGGCCCGCGGGCGCGGGCAGTCGCTGGCGCAGATGGCGCTGGCCTGGGCGCTGCGCGACCGGCGGGTGACCTCGGTGCTCATCGGGGCGCGCACCGTCGCCCAGCTCGACGACAGCCTCGGCGCGCTGGGCAACCTGGAGTTCAGCGCCGAGGAGCTCGACAGCATCGACAAGCACGCCGTCGACGCCGGGATCAACATCTGGGCCCGTTCCTCGGAGCACTGAGGAGCACTGGGCCCCGCCCCGGGCCGGCCCGATGGGGCCGGCGCGGGGCGGCCCTCACGCGGGGACCGGCTGCCCCTGCGCGTCGAGCTTCGTGGTCAGGCCCCACATCGGGAACAGCGTCTGCACGTCGAGGAACGAGTTGAGCCCGGTGATGCGGCCGTCGGTGATCTCCAGGACCTGCAGCGCCCAGCCGAACCAGCCTTCGCCCCCGGGGTCGCGCCGGTACTGGGCGAAGCCGGGCATGCCGTTGGCCGAGACCGGCACCAGCCGCGAGCCCTCGCACTCCGCGCCGCGCCCCAGCATCCAGGCGCGCACCTCGTCGGGGCCCTGCAGCCACAGCGGGTAGGGCGGCATGGACATCACGACGTCCTCGTGCAGCAGCGCGACCAGCGCGGCCATGTCGTAGCGCTGGAACGCGTCGGCGTACTTGGCCAGCAGCTCGGTGTGCGCCTCGTCCATGTCCTCGGCCGAGCCGGGGGACTCCTCCACGTCGTTCTCGGCCAGCGTGGCCCGGGCCCGCTGCAGGGCGCTGTTGACCGAGGCGACCGAGGTGTCGAGCAGCTCGGCGACCTCCGCGGCCCGCCACTGCAGCACCTCGCGCAGGATCAGCACGACCCGCTGGCGCGGCGGCAGGTGCTGCAGGGCGGCCACGAACGCCAGCCGGACCGACTCCCGCGAGACCGCCACGTCGGCCGGGTCGCCCGCAGTGGGCATGATGCGCTCGTCGGGCACGGGCTCGATCCAGGTGGTCTCCGACAGCGGGGGCCTGAGCTCGGCGTTCGCCGAGCCGACCGGGCCCATGTCCATCGGCCGGGCGCGGCGGTTGCGGCTGTCGAGCATCGTCAGGCACACGTTGGTGGCGATGCGGTAGAGCCAGGAGCGCAGCGCGGAGCGGCCCTCGAACTTGTCGTAGCCCTTCCACGCCCGGACCATCGTGTCCTGCACGGCGTCCTCCGCGTCGGCCGAGGAGCCGAGCATGCGGTAGCAGTACGCGGTCAGCTCGCGGCGGTACTGCTCCCAGGGCGCGCTGCCCGCACCGGGCGCGCCGCCGTCGGAGGGCAGCGGGGCACCGTCCGCCGTCGCCAGACCAGTCATCCACTTCTCCTTCCGCTGCGCTCGGCCCGAACGGACGTACCGAACCGAACCTCCAGCCGCCGAGAGTAGGGCCACGCACCGACAGTTCGGGTGGACGGGGACTCCCACCACCGGAATCACCACCCGGCACACCGCCGAAACCGCTGCGGGCAGTCCCGGATCCCGCAGGTCGGGCTGCGGTACCGTCGTCACCGGAGAGGGGGGACGCCATGACGGCCGCGCTGCTCGCACCGCTGGCGTTCCTGCTCGCCCTGCTGGGTCCCGCCGACCCGACCCAGCCGTCGGTGCTGCTCGGCGTCGCCGCGCTGCTCGTCGTCGCACTGCTGGCCACCCGCTGCGCCCCCGCGCCACCGGCCCACCACCCGGGCGTGGCCGCCCGCGCCCGCCGCCGGGCCCTGGACCAGGGCCCACCGCCGCGCCAGCACGACCCCGACGCCGCCGGCCACACGCGCTCCCGCGCACCGTCCGCCGCCCCCGCGGCGGTCTGAGCACACCCGAACGGCACTCCCGACCGCCGCCGACGCCCATCCGGCCCCGGTCACCCCAGGAGTTCCCGTGCTCGATCCGCTGTACTACGCCGTCTCCACCCTCATGCGCCTGTGGCACCAGCTCTTCGCCGCCGCCCTCGGCCCCGCCAGCGGGGCCGCCTGGGCGCTGTCGGTGGTGTTCCTCGTCCTCACCGTTCGCGCCCTGATGATCCGGCTGTTCCTGGCCCAGGTCCGCTCCGGGCGGGCGATGGCGGCCATCGCCCCGCAGCTCGCCGCCCTGCGCGAGCGCCACCGCGGCGACCCCGCCCGCCTGCTGGCCGAGACCCGCGCCCTGCAGGCCCGCCACGGCGTCAGCACCGGCGGCGCGCTGCTGCCCGCGCTCCTGCAGGCCCCGGTCTTCCTGGCCCTGCTGCACGTCCTGACCAGCTTCAACCGGCCCGGGCTGGGCTTCGGGCAGAACACCGCCATCGCCAACTACGCCTTCGGGCCCGCCGAGGTCCGCTCGTTCCTGCAGGCCCGGCTGTTCGGCTCGCCGCTGTCGGCCTACCTCAGCATGCCCCAGGACCTGCTGGACTCCTTCGGCGCGCCGGTCGAGCGCCTCGACGTCGTCCTCGTCGCCGTCCCGGTCCTGCTGCTCTCGGCGCTGGCCACCCACCTCACCTCACGCGCGGCCCTGCGCCGCCAGCCGCCCACCGGGCCCATGGCCACCGCCTTCCGCGCCATGCCGTGGGTGCTGCCGCTCGGCGTGCTGGCCGGTGGGCTGCTGCTGCCGTTCCCGGTGGCCATCGGCCTGTACTGGCTGACCAGCAACGCCTGGACCCTCGTCCAGCAGCACCTCGCGCACCGCGGCCTCGACCGGGCCACCCCGCCGCCCGCGCCCCGGGCACCGGTCGCCCCGCCACGGCCCGGGGCCAAGCCGGTGCGCCGGGGGCCGGGCCGGTGAGCCCTCCTAGAGTGTCCGGGTGCCGATGACCGCCAAGTACGCCACCACCTGCGGCGTCTGCTCGTCCCGCATCCAGCCCGGCGAGGAGATCGCCCGGTCCGGCCAGACGTGGGCGCACACCGCCTGCGCCGCCCAGTCGCCCCAGCAGCCGGCCACCGCCACTGCGGGCAAGCCGGCGAAGGCGACGCGCCCGGCCCGACCCGACATGCCCGCGGCCGAGGGCGCCCTCGAGGTCTGGACCGACGGCGCCTGCTCGGGCAACCCCGGCCCGGGCGGCTGGGCGTGGGCCACCCGCGACGGCCGCCAGGACGCCGGGGGAGAACCCGCCACCACCAACCAGCGCATGGAGATCCGCGCCGCGCTGGAGGCCGTGCGCGCCCTGGACGGCCCGCTGGTCGTCGTCAGCGACTCCACCTACGTCGTCAACTGCTTCCGCGACGGCTGGTGGCAGGGCTGGATGGCGCGCGGCTGGCTGACCAGCGCCAAGAAGCCGGTGGTCAGCCGCGACCTGTGGGAGCCGCTGATCACCGAGGTCAACGAGCGCGGCGACATCTCCTTCCGCTGGGTCAAGGGCCACTCCGGCGACGAGATGAACGACCTGGTCGACCGGCTCGCCGTCGAGCAGTCGCTGGCCGTGGCGGGCTGAGGTGCGCGTCGGGCACGACGCCGACGCGGCGGCCTTCCTCGGCCAGCTCGCGGCGTTCACCTCCGCCGCCGAAGGCCTCGACGACGCCCGACTCGGCGCCGCCACCCGCTGCCACGGCTGGCTCGCCTGCGACCTGCTGGTCCACGTGCACCTCGGGCTCCAGGAGATGCTGCTCGGGGCGCTCGACCCCACCGACGAGCGACCCGACCGCGACGCGGCCACCTACTGGAGCGCCTTCACCCCCGGCACCGACCCCACCGACGGGCTGCTCGACGACCGGTTCCTCCGGCTGGTGGCCGCGGCCTACCGACGCCCGACGTCGGCGGTCGCGCACCTGCGCGAGACCGCCGACGGCCTGCACCGGACCGTGCGCGCCGGCGCGCCGGGGGCCGTGCGGTTCCAGGGACACGTGCTGTCCACCGGCGACTTCCTGGCCACCTGGGCCGTCGAGCTGGCCGTGCACCACCTCGACCTCGGCCGCGAGCTCGACCTGCCCGCCCCGCACCCCGGGGCGCTGCGGATGGCCCGTGAGACGGTCGAGGCGCTCGTGGGAGAGCTGCTGCCGCCGGAGTGGTCCGACGAGGCGGCGGTGCTCGCCGGGACCGGGCGCGTCGCGCTGGACGACCGCATGCGCGAGCAGGCCGGCCCGCTGGCCACCCGGCTGCCCGCCTTCGGCTGAGCCCGGCGGGTCTCAGACCAGCAGATCCACCACCACGGCGGCGGCGTCGGCGATCAGCGCGTCGGCGGGCTCGGCGTGGGGCTCGGCGTCGGGGGAGTACCGCTCGACAGCACGGCTATGACCAGCGGGTCACCGGCCGGCGACCACGCCACGGCCACGTCGTTGGCGCTGGCGTAGCCGCCGGTGCCGGTCTTGTCGGCCACCCTCCACGCGGGCGGCATCGCGGCCCGGACCCGGCGCGCGCCGGTCGCCGTGGCGAGCATCCAGTCGCGCAGCCGCTCACGCTCCACGACACCGAGCGCCTGTCCGAGCAGCAGCTCCCGGTAGCCGGCCGCGATGGCGGCCGGAGAGGTGGTGTCGCGCTCGTCGCCGGGAACGGCCGAGTTGAGCGCGGTCTCCCGGCGGTCGAGCCGGGTGACCGGGTCGGCGATCGCGCGGGCGAACGCCGTGACCGCCGGCGGACCGCCGAGCTGGTCGAGCAGCAGGTTCCCCGCCGTGTTGTCACTCTGCGGATGGTGGCGCGGTGAGGGCTGAACTGCGGGCGGTGGTGTGCAGCCCCGAGCCGGCGTCCTTGCCGGGTGACGCGGGCTACACCGACGGTGAACCGCCGACACGTGAACCGAGGTCGAGGGGACCGGCCGTCAGGGAACGGCGGGCTCCTGCTGCGGGCCGGCCGCCCGGAGCGCGGCGGCGACCCACTGCTCGCTCGCCCGCGCCTCCTCGTCATCTGGTTGCGGCGTCCCGTCGATGGTGGCCATCAGTACGACGTAGCGGTCGAGCAGGTCGGTGAACCCGGACACGGGATGGCGCTCACGCGCAGCCCGGTGCGGCGCGCCACGTCGCCGATCGGGTAGAGCTTGTCGTCGTCCACGGCGTCCACCTTGGGGTCTCAAGCCGCTTGAGACGCAACCCCGTCGCCCCCGACATCGCTATCGGAGGCGGGTTGGGGCAGGCGCCCCCGGTTCCGTAATGTCATAACGTCGATTATCGGCTCGCAAAGCTCGGGAGTTTTATGCAGGTCAGGCATGCCTTAGCCGCTGCAATGGGCTGACCAACTCACTGTGCGCGGACGGGCTGTGCGCTGGTCTCGCGATCATGCCGAACGGCAAGCGCGCCTACGTCACCAACCTCAACGAGGGCACCGTCCGCATCCTGGACATCGCCGCGGTGTCCTAGCGCTGCTCTACTCCTCGGCCAAGGCGAGTCCCCGCTCGTCGAGCCCGACCGCCAGGCCGAAGGTCGCGAAAACGTCGGGTTCCTGGAACACCGAATTGCGGCTGATGCCCGCGCTGTTGACGGTGAAGACCTGGAGCGTGTGCAGGACGTACCCGTCGCCGACGCGCCGGTAGGCGGCGAACCCGGGCTGGCCACCGTTGGCCGCGACCTCCCGGAGGAGCCAGTCCTTCCCCGCCGTCGCGAAGACCCACTCCATGAACAGGCCGTAGTTCGTGCGGCCGGAGAACCAGTTGAGCATCGGCGGCATCTCCATGAGCACGTCCTCGGTGAGCAGCCGCTTGAGGCCCTCGACGTCGGCGAGCTCGAACGCCTTCATGTAGCGCTCGACCCAGGCGCGTTGCTCGGCCGCGGAGGGCTCGTCGACCCGTTCCCGCTGCACCCCGACCTCCTTCACGCGAGTGCGCGCCCGCTGCAGGGAACTGTTCACCGACGCGACCGTGGTGCCGAGGATGTCCGCCGACTCGGCCGCGGAGAAGCCGAGCACGTCACGCAGGATCAGCGCACCGCGCTGACGCGCCGACAGGTGCTGCAGCGCGGCGGCGAACGCCAGGCGCAGGCTGCTGCGGTCGATCACGGCCCCGGCCGGATCGCCCGCGCCCACCATCGGGTCCGGCAGGGGCTGGAGCCAGGCGGCGTGCTCTCCCCGGACCAGCGGCCCGAGCGGGTCCGACGCCGCCACCAGCCCCGACGGCAGCGGTCGGCGACCGTGGACGCCCAGGGCGGTCAGGCAGGCGTTCGTCGCGATCCGGTAGAGCCAGGTGCGCAGCGAGCTGCGGGTGTCGTCGTACTGCTCGCGCGCCCGCCACGCCCTCAGGTACGTCTCCTGGACCAGGTCCTCCGCGTCGTGGGCCGAGCCGAGCATCCGGTAGCAGTACGCCAGCAGCTCCGTCCGGAACGGCTCGATCCGCCGATCGAAGCCCTCTTCCCCCGTCATCACGCCACGCCCCGTCTCCACTGCCGCCGCACCAACCTACGTGACGATCACCGCGACGAGAGGTCCCGCCAAGGCGTCCTCGGCGGGACCTCTCGTCCGGATCCGTCCCGGTTACGGCGCGGACGCCAGCACCGGGCTGTTGTGGTAGGCGGCGATCAGCCACCGGCCGTCCCGCTTCTCGAAAACCCAGGTCGCGTTCACCTTGCGCGAGTCGTCCGGGACCTCGGTCTCGCCGGGGAACAGGATGGCGGACTCGCTGATGACGATCGCGGCGTCCCGACCGACGAAGCGGATGCCGAGCTGCTTGTTGTAGGTCGAGCTGCCCTTGAGCGGCCCCTCGAAGCCCAGGGCCATGTTCTCGCGGATCACCTCGCGGCTGTCGCGGAGCGAGCCGGTCATGATGGCGGTCGCGTCCGCGGCGTAGTCGGCGACCATGCCGTGGGCGTCGCCGGCCTCCCACGCCTTGTAGGACTCGACCAGCACGGCCCGGATGGCGGCCTCGTCCTCGGCCCGGTTGTCCGGCATCGGATTCTCCCTCGTGAACGGTTCGCCCGGGGTGTTCGGGCGAGCTCGTCAGTACATACCGGCGGTGGGGTCGGAACTCATCGCGGCGATGAGGACTCCCAGCTCCTACCCCAGGACCGCGGAGCGGCGCCGGTCGGGTGACGCGGTGCGACGATCGTGATCCGGTCGAGCGCCGGGCCGGCCGTCCGGTCCGCCGCGGCGCGGGGTATCCGATGGCGGGTCGTCGCGGGCTCACTGCCCGCGGCCGGTGACCTCCTGCAGTTCGTCGATGAGCCGGGAGGCGTCGGCCTTGGTCAGGTCGTCGCCGGGTGCCTCGCGCCCGGCCTGCTGCGACAGCGTCTCCAGGTACGACTTCTGCGGGCCGGTCATGGGCTCGTCGCCGGTGGTCCAGTGGGCCGGGTCCTTCTCCGCCGAGCCCACCTCTGCCGAGCCCACGGTGTCGTTCGACGGGGCCGCGGTCGTGGTCTCGTCGGTGGTGTTCTGCGCGCGATCGGTCATCACTCGAACATATCTTCGATCCGGTGGGCCTGCACGTCGAGCGATCGTGCCTGGTGGGAGCGGGTTGGCGGGAATGCGCCGGGGCCGACGCAGACCCGGACGGGCGACCGCTGCCTAGGCTGACCGCGTGCAGCCGCTGCGGCCCGACGACCCGCGCCACGTCGGGTCGTTCCGGCTGGTGGGGCGGCTGGGCGCGGGTGGGATGGGCCGGGTGTACCTGGCCCGCACGCCCGACCACCGCCAGGTGGCGGTCAAGGTCGTGCGCGACGAGCTCGCCGGCGACACCGGGTTCCGCCACCGCTTCCGCCGCGAGGTGTCCGCGGCGATGTCGGTGTCCGGGTTGTTCACCGCGCGCGTGCTCGATGCCGACCCGCAGGCCGAGCGGCCCTGGCTGGCCACCGAGTTCGTCGACGGGCCCTCGCTGCGCGACAAGGTGTTCCGCGCCGGCCCGCTGCCGGCGCCCGAGCTGGAGGCGCTGGCCCGCGGGCTGGCCGAGGCGCTGGGTGCGATCCACGCCGCCGGGCTGGTGCACCGCGACCTGAAACCGGCGAACGTGCTGCTCTCCCCCACCGGCCCGAAGGTCATCGACTTCGGGATCGCCTGGTCGGCGGAGAGCACCCAGCTGACGGCGACCGGTGAGGCGGTGGGCACACCGGAGTACATGGCGCCCGAGCAGATCTCCGGCACCGGCCCCGCCGGCCCGCCGGTGGACGTGTTCGCCCTGGGCACGATCCTGGTCTACGCGGCCACCGCGCACAGCCCGTTCGCCGCGCCCAGCACCGCGGCCGTGCTGTACCGGATCGTGCAGACCGAGCCCGACCTGAGCGGGGTGCCCGGGTCGGTGCGCTCCCTCGTGGCGGCGTGCCTGGACAAGGACCCGCGGCGCCGGCCCAGCGCCCAGCAGATCGCTGCCTCGCTGCGCACGGGCGCACCGCTCGCGCTCGACCACGAGCGCAGGGCCGACCCGGTGGCGCCGTCGGACGCCCGGCCCCCGCGCCGGCTGCGGACCGCGCTGGTGGTCGCGGCGGCCGTGCTCGCGCTGGCCGGGGCGGGCACGGCGGCGTTCGTGCTGGTCGACCCGTTCGACGCTCCCCCC
>NZ_JAHDTH010000233.1 GCF_018531445.1 Pseudonocardia lacus
CGTGGCCGCCGCCGGGCTGGTCGCCCGCCGCCGCCACCGCATCGCCGCCGACCGGCGCCGGCTGGCCACCGAGCTCAGCGAGGCCGCGGTCGAGCCGGGCACGCGGCCCGTCGGCGACCCGTCCTCGGTCACCGCCGACGACGGCGTCCGGCTGTCCTGCGAGGAGATCGAAGCCGTCGGCGGGCCCGCGGCGCTCACCGTCGTCCTCATCCACGGCATGGCGCTCGACCGGCGCACCTGGCACTTCCAGCGCAAGGCGCTCGCCGAGCTCGACGGGCCGCGCGTCCGCCAGGTCCTCTACGACCTGCGCAGCCACGGCCGGTCCGAGCGGGCCGCCAAGGAGAGCTGCACCATCGAGCAGCTCGGCCGCGACCTGGACGCGGTGATCCGGGCGCTGGCCCCGGACGGGCCGCTGGTGCTCGTCGCGCACTCGATGGGCGGCATGAGCGTGATGGCGCTGGCCGAGCACAACCCGCGGCTGTTCGCCGAGCGGGTCGCCGGGGTCGCCTTCATCGCCACCTCGGCCGGTGAGGTCGGCGGGCAGGGCCTGCGCGCCACCCTGCTGTCCCGGCGCAACCCGCTCACCCGCGCGCTCGGCCTGGTCGCCCGGGCCCAGCCGGCGCTGATCGAGGGCGCCCGCCAGGCCACCGCCGGGATCATCCGCTCGATCACCGGCAGCGTCGCCTACGGCGACCGCAACGTCGCGCCCTGGCTGGTCGACCTGGTCGACGCCATGATCAGGGTCAACGCGGTGGACGCGCTCACCGACTTCGTCGACACCCTGGGCAGCCACAACCGGATCGCCGCGCTGCCCGCGCTGTCCACCTGCGAGGTGCTCGTGCTGGCCGGCGACACCGACCGGGTCATCCCGGTCAGCCACAGCGAGCGGATCGCCGCCGAGCTGCCCTCCGCGGAGCTGGTGGTGCTGCCCGGGGTCGGCCACCTGCCGATGCTGGAGCAGCCGGTGGCCACCGACGACGCGCTGATCGGGCTGGTGCGCCGGTCGGCGTTCCGCTCGCGGCCGCGCAAGCTGCGGAGGCGGGCATGAGCACACCGGTGCAGACGGGCACCCCCGTCGAGCTGCGCACCGTCGCCGACACCGAGGCGCTGGGCGAGCGCCTGGCCGCCGGGCTGGGCGCCGGCGACCTCGTCGTCCTGTCCGGCCCGCTCGGCGCGGGGAAGACCGTGCTGGTCCGCGGCATCGCCCGCGGGCTGGGCGTGGCCGGCGCGGTCACCTCGCCGACGTTCGTCATCGCCCGCGAGCACCGGCCGCTGCCCGGCGGCGCGGGCGTGCCGCTGGTGCACGTCGACGCGTACCGGCTCGGTTTCGCCTCCGACTCGCTCATCGACGCGGCGGCCCAGCTCGACGACCTCGACCTCGACACCGACCTCGACTCGGCGGTCGTGGTGGTGGAGTGGGGCGAGGGCGTGGCCGAGCGGCTGTCCGACCGGCACACCCTGGTCCGCCTCGACCGCCGCGACGACGACGTCCGCACCGCGATCGTGGAGCGCATCGGATGACGATCGAAGCGGTCATCTTCGACTGGGGCGGCACGCTCACGCCCTGGCGCACCGTCGACGAGCACCACGGGTGGCAGGCCTACGCCGGCATCCTGCACGACGACGAGGAGCGCGCCCGCGAGGCGGCCCGGGCGCTGCGCACCGCCGAGCTGGCCCGCTGGGCGTCGGTGCGCGACGAGTCCCGCGCGTTCACCCTGGCCCAGGTCCTGCAGGACGCGGCGGCCGAGCACGACGAGCGCGCCCTCGACGCCTACCGCGAGTACTGGGTGCAGGCCACCCACACCGACCCCGAGGCCGCGCCGATGCTGGCGGAGCTGCGCGACCGCGGGCTGAAGCTGGGTGTGCTGTCGTCCACGCCGTGGCCGTCGGCGTGGCACCAGGAGTGGCTGCACCGCGACGGCGTGCTCGACCACTTCCACGCCACCGTGTGGAGCAGCGACCTGCCGTGGACCAAGCCGCACCCGTCGGCGTTCCGGGCCGCGCTCGACGCCGTCGGCGTGAGCGACCCGTCGCGGGCGGTCTACGTCGGCGACCGCCCCTACGACGACATCAGCGGGGCCAAAGGCGTCGGCATGCGGGCGGTGCTGGTGCCGCACTCCGACATCCCGGCCGCCCAGCAGGTCCCCGTCGACGTCCACCCCGACGGCGTGCTGCACCGGCTGGCCGATCTGCCGGAGCTGATCGCGGGCTGGTGAGCGGCCGGGTCGACGCCGCATGCTGAGCGGATGAGCCTGACCGAGTACGCGTCCCACGACGGCGTGGGGTTGGCCCGGCTGGTGGCCGAGGGGGAAGTCCATCCCATCGAGCTGGTCGAGGCCGCGATCGACCGGATCGAGCGGCGCGACCCGGTGCTGAACGCGGTGGTCCACCGCGCGTTCGACGAGGCCCGCGCGGCCGCGGCGGGCGAGCTGCCCGACGGGCCGTTCCGCGGCGTCCCGTTCCTGGTCAAGGACCTCGGCCGCCCGGTGCGCGGCTGGCCGAGCAGCGAGGGCAGCCGGTTCGCCGGCACCGGCCCGGCCACCGCGGACTGCGTCATCGTCGAGCGGTACCGCGCGGCCGGCCTGGTGCTGCTGGGCACCACCACGACCCCGGAGTTCGGCATCCCCGGTGTCACGACGTCCGCGCGGCTGGGCGTCACCCGCAACCCGTGGGACCCCGACCGCATCCCCGGCGGCTCCTCCGGCGGCGCCGCGGCGGCGGTGGCCTCCGGGATGGTGCCGATGGCGCACGGCACCGACGGGCTGGGCTCGATCCGCATCCCCGCCGCCTGCTGCGGGCTGGTCGGGCTGAAGCCGACCCGCTACCGCAACCCGGCCGACCCCGGCGCGCACTGGCAGGTCCGCGGCCAGGTCGCCGACCACGTGCTGTGCCGCACGGTGCGCGACTGCGCCGCGATGCTCGACGCCACCGGCCACCCGCAGCCCGGCAGCCCGTTCCCGGCGCCGCCGAAGCAGCGGCCCTACCTGCACGAACTCGGCCGCCCTCCGGGCCGGCTGCGGATCGCCTGGTCGGACGCCACCCCGAGCGGGCGGCCGGTCGACGACGAGGTCGCCGCCGCGGTGCGCGCCACCGCCGACGCGCTGGCCGGGCTCGGCCACGACGTGCACCAGGAGGACCTGGCGATCGACCAGCGCGCCTTCTACCGCGCCCTGCGCACCGTCAACGCGGCCGGGTTCGCCGCCGAGATGTCGCTGGTGGTCGAGCGCGTCGGCCGCGAACCGGGCGACGACGAGATCGAGCAGCTGGCCCGCCGGGCGTACGAGGCCGGGCGGGCGCTGCCCGCGGACGCCGCGTTCCGGGCGTTCGGGCAGCTGCAGGAGCTCAGCTGGCGGATCGGGGAGCAGTTGGCCGCGGTCGACGTGTTCCTGACCCCGGTCATGGGCACCCCCGCACCCCGCGTCGACGACCTCGACCCCCTCGGCGACCTGCGCGCGTTCGACCGGGCGAGCGCGGCCGCGTTCCCGTTCACCCCGCCGTTCAACGTGACCGGGCAGCCGTCGATGTCGCTGCCGCTGCACCGCTCGGCGGACGGGCTGCCGATCGGGATGATGGTCACGGCCCGGCACGGCGACGAGGCCACCCTGTTCCGGCTGGCCGCCCAGCTCGAACGCGAGCTGCCCTGGTCCGGTCTGCACCCACCCATCTGGAACTGACACCGGGGCGGCTGGTCGGCGGGGGTGGGAGTAGCGCGGATACCCTCGACGGGTGCTCGTACTGGCCATCGACACCGCGACCCCGGCCATCACCGCGGGTGTGGTGGAGCTGACCGCGGACGCCGCGCTCACCCGCGCCGTCCGGGTCACCGAGGACGCCCGCCAGCACGCCGAGCTGCTCATGCCGGGCGTGCTCGCCGCCTGCGAGGAGGCCGGGGTCAAGCTCGCGGAGCTGGGCGCCGTCGTCACCGGCGTCGGGCCGGGGCCGTTCACCGGCCTGCGGGTCGGGATGGTCACCGCGGCCGCGCTCGGCGACGCGTTGGGCGTCCCGGTGCACGGTGTGGGCACGCTGGACGCCATCGCGGCCGACACCGCCGGCGGCGAGCCGCTCGTCGTCGTCACCGACGCCCGTCGCCGCGAGGTCTACTGGGCCGCGTACGACGCCGCGGGCACCCGGGTCGACGGGCCGCACGTGGAGGCGCCTGCCAGGCTCGTCGAGAAGCTGCCCGGGCTCGGTGTCTCGGTCGCCGCCGGGCCGTCGGCCACCGCGACCGGGCTGCCGGTGCGCTCGACCGCCGGGCCCTCGCCCGCGGGGCTCGTCGCCGTGGCCGCCGCCGCGTTGCGCGCCGGTACCGCGCCCGCCCCGCTGGAGCCGCTGTACCTGCGTCGTCCCGACGCGGTGCCGCCGGGGCGGGCCAAGACGGTGAGCGCGCTGTGACGGCGCTGGTGATCGACGAGCTCCGTCCGGAGGACGCCGCCCGCGCCGCCGAGCTCGACGCCGTGCTCTTCGCCGACTCGCAGCCGTGGTCGGAGCGGGCGTTCCTGGACGCGCTGGCCGCCTGGCACCACTACCTGGCCGCGCGCTGCGACGGCGAGCTGGTCGGCTACGCCGGACTCATGTTCACCGCCGGGCCGCCGCGCCCGGAGGCCGAGGTGCACACCGTCGCCGTCGCGCCCGAGCACCAGGGCAAGGGCATCGGCCGGGCGCTCGTGCGGGGGCTGCTGGCGGTGGCCGACGCCGAGCGCGCCGAGGTGTTCCTCGAGGTCCGCACCGACAACGAGCCCGCGCACCGGCTGTACGAGTCCGAGGGCTTCGCGGTCGTCGGCCTGCGCCGCAAGTACTACCCGGTCAGCAGGGCCGACGCGCACACCATGCGGCGGGAGGCCGTGAGTTGATCGTTCTGGGCATCGAGACGTCCTGCGACGAGACCGGCGTCGGCATCGTCCGCGCCGAGGGCGGCGAGACGACGCTGCTGGCCAACGAGGTCGCCTCCAGCGTCGACGAGCACGCCCGCTTCGGCGGGGTCGTGCCGGAGGTGGCCTCCCGCGCCCACCTGCAGGCGATGGTCCCCGCGGTGCACCGCGCGCTGGCCACCGCCGGGGTCACCGGCCGCGACGTCGACGCCGTCGCGGTGACGTCCGGGCCGGGGCTCACCGGGGCCCTGCTGGTCGGGGTGGCCGCGGCGAAGGCCTACGCGAGCGCCTGGGACGTGCCGCTCTACGGGGTCAACCACCTGTCGGCGCACGTCGCCGTCGACGTCCTGCAGCACGGGCCGCTGCCGCCGTGCCTGGCGCTGCTGGTCTCCGGCGGCCACTCCAGCCTGCTCGACGTCCCCGACCTGGCCGGCCCCGTCACCCCGCTCGGCGCCACCATCGACGACGCCGCGGGCGAGGCGTTCGACAAGGTCGCCCGGCTGCTCGGGCTGCCGTTCCCGGGCGGCCCGCACATCGACCGGGTGGCCCGCGACGGCGATCCGGCGGCGGTGGCGTTCCCGCGCGGGCTCACCGGCCCTCGCGACGCCGCGTTCGACTTCTCGTTCTCGGGGTTGAAGACCGCGGTCGCCCGGCACGTCGAGGCGCTGGGCCGGGCCGGCACGCCGGTGCCGGTGGCCGACGTGGCGGCGTCCTTCCAGGAGGCCGTGGTGGACGTGCTGACGGCCAAGGCGGTGCGCGCCGCCCGCGAGCGCGGCATGGAGACGCTGCTCCTCGGCGGCGGTGTCGCGGCGAACTCCCGACTGCGCGCGCTGGCCCAGGAGCGCTGCGACGCGGCGGGGATCGTGCTGCGCGTGCCGCGCCCGGGCCTGTGCACCGACAACGGCGCCATGGTCGCCGCGCTCGGCGCGCACCTGGCCGTCGCCGGGACGCCTGCCTCCCCGCTCGACCTGCCGGCCGACTCCCAGATGCCGGTCACCGAGGTGCTCGTCACGGCACGGTGAGCACCGTCTTGCCGCGGGCGTGGCCGGTGGCCTGCTTCCGCAGCGCCTCCGCCGCCTCGGCCAGCGGGTAGGTCCGCTCGACGACGGGCCGCACCGCACCCGAGTCGATCATCTCGCGCAGCCGGTCGAGGTCGTCGGCGCGGGGGACCGCCAACCCGGGGACGACCTTGCGCCCCAGGAACGGGTAGCTCACCAGCGCGGCCAGCGTCCGCCGCACCGACGGCGCGGGCGGCCCGGCCGAGAGCACCAGCCGCCCGCCGGGGGCGAGCACCCGGTGGTTGCGGGCGAGCGTGTGGTTGCCGACCAGGTCGAGCACCAGGTCGTAGCGGGGGCCGGCGTCGGTGTAGTCCTCGCGGGTGCGGTCGAGGACGTGGTCGGCGCCCAGCGCGGCGACGAGCGGGGCGCTGTCCGGTGAGCACACCGCCGTCACCCTCGCGCCGAGCGCCTTGGCGATCTGCACCGCGAACGTCCCCACCCCGCCGGACGCCCCGTTGACCAGCACGTGCGCGCCGGGCCGCAACCGCCCGGCGTCGCGCAGGCACTGCAGCGCCGTCGTCCCCGACAGCGGCACGGCCGCCGCCTCGGCGAAGGACAACCCGGCCGGCTTGGTCGCCATGAGCTTCTCGGGGGCGGCCGCGTACTCGGCGTAGGCGCCGTGGGGGAGCTCGCCGTAGACCTCGTCGCCGACCGCGAACCGGGTCACCGCCGCGCCGACCGCCTCGACCCGCCCGGCCACCGCGCGGCCGAGGACAGGGTGCTTCGGGCGGCCGATCCCGGCCACGGCGCGCAGCACGCGCGGGTGCCCGGTCAGGAAGAACAGGACGCCGGGGTCGACGCCGGCCGCGCGCACGCCGACCAGCACCTGGTCGGGCGCGATCGCCGGCACCTCGACGTCGTCGAGGCGGAGCACGTCCGGCGGGCCGTACTCGCGGCGCACGGCCGCCTTCATCAGGGTCTTCTGCTCGGTCTGCATGGGGTCCTCCCGGTGGCTTACAAAGTAAGCTAGGTGTACTTAGTAAGCTTGTCAACGGAGGTGGGGCCATGCCGACCCGAGCCGGCCGCAGCCCGCTCAGTCGCGACCGCGTCCTGCGCGCCGCCGCCGCACTGGCCGACCGCGACGGCCTCGCCGCGCTGACCATGCGCAAGCTGGGCCAGGAGCTGGGCGTCGAGGCGATGTCGCTGTACAAGCACGTCGCCAACAAGGACGAGGTGCTCGACGGCCTCGCCGAGCTCCTGCTGGCCGAGTTCGACCCGCCCACCGACGACGTCGGCTGGCGGGAGGCGATGCGCCGGCACGCCGTCTCCGCCCGCGCCACACTGGCCCGCCACCCCTGGGGCCCCGTCGTGCTCAGCCGCAGCGGCCCCAGCCCCGCGATGCTGCGCAACCTCGACTCCGTCATCGGCAGCCTGCGCCGTTCCGGCTTCTCGGTGGAACTGGCCGCCCACGCGATCTCGCTGCTCGACAGCTACGTCTACGGGTGGGCGGTGCAGGAGGCGAGCCTGCCGTTCGACACGCCGGACGAGCTGGCCGAACTGACTGGGGCGATCATGGAGGGATTCTCGGCGGAGGAGTACCCGCACCTGGCGGAGATGGGCACCGAGCTGATCATGAGGCCGGGGTACGACCACGGGCGGCAGTTCGAGTGGGGGTTGGAGCTGGTGCTGGACGGGTTGGAGAGGGCGCTGGGGGAGGGTGGTTCCGGCGGGTGAGCGCCTCCGGCCTCGCGGTGTCCGGTGATGGGTGCTGGTCGGTGGGGCTATTCGAGGCTTCCGCGGCGGCGGCCTCGGGTCGCGCAGGGGCCGCGTCCCGCGGCCGCAGCCGCTGGGCGCCTCGCAGCCCTACGGGGTGTCCTCGCAGCTCTACGCGGTGTCCTCGCAGCTCTGGGTGGGTTGTTGCAGCGCGCCGGCGGGCTGCGAGGTCGCGGTTGGCGCTGCGCGGCTGCTGCCGTGTCTGCGAGGTCCGCGCGCACCCGCCGTCGCCCGCGCCCCCGGCGCCCACCCTGCGAAGTGGCGGTCAGGCGGTGGTGGTGGTGAGGAGGTCGAGCTCGGCGTCGGTCAGGGTGAGGTCGAGGACCGGGAGCAGGTCGGCCAGCTGCTCGGGGGTGCGGGCGCTGGCGATCGGGGCGACGACGGTCGGCTGCGCGGCCAGCCAGGCCAGCGCGACGGCGGCGACCGGCACGCCGTGCGCCCCGGCGATCCCGTCCAGCGCGGCGAGCGCGGCCAGGCCCCGGTCGTCGAGGTACTCCTTCGCGCCGGCCGCGCGCGGGCTGTCGACCTCCGGGCTCCCCGGGCGGTACTTGCCGGTCAGGAAGCCCTTGGCCAGGCCGTAGTACGGCAGGCACGACAGGCCTTCGGCCGCCAGCACCGGCGCCAGGTCGCGCTCGAACTCGGCGCGTTCGAGCAGGTTGTAGTGCGGCTGGAGGGCGACGAACGCGGCCAGCCCCGCCTCCGCCGAGATGTCCAGCGCCGAGCGCAGCCGCTCCGCGGAGAAGTTCGACGCGCCGATCGCGCGCACCTTGCCGGCCCGCACCAGCGCGTCGAACGCGGCCAGGTACTCCTCCTGCGGGGTGTCGGGGTCGTCGCGGTGGGCGTAGTAGAGGTCGATCCGGTCGGTCCGCAGCCTGCGCAGCGAGTCGTCGACGGCCGCGGCGATGTTCGCCGCGGACAGGCCCTTGCGGTCGGGCAGCGAACCGACCTTCGTCGCGATCACCAGGTCGTCGCGGTTGCCCCGGGCGGCCGCCCACTCGCCGATGATCGTCTCGGACTCCCCGCCGGAGTTGCCGGGGACGCGCCACATGTAGGAGTCGGCGGTGTCGAGGAACGTGCCGCCGGCCGCGGCGTACGCGTCGAGGACGGCGAACGAGGCGTCCCGGTCGGCGGTCCAGCCGAACACGTTGGCCCCGAGGCAGAGGCGGGGCACGTCGAGGTCGCTCGTTCCGATCTTCGCCATGCTCACGACCCTACGTCCGCCGTTCGCGGGCAGCCTGTCCACAGGTCGGTGGGGCGACGTTGAGGCGTTGGCACTCTCATGGGTAGAGTGCCAACGAACGGCCGAGACGAGGCGCTCCGGCACCCGCGACGACGGGGCGCCCCAGGCCGTCACCCAGGACATGTAGCCGAAGCACGAACCCGCAGGGGAGGTACTCAAGTGGCGAACATCAAGCCGCTCGAGGACAAGATCGTCGTTCAGGCCAGCGAGGCGGAGACCACCACGGCCTCCGGCATCGTCATCCCGGACACCGCCAAGGAGAAGCCCCAGGAGGGCAAGGTCCTGGCGGTCGGCCCGGGCCGGATCGACGACAACGGCAACCGCGTCCCGCTGGACGTCGCGGTCGGGGACGTCGTCATCTACTCGAAGTACGGCGGCACCGAGGTCAAGTACAACGGCGAGGAGTACCTCATCCTCTCCGCGCGCGACGTGCTCGCGGTCGTCAACTGACGCAGCCGGCAGTTCTGTGAGTCCGCCGCCCCGGTGGTCCCTCGACCGAGTGGGCCACCGGGGCGGCGCTTCTTCTGAAACCGAGAGAGGCAGGACATGCCGAAGCAGATCAGCTTCGACGAGACGACCCGCCGCGCGCTGGAGCGCGGGGTGAACCAGCTGGCCGACGCGGTCAAGGTCACCCTGGGTCCGCGTGGGCGGCACGTCGTGCTCGACAAGAAGTTCGGTGGGCCGACCGTCACCAACGACGGCGTCACCATCGCCCGCGAGGTCGACCTCGACGACCCGTTCGAGAACCTCGGCGCGCAGCTCGCCAAGTCCGTCGCCACCAAGACGAACGACGTCGCGGGCGACGGCACCACCACCGCCACCGTGCTCGCCCAGGCCATGGTCGCCGCGGGCCTGCGCAACGTCGCCGCGGGCGCCAACCCGATGGCGCTGGGCGTGGGCATCGCCAAGGCCGCCGAGAAGGTCGCCGAGGTGCTCAAGGAGAAGGCGATCCCGGTCGACGGGAAGTCGCACATCGCGCAGATCGGCGAGATCGCCTCCCGCGAGCGGGAGATCGGCGAGCTGATCAGCGAGGCGCTGCAGAGCGTCGGCAACGACGGCGTGATCACCATCGAGGAGGGCTCCACGCTCGCCACCGAGCTGGAGATCACCGAGGGCCTGCAGTTCGACAAGGGCTACCTCTCCCCGTACTTCGTGACCGACGCGGAGTCGATGGAGGCCGTGCTGGAGGACGCCTACGTCCTGCTGCACCGCGAGAAGATCAGCGCGATCGCCGATCTGCTCCCGCTGCTGGAGAAGGTCCTGGCCGAGGGCAGCAAGCCGCTGCTGATCGTGGCGGAGGACGTCGAGGGCGAGGCGCTGTCCACCCTGGTCGTCAACTCGATCCGCAAGACCGTCAAGGTCGCCGCGGTCAAGTCGCCGTTCTTCGGCGACCGCCGCAAGGCGTTCATGGACGACCTGGCCATCGCCACCGGCGGCACGGTCCTCAACCCCGACATGGGCCACAAGCTGTCCGAGGCCACCCTCGACCAGCTGGGCACCGTGCGGCGCGCGGTCATCACCAAGGACGCCACCACCCTCGTCGAGGGCGGCGGCAGCGCGGCCGACGTGCAGGCCCGCGTCGCGCAGCTCAAGCGCGAGGTCGAGGAGAGCGACTCCGACTGGGACCGCGAGAAGCTGCAGGAGCGGCTGGCCAAGCTCTCCGGCGGGGTCGCCGTGATCAAGGTCGGGGCGGCCACCGAGACCGCGCTCAAGGAGCGCAAGCACCGCATCGAGGACGCGGTGGCGGCCACCCGGGCCGCGGTCGAGGAGGGCATCGTCCCCGGCGGCGGGTCCGCGCTGGTGCAGGCGGCCAAGGAGCTCGAGGGCGGGCTCGGCCTGTTCGGCGACGAGGCCACCGGCGTCAGCGTCGTCCGCAAGGCGCTCACCGCGCCGCTGTTCTGGATCGCCGCCAACGGCGGTCTGGAGGGGGCGGTCGTCGTCTCCAAGGTCGCCGACCAGGAGTGGGGCAGCGGCTACAACGCGGCCACCAACACCTACGGCGACCTGATGGCCGACGGCGTCATCGACCCGGTCAAGGTCACCCGGTCCGCCGTGGTGAACGCGGCCTCGATCGCCCGCATGGTGCTGACCACCGAGAGCGCGGTGGTCGACAAGCCGGAGCCGGTCGAGCCCGCGGCGGCCGGCCACGGCCACGGGCACGGCCACTGAGCCTGCTCCGCGAACCGAACAGCGGGCCCACCCCTCGGGGTGGGCCCGCTGTGTCGTTTTCGGGTCAGCGCGATGCGCGCGTGACGTCGGTGACCCGCAGCCTGCGGGCGCGCCCGCGGGTGATCTCGTCGCGCTCGGACTCCGACAGCCCGCCCCACACGCCGTAGGGCTCGTGGGCGGACAGGGCGTGCCGGCGGCACTCCTCGATCACCGGGCAGCGCTGGCACACCTGCTTCGCGCGGGCCTCGCGGTTGGCCTTGGCCGGCCCGCGCTCGCCCTCCGGGTGGAAGAAGAAGCCGCTGTCCATGCCGCGGCACCGGCCGCGCATCTGCCACGCGTAGGTCTCCGCGACCGGCGTCGGCAGCCTCCTGGTGTCGGCCATATCCACATCCCCATCCGTTGGGCACCTCGTCGACGCTCCGGTAGTGCCCACCCTAGAACTGGTTCAAACCTTGTTCAACGTGTCGATCGTGGTTCGCCCGGCCGGTTCCGGCGCCGGTCGTCAGGGGTGGCGCCGCACCTGCGGTGCCCGCAGGATGTGCCGGGTGAGTCCGGACACCACGCGCCGAGAGATCACCGGGACGGGGCAACCCGGGCCGGTGCCCGTCGCGGGCGGTGACGGTCCCGTCGCGGACCGCGTCACCGGGTCCGACGACGACCCGGTCGAGGCCGACCAACCCTCGCTCGGCGTCGCGGCCGCGGCCCGGCGCCTGGGCGTCGCGCCGGCGACGCTGCGCACGTGGGACCGCCGCTACGGGCTGGGGCCCTCCGGGCACAGCCCCGGCCGGCACCGGCGCTACTCCGCGCAGGACCTGGCCCGGTTGGACGTCATGCGCCGGGCGCTGCTGCGCGGGGTGTCCGCCGCCGACGCCGCCCAGCACGCCCGCACCAGCCCGCTGGGGCCCGGGAGCGTCCGAACGGGTGCCGCGACGGGCGCCGGACCCGCGCCGTCGAACGGGTCGGACGCCGTCATCGGCGTGCCGCGCAAGGCCGGCGGTGGCGTGCTGCGCCTCGGGGCCGCGGCCCCCGCCGCCCGCGGGCTCGGCC
>NZ_JAHDTH010000234.1 GCF_018531445.1 Pseudonocardia lacus
CCGGCCCGCTCGCTGACCAGCGTCCTGCGCTGGAGCCTCTGGCGCCGCCGCCACCAGTTCCGCGCCCGCCGATGCCACTACCAGCGCCGACAAGAACAAGATCACGATCTACGGCTGTAGTACTAGGGTCGGATCATGCGCTTCGGGATGTTCGTTCCGCAGGGGTGGCGGCTCGACCTGGTCGGCATCGACCCGGCCGAGCACTGGGCCACGATGAAGGGCCTGGCCCAGCACGCCGACGCCGGGCCGTGGGAGTCGATCTGGGTCTACGACCACTTCCACACCGTGCCCGTGCCCACCGACGAGGCCACGCACGAGGCGTGGACGCTGATGTCGGCCTTCGGCGCGGTCACCGACCGGGTGCGGCTGGGCCAGATGTGCTCCTGCATGAGCTACCGCAACCCCGTCTACCTGGCCAAGGTCGCCGCCACCTGCGACGTCGTCTCCGGCGGGCGCATCGAGATGGGCATCGGCGCCGGCTGGTACGAGCACGAGTGGCGCGCCTACGGCTACGGCTTCCCCGGCGCGGGGGAGCGGCTGCGCATGCTCGACGAGGGCGTGCAGATCATGCAGCAGGCCTGGACCACCGGGAAAGCCAGCCTCGACGGGCGCCAGTACCAGGTCGACGGGGCCATCGTGCGCCCGCTGCCGCTGCAGGAGGGCGGCATCCCCACCTGGATCGCCGGCGGCGGTGAGAAGGTGACCCTCAAGATCGCGGCGAAGTACGCGCAGTACACCAACTTCGACGGCAGCCTCGAGGGCTTCACCCACAAGTCGCGCCTGCTCGAGGAGCACTGCAAGGACGTGGGCACCGACTTCGGCGCCATCACCCGCTCGTCGAACTTCAACATCATGATCGGGGCGACCGAGGCCGAGGCGCAGGAGCGCCTGGACCGGGTCATCGAGCGGTTCCGCCCGCACGTCCCGCAGCAGCAGCTCGACCGCTACATCGGCATGTACCGCAACTCCGCGTTCGGCACGCCCGAGCAGCTGGTCGAGCAGTTCCGCAAGGTCCAGGACGCGGGCATGACCTACGCGATCTGCTACTTCCCCGACCTCGCCTACGACCGCAGCGGGCTGGAGCTGTTCGAGCGCGAGGTGATCCCGGCCCTGGCCTGACCCCCGGCGTGCTCGCGCGCCGCGAAACACCCGCCGGGGTTCGTCGAGCCCCGGCGGGATCCGGTCTAGCCTCGGGGCCCCAGTCCCCGACCCCAGGCGCGTCGTGACCCCGGAATCCGCCGTCGAGGCGTTCCTGCACCACCTGACCGTGGAGCGGGGCAGCGCCGCGAACACCCTGCGCTCCTACGCCGCCGACCTGCGCCGCTACCTCGACCACCTGCGCTCGCGCGGCATCGACCGGCTGCAGGCGGTCCGGGAGGGCGACGTCGCCGAGTTCGTCACCGCGCTGCGCAGCGGCCCGACGCCGCTGGCCGCGTCCTCGGCCGCCCGGGCGCTGGCCGCGGTGCGCGGGCTGCACCGCTTCGCCGTGCGCGACGGCCTGCTCGACGAGGACGTCGCCCGCGAGGTCGCCCCGCCCGCGGTGCCGCTGCGGCTGCCCCGGGCGCTGTCGATCGACGAGGTCGACCAGCTGCTCGCGGGCTGCATCGGCGACGGCCCGGCCCCGCTGCGCGACCGGGCCCTGCTGGAGCTGCTCTACTCCACCGGCGCGCGGATCTCCGAGGCGATCGGCCTCGACGTGGACGACCTCGACGTCGAGCACCGCACGGTGCTGCTGCGCGGCAAGGGCGGCAAGCAGCGGATCGTGCCGGTGGGGCGGCCCGCGCTGCGCGCGGTCGACGAGTACCTGGTGCGGGCCCGTCCGGAGTTGGCCGCGCGCGGTCGGGGCGGTCCGGCGCTGCTGCTGAACGCCCGCGGCGGGCGGCTATCGCGGCAGAGCGCGTGGCACGTCCTGCGGGCCGCCGCGGAGGCGTCCGGGGTCATCGGGGCGCACCCGGTCTCCCCGCACACGCTGCGGCACTGCTTCGCGACCCACCTGCTGGCCGGCGGGGCGGACGTCCGCACGGTCCAGGAGCTGCTCGGGCACGCCTCGGTGAGCACCACGCAGCTCTACACGCACGTCACCGTCGACACCCTCCGCGAGGTGTACGCCGCGTCGCACCCCCGGGCGCTGGGGTGACGGCGGGTGCTCGGATCCACGGCGCGTGCGCTCGTCCGGGCGTACTCGACCGGGTCGGGCCTTGAGGCCTCTCATCGACACCGGACAGCCGTTCGGCTGTATGGCTATGGGCCGATCAGCTGTGACGCAGGCCGTCGGTCGCCCCGTGGAGACCGGCCGCCTGTCAATGTCACGCTCCGAGATGACAACCCCGGCGTCATCGCCGACATTCGGAGCGTGAGGATCATCCCCCGCGCCGAGTGGGGCGCCCGGTTCGCGCGGGGCTTCGGCCCCGCCCCGCTGCCGGCCCGCGAAGTGTGGCTGCACCACTCGGTGACGGCCGCGCCCAACGCGTCGCCGCCCTACGACGACGATGACGCCGCGGTCCGCACCCTGGAGGACATCGGCCAGCAGCGCTTCGGCGGCGGTATCAGCTACACCTTCGCGATCACGCCGAGCGGGCGGGTGTACGAGGGCCACGGCATCGACCGCCGCGGCGCCCACACCGGTGGGCGCAACAGCATCTCGCGAGCCATCTGCCTGATCGGCAACTACGAGGTCACCCAGCCGTCGCAGGCGATGCTCGACTCCGTCGTCGAACTGCTGCGCGAGGGGGTGCTGCGCGGGTGGTGGCCGTCGGCGCAGCTCACCGGGGGCCACCGCGACGCCCCCAACGCCAGCACCAGCTGCCCCGGCCGCTTCGCCCACGCGGCCATCCCCACCATCAACGGCCGAACCTTCGGCATGACCGCCCAGGAGGAAGAGTTGAACGCCGACGAGGCCCGGATGCTCGCCGAGATCCACTTCCAGACCACCGGCGCGCTGCCCAACCGGCGCGGCCCGCAGGGCAACGCGATCCCCAACGGCGGCGCGGACACCCTCTTCGGCTACGCGATCAACGCCGACGGCTCCACGTTCCGCGCCGAGCGGGAGCTGCTGCCGCAGATCCTGAGCACCCTGCAGAGCATCGAGGCGCGCCTGGCGGCGCTGGAGGCGCGGCGCGACGCCGAGGTCTGAGCGCGTGACCCGGCCGGGCCCGTCGGCCGGCGCAGCGGGGTGGGCCGGGGCGACCAACGCCGGGCCCACTCCCGAACGCCCGCACGATTGAACGACACGCCCACGGCGGGGCGCGTTGCCGGTCGTCGTCGGTGCCTCTTACGCTGCCCGGAACGGCCTCCCACGGCGGGGCCGCACGCGAGAGACCGGAGCCGGCATGGACACCTCACAGCCGTCCGACGCGCGCCCGCAATCGCTCGGCCGTGACATGGAGGTCACCCGCGAGGCCCAGGACGACGGCGACGCGACCGAGTCGCTGCCCGACGACGCCGCCGCCCCCGCGACCGACACGCGCGGCCGGCACCGGGTCGTCGTGCCCGTCCCCGCCCCGCTCACCGAGCACGGCCCGGCGCGGGTGATCGCCATCGCGAACCAGAAGGGCGGCGTCGGGAAGACCACGTCGACCATAAACCTCGGAGCGGCGCTGGCCGAGTACGGCCGCAAGGTGCTGCTCGTGGACTTCGACCCGCAGGGCGCACTGTCGGTGGGCCTCGGCGTGCCGGCGCACGAGCTGGAAGACACGATCTACAACCTGCTCATGGAGCGCACCGCCGAGATCGACGACGTCATCCGGGAGACCGGCGTCGAGGGCATGGACCTGCTGCCCAGCAACATCGACCTGTCGGCGGCCGAGGTCCAGCTGGTCACCGAGGTCGGCCGCGAGCAGGCGCTGGGCCGGGCCATCAAGCCCGCGCTCGACCGCTACGACTTCATCCTCGTCGACTGCCAGCCGTCGCTGGGCCTGCTCACCATCAACGCGCTGGCCTGCGCCGACCAGGTCCTCGTGCCGCTGGCGTGCGAGTTCTTCAGCCTGCGCGGGGTGGCACTGCTGATGGACACCATCGACAAGGTCAAGGACCGGCTCAACCCCGACCTGCGCATCCTCGGGATACTGGCCACCATGTTCGACCCGCGCACGCTGCACACCCGCGAGGTGCGCCAGCGCGTGCTGGAGGCCTTCGGCGACCTGGTCTTCGAGTCGACCATCAACCGCACGGTCAAGTTCCCGGAGACCACCGTGGCCGGCGAGCCCATCACCACCTGGGCGCCGACGTCCAACGCCGCGGAGTCCTACCGGTTGCTGGCCCGCGAGGTCGTCGCCCGGTGACCCTGGTCGACAGCGACCTCCCGGGCGGCGCGGGCGACCCGGAACTCGTGACCGGGCCGCGGCGGCCCCGCTTCCAGGTCCGGCTGCACAACTTCGAGGGCCCGTTCGACCTGCTGCTGCAGCTGATCGGCAAGCACCAGCTCGACATCACCGAGATGGCCCTGCACACCGTCACCGACGACTTCATCGCCCACCTCACCGCACTCGGCGACGACGCCGACCTCGACGAGACCACCGAGTTCCTGGTCGTCGCGGCCACCCTGCTCGACCTCAAGGCCGCGCGGCTGCTGCCCGACGCCGAGGTCGAGGACGCCGAGGACCTGGCCCTGCTGGAGGCGCGCGACCTGCTGTTCGCCCGGCTGCTGCAGTACCGGGCCTACAAGCAGGTCGCGGCGCTGTTCGTGGAGCTGGAGGCGGGGGCGCTGCGCCGGTTCCCCCGGTCGGTGGCGCTGGAGGAGCGCTTCGCCGCGCTGCTGCCCGAGGTGCTGCTCGGCGTCGAGCCGGAGGCCTTCGCCGACCTGGCCGCGACGGTGTTCCGGCCCACGCCACCCCCCACCGTCGGGCTCGACCACCTGCACGCCGCACAGGTGTCGGTGCCCGAGCACGCCGCGATCCTGCGCGAGCGCCTGATCGCGCTCGGCTCGGCCACCTTCGCCGAGCTGACCGTCGACTGCACCACCCCGCTGGAGATCGTGGCCCGCTTCCTCGCCTGCCTGGAGCTCTTCCGCGAGCGCAGCGTCGAGCTGGATCAGCCGGAGGCCTTCGGCGAGCTGACGGTACGCTGGGTGGCGTCCGGTTCCCCGGACAGGAGCACCACCCCCGAGCTGGATGAACGTGAGTGACGACCGGCTGCCCAGCCATCCCCGCACCCCCCTCGACACCGTGTCGAACCCCGCACCCGACGTCGCGCCCGTCATGACGGCGCCGGTCGGGTCGTTCGTCGACGTCGCGGGAGAGCCGATCGAGGAGGCCGGGCCGGCGCTGGGCCCCGACGACGAGCTCGACGCCGCGCTGGAGGCGCTGCTGCTCGTCGTGGACGCCCCCACCGAGGCCGACGCGCTCGCCGACGCGCTCGACCAGCCGGTCGCCCGGGTCCGGGCGGCGCTGCGCCGGCTCGCGGCCCGCTACACCGAGGACGGCCGCGGCATCGACCTGCGCCACGCGGGCGGCGGCTGGCGGTTCTACACCCGCGACACCTACGCCCCCTACGTCGAGCGCCTGCTGCTCGACGGGCAGCGCGCCCGGCTCACCCGCGCCGCGCTGGAGACGCTGGCCGTGGTGGCCTACCGCCAGCCGGTCACCCGCGCCCGGGTGTCGGCCGTGCGGGGCGTCAACTGCGACGGAGTGCTGCGCACCCTGCTGACCAGGGGCCTGGTGCAGGAGGCGGGAGTCGACCCGTCGACGCAGGGCACGCTGTTCCGCACGACCGAGCTGTTCCTGGAGCGGCTGGGGCTGTCCTCGCTGGACGAACTGCCGCCGCTGGCCCCGCTGCTGCCCGACGTCGACGCCATCGACGAGCTGTGACGCCGGGCGCGCACACGAGTACGACACACAGGATGGGTGATATGGGTACCGAGACACGGCCCGACGGCGTCCGCCTGCAGAAGGTGCTGGCCCAGGCGGGGGTGGCCTCCCGCCGCGCCGCCGAGGAGCTGATCGCGGCGGGCCGGGTCACCGTGGACGGCAAGGTCGTGCGCGAGATGGGCCGCCGGGTCGACCCGGCGACCGCGGTCGTGCACGTCGACGGCTCGCGCATCGTGCTGGGCGAGGACATGGTCTACCTCGCGCTGAACAAGCCGCGCGGGATCCTGTCCACGATGTCCGACGACCAGGGCAGGCCCTGCGTGGGCGACCTGCTCGTCGAGCGCGGGATGACCCAGGAGGAGTTCACCGGCGGCAACCGCCCGCGGCTGTTCCACGTCGGCCGCCTCGACCAGGAGACCGAGGGCCTGCTGCTGCTCACCAACGACGGCGAGCTCGGCCACCGGCTGATGCACCCGTCGTTCGAGGTGGAGAAGACCTACCTCGCCGAGGTGCACGGCCAGATCCCGCGCGACCTCGGCCGGCGCATGCGCGAGGGCGTCGAACTGGAGGACGGGCCGGTCTCGGTCCGCTCCTTCAAGATCATCGACTCGCACGCCGGCCGCTCGATGGTCGAGGTCGTCATCCACGAGGGCCGCAAGCACGTGGTGCGCAGGCTGCTCGACGAGGTCGGGTTCCCGGTGCAGCGGCTCGTGCGCACCGCGATCGGCGACGTCGCGCTGGGCAACCAGCGCGTCGGCCGGTTCCGCCCGCTGAACAACGCCGAGATCGGCTCGCTCTACAAGTCCGTCGGCCTCTAGCAGCCCCGCCCGACCCGCAGGGCATGATGGTCCCGCACATGACGTAGGGGGCGAAGCGGTGGCGGGGCGGTTGCACGGGGTCGTGGCGATGGACGGACCGTCCGGCACCGGGAAGTCCACCGTCTCGCGGCGGCTGGCGGCGGAGTGCGCCGCGGCCTACCTCGACACGGGCGCGATGTACCGGGCGCTGACCCTGGCCGTGCTGCGGGCCGGCCTGGACGGCGAGTCCGCGGCGTCCGCCGACGTCGCGGTCGGCGCCGTGCGCTCGGTCCGCTCGGTCACCGATCCCAAGGCGCCCGCGCTGCTGCTCGACGACGAGGACGTCGAGCCGGAGATCCGCGGGCCGGAGGTCACCCGGGCCGTCAGCGCCGTCTCGGCGTTCCCCGAGGTGCGCGAGGCCCTGGTGGGCCGCCAGCGCGAGCTGATCGCGGACGCCGTCGCCGAGTCCGGCGGCATCGTCGTCGAGGGCCGCGACATCGGCAGCGTCGTCGTCCCGGACGCCCCGCTCAAGGTCTACCTGACCGCGTCGGACGACATCCGCGCCGCGCGCCGGGCGGCCCAGGACCGCAAGGCCGGCCGCGCCGCCGACCTGGACCGGGTCCTCGCCGACGTCCGCCGCCGCGACCGGCTCGACTCGACCCGCAAGATCTCCCCGCTGCACGCCGCCGCGGACGCGCTGGTCCTGGACACCGACGAGCTCAGCGTCGACGCCGTCCTTAAGCGGCTGCTGGAGCTGGTCGCCGAACGGGGCATGGTGTCGTGAGCAGCGGCGATACCCGCGCCGCCGCCGACCTGCCGCCCACGGCCTGGCCCTGGCTGCACCGCGTCGCGATGTGGATCGGCACCTGGCTGTTCGTGCCGTTCTACCGGGTGCACGTGCACCACCTCGACCGCGTCCCGGCCGTCGGTGCGGTGGTGCTGGTCGCCAACCACAGCGCGATGGTCGACGGACCGCTGCTGTTCGGATTACTCCGGCGCCGTTCGGTGTTCCTGGTGAAGCAGGAGATGTTCGTCGGTCCGCTGGGCTGGGCGCTGGTCCGGATCGGGCAGGTCCCGGTCCGCCGGGGCACGCCCGACCGCCGCCCGCTGATGGCGCTGCTCGACGTGCTGCGCGGCGGTGGGCTGGTCGGGGTCTTCCCGGAAGGCACCCGCGGCAGCGGCGAGGTCGAGGCGGCCCAGCACGGCGCGGCCTGGCTGGCCCGCTCGTCCGGGGCGGTGGTACTGCCGGTCGTGTGCCGGGGCACCCGTCGCCCGAACGGCGCCCGTCGCCGCTTCCGCCCGCGGGTGGACGTGATGGTCGGCGAGCCGCTGCAGATACCCGCCGGGGGCGGCCGCACAGGCCTGACCACCGGAACCGAGACCGTCCGCGCCGAGCTGGCGCGGATGGTGCGAGAGCTCGACCAGGTACGGAGTACAGCGTGAGCACCAATGCAGAGGACCGCGCGGCGATGGACCGGCTGGGGATCGACCCCGCCGAGTTCGTCGCCGTGGACGGCGACGACGTCGCCGCCCCCGCCGGGCGCGAACCGGAGGACGTCGAGCCGATGCCGGTGCTCGCCGTCGTCGGGCGGCCGAACGTCGGCAAGTCGACACTCGTCAACCGCCTGCTCGGGCGGCGGGAGGCCGTCGTCGAGGACATCCCGGGCGTCACCCGCGACCGCATCGCCTACGACGGACTGTGGAACGGGCGGCGCTTCACGCTGGTCGACACCGGCGGCTGGGAGCCCGACGCGTCCGGCCTGCAGGCGGCGGTGGCCGCGCAGGCCGAGCGGGCGATGCAGACCGCCGACGCGGTGATGCTGGTTGTGGACGCGAGCGTCGGCGCCACCGCCACCGACGAGGCGGTCGCCCGCGTGCTGCGCCGCTCCGACCGGCCGGTGCTGCTGGCCGCCACCAAGGTCGACGACGACCGGCTCACCGCCGACACCGCCGCGCTGTGGCGGCTCGGGCTCGGTGAGCCGCACCCGGTGAGCGGCCTGCACGGGCGAGGCTCGGGCGACCTCCTCGACGCCGTGCTCGAGGTGCTGCCGCAGAGCCCGCGCGACCGCTTCACCGACGGCACCGGCGGCCCGCGCCGGGTGGCGCTGGTGGGCAAGCCGAACGTCGGCAAGTCCAGCCTGCTCAACAAGGTGTCCGGCGAGGTCCGCTCCGTCGTGCACGACGTCGCCGGCACCACCGTCGACCCCGTCGACTCGCTGGTCGAGCTCGACGGCGAGGTCTGGCGCTTCGTCGACACCGCCGGCCTGCGCAAGCGCGTGCGCCAGGCCAGCGGCACCGAGTACTACGCCAGCCTGCGCACCCGGGCCGCGATCGAGGCCGCCGAGGTGGCCGTCGTGCTCGTCGACGCGAGCGAGCCGCTGGCCGAGCAGGACCAGCGCGTCATCAACATGGTCGAGGAGGCCGGGCGCGCGCTCGTCCTGGCGTTCAACAAGTGGGACCTCGTCGACGAGGACCGCAGGCTGGCGATGAAGCGAGAGCTGGAGCGCGACCTCGTGCGCGTGCCGTGGGCGGAGCGGGTCAACATCTCCGCGCTCACCGGCCGCGCCGTGCAGAAGGTCGCCCCCGCGCTGCGCACGGCCCTGGAGTCCTGGGACAAGCGCATCCCCACCGGCCAGCTCAACGGCTGGCTGTCGGAGGTGATCGCGGCGACACCGCCGCCGGTGCGCGGCGGCAAGCAACCCAAGGTCCTGTTCGCCACCCAGGCGGCCACCCGCCCGCCGACGTTCGTGCTGTTCGCCAGCGGCTTCCTGGAGGCGGGCTACCGCCGGTTCCTCGAACGGCGGCTGCGCGAGCAGTTCGGGTTCACCGGATCGCCCGTGCGGATCTCCGTCCGGGTGCGGGAGAAGCGGGGCCGCAAGCGCTAGTGCCCACCTGTACCCCGGACGGCGGAGCCCAGCGGTCGAGGGGCGTCCCAGCGGCCTAGGGTGCTGGGATGACCTCGAACGGCGCCGCCCCCGCGACGGCGCCGTCGCGCGCCCACCCGGTGCGGGTCGTGCTCGCCGAGGACGAACCGCTCATGCGGGCGGGCCTGCGCACGGTGCTGGAGGCCGGCGGCGACGTGCGGGTGGTCGGGGAGGTGGGCGACGGCGCGGCCCTGCTGGTCGCCGTCGACGCGCACCGCCCCGACGTCGTCCTGGCCGATGTGCAGATGCCCGGCACCGACGGCCTCACCGCGCTGCGCCTGCTGTGCGCCCGCCCCGACGCACCGGCCGCGGCCGTGCTGACGACCTTCGACCTCGACGACTACGTGGCCGAGGCACTGCGGATCGGCGTGCAGGGGTTCCTGCTCAAGGACGCCGAGCCGGACGCGCTGGTGCGCGCCGTGCTCGACCTCGCAGCCGGCGGCGCCGTGCTCGACCCGCGCATCACCGCCCGGCTGCTGCCCCGGCTGGCCGCCAGCTCCGCGGCCCCGGCGCGGGCCGACCCGTCGGACCTGACCGCGCGCGAGCGGCAGGTGCTCGGCGGCGTGGCGGCGGGGGAGTCGAACGCGACCATCGGCGCCCGCCTCGGGCTGGCCGAGGCGACGGTGAAGAAGTACGTGTCGGGGCTGCTGATGAAGCTCGGCGCCGAGAACAGGGTCCAAGCGGCGCTGTTGGCCCGGAGTTGGGGGATCGACTGAGCACGGCGGCGGGGGAGGCGGGGACGATGCGGGTGGCGGTGGAGCGGCTTCCGCGGTGGGTGCGCCTGGCCGGGACCGAGGTGGCCGCCGTCGGGCTGCCGGCGGTGGCGGCCTCGCTCGGGCACCCGCCGTTCAGCTGGTCGCTGGTCGCGACCCTGGTCGCCTGCGCCCTGCTGCCGCTGCGCCACGTGTGGCCGCCACTGGCGCTGCTCGGCGGGCTGTGGGGGCTGGCGGGCGGCCTGGGCTGGCCCCCGGCGATCGTGTCGCTGTACGCGCTGGGCCGCTGGGCCGGGCGCATGTCGAGGGTGTGGCCGTGGCTGCTGCTGCCCGTCGTCGCGTCGGTCACCCCGGTGCTGCTCACCCAGGACCTGGCGTGGTCGGACGTCGTGCTGACGATCGCCTTCGTCGCGCTCTACGCCGGCGCCCCGGCCGCGATGGGCCTGCTGGTCAGCACCCGCGCGCGGCTCATCGAGAGCCTGGCCGAGCTGCGCCGGGCCCGCGCCAGCGCCACTGCCGCCGCCCAGGACGTCGCCCGCGCCCAGGAACGCGCCCGGATCGGTCGGGAGATCCACGACTCGGTCGGCCACCACGCCACCCTGATCGCCGTCGGCGCCGCCGCGCTGGCCGCGCAGACCACCGACGAGACCGCCCGCCGCTCCGCCGAGCACCTGCGCGGCCTGGCCAAGCGCGCGCTCGCCGAGATGCGCGCCGCCCTCGGCCTGCTCGACAACGGCACCGAGCCCGTGCAGGGCCTGGCCGAGATGGCCGCACTCGTCGAGGGCGCCCAGGCCGCCGGGGTCGAGGTGCAGGTGGACACCATCGCGGCGGGCGAGCCCGCCGAGGTGCCCGCGGCCATCGGCCGCGCCGTGTACCGGGTGGTCCAGGAGTCGCTCACCAACGCCGTCCGCCACGCCCCCGGCGCCCCCGTCCACATCGAGGTGCGCCGCCGCCCCGACGAGCTCGACGTCCTCGTCGTGAACCCCGCCCCACCCCGCGCGACCCGCCGCCGTCGGGAAGCCTTCACCACCGGCGGCGCCGGCCTCACCGGCCTGGCCGAGCGCGTCCTGACCGCCGGCGGCACCCTGTCCGCCGGCCCCGCCGCGGGCGGCGGCTTCACCGTCCGCGCCACCTCCCCCCTCGCCCCCACCCCCGACCCCCTACCGCTGAGTACCCACGAAAGTCGCCTCACCGGGGCGACCAACGGCGGTGGCGGGCGTCCTGATCTCGACGGACACTGACCCCCTCGCAGGTGCGGTACCGGGCACCGTCGGGGGAGCCACGACCGGTGGGAGGGGCCGGACGAGCGTGTTGTAGGCTTGGCGAGCCTCCTTCGGGGGGTGCCGGGACGTGGCGCAGCTTGGTAGCGCACTTGACTGGGGGTCAAGGGGTCGCAGGTTCAAATCCTGTCGTCCCGACGGCACAGCGGGCGGTTCTCCTTTGGCGAGGAGGACCGCCCGCTGTCGTATCTGACCTGCGAAAACAGGCTTCATTGGCGATCTTGTCGCTCGGTCCAGATGGATCTTCAGTGGATCATCCACTGTGGGTGTTCGGGCGCAAGAAGGAGCGAATGTGGAGCGACGCGTCCTGGGCTTTGACCAAAACGGCGAAGTGGGGTCAAGTTCCTTGCTCTAAAGCACCAAGTGGGTCAAGTGTGACTGATATCACTAGTTGAGACTGTCATCCCTGAAGGAGCGGGGCCGGTCAACCCCCTGTTCTTGCTGTTGATCTTTGTTCTGGGGGTTCTCCGCCGGGTTCTGGGCGCGTCGAGGTAGGCGGCGGGGTCAAGGAGCGCCCGTCAGGGCGCCCGCGCAGCGGCCGGAGGTCCTTGACGC
>NZ_JAHDTH010000235.1 GCF_018531445.1 Pseudonocardia lacus
GGGCGGGGGCGCGCGGCACCGGGCCCGGGTGCGAGCGCGGGCTGCTGCTCAACGCGGGGCTCCTTCACACCTCGCCCCCGGGGCGGCGGACCGGGATGCGCGGCACCTCGTGCTGGCCGATGGCGGCGGCCCCGTTGGTGCCGTGGCCGCCGTTCGCGCTCGCACCGCCGTGGGAGCTGCCGTGGGGGGAGCTGTCGGTGGCCGTGCCGGCCGAGCCCGGGGAGATCGCGCTCGCGGGCGGGGCCGCGCCGAGGTGGCCGGTGCCACCGTTCGCGCCACCGTTCGACGTGCCGTTGGTGGTGCTGTTGGCGGTGCTGTTGGCGGCGGCGAACGGGGTGCCGGCGGGCCGCAGCCCGCCCGGGCGCAGCACGGCGGCGACGTCGGTGCCGTCGGCGGCCAGCGCCTCGGGGGTGATCACCGGGAAGCCGCCGGGCGGGGTGAGCGCCCGCGAGGTCTGCTCCAGCTTCACCTTCTCGGAGCGGTGCTGCTGGGCGCGGCGCCGCTCGGCGGCCAGGGTGCGCAGCACCCGGGTGCCGTCGGCGAAGGTCCGCAGGTTGGACTGGCCGAAGATCCGCTCGCGCTCCATCGAGGGCACTTCGGTGATCTTCAAGCCGGACGCGGCGACCCGGCAGTTGAGCACGGTCTCGATCTCGAACCCGTCGCCCCACAGCATCCCCTCGGCCGGGGCGGGGGCGTGGATGTCGGGCAGGTCCAGGGTCGGCAGGATGTCGATCCAGAACGCGTTGTAGCCGTAGCACAGGTCGGTGTAGGACGTCCCGAACAGCGCGTTGGCCATGCCGTTGAGCCCGGCGTTGCCCGACTTGCGCAGCAGCGTGATGTCGTCCGAACCGCCACCGCGCACGAACCGCGAGCCCTTGGCGAAGTCGGCGCCGGCGATCAGCGCCCGCACGAACGCCGGGATCTCCGCGGGGTCGGCCGAGCCGTCCGCGTCGAACATCACGACGATGTCGCCGGTGACGGCGGCGAAGCCGCAGGCCATGGCGTTGCCCTTGCCCTTGCGGGTCTGGGTGATCACCCTGACCCAGGGCAGCACCCGCCGCGCGGTCTCGATCGTGCCGTCCACGGAGTTGCCGTCGACCACGATCACCTCGTGCACGGCGGGCCGCACCGCGGCGATCGCCGGGAGCACGACCTCGAGGTTGCGGGCCTCGTTGCGGGTCGGAACCACGACGGACACCCGCGGGTTCCCGGTCCGCTGCATCCGCCGGATCACCGTGCCGACTCCCCTGCGCCGTGCGCGCTGTTCGCGTTGTTCACTGCCACCTTCACTGGCCGGGCTCCCCCGACGCGGCGGTCCGCGACTCGGGTCTTGACGGCGCGGATGCGCCCGGAGCGGATGGTCATGGTGCGGAGGTCCACCTGCCGCGGCTACTGGGCGACCACGGCGTGCCGGAGCAGGAACGGCACGCTGAGGAAGGTGACGATGTAGAGCGCGCCCGCCGGGTTCCAGAGGCCGAAGCTGAGCATGATCTGGGAGACCAGCAGCGAGACGGCCAGGCCGACGCCCGCGGCCAGCAGCCAGACGTGCGCGGCGGGGGCGCGGCGCAGGAAGCCCGCCGCGGCCCAGCCGGGACCGAGGATGAGGAACGTCATGGTCACCAGGAAGCGGAAGTCGCCGAGGGCCTCGGCGCGCTCGCCGAGCAGGCTCAGCACGCAGGCGATGAGCCCGGCCAGCACCAGCAGCACGCCCACCAGCCGCCGCGCCACCCGGGCCCGGGTGTCGACGGCCGTCGAGTTGACGGTCACCGTTGCGCTCCCTTCGCGTTCAGGACGCTTCCTCCTCCATGAACGCCAGTCCGCGGCGGGAGCCGTCGGACGGGCCCAGCGGGTAGCGCGCGCCCTCGGCCGCGGACGAGCCGTTCACGGCGAGCGCCTCGGGGGTGATGGCGGGGAACCCCCCGGGCGGGGTGAGCGCCCGCGAGGTCTCCTCGAGCCTGACCTTCTCGGAGCGGTGGTGCTGGGCGCGGCGCCGCTCGGCGGCCAGGGTGCGCAGCACCCGCGTGCCGTCGGCGAAGGTCCGCAGGTTGGACTGGCCGAAGATCCGCTCGCGCTCCATGGACGGCACTTCGGTGATCTTCAGCCCGGCCGCGGCGACGCGGCAGTTGAGCACGGTCTCGATCTCGAACCCGTCGCCCCACAGCATCCCCTCCGCGGGGGCGGGGGCGTGGATGTCGGGCAGGTCGAGCGTGGGGAGGATGTCGATCCAGAAGGCGTTGTAGCCGTAGCACAGGTCGGTGTAGGAGGTGCCGAACAGCGCGTTGGCGACGCCGTTGAGCCCGGCGTTGCCCGACTTGCGCAGCAGCGTGATGTCGTCCGAACCGCCACCGCGCACGAACCGCGAGCCCTTGGCGAAGTCGGCGCCGGCGATCAGCGCCCGCACGAACGCCGGGATCTCGGCCGGGTCGGCGGAGCCGTCGGCGTCGAACATCACCACGATGTCGCCGGTGACCGCGGCGAAGCCGCAGGCCATCGCGTTGCCCTTGCCCTTGCGGGTCTGCGTGATCACGCGCACCCAGGGCAGCACCCGCCGGGCGGTCTCGATCGTGCCGTCGACCGAGTTGCCGTCGACGACGATCACCTCGTGCACAGCGGGGCGCACGGCGGCGATCGCCGGGAGCACGACCTCGAGGTTGCGCGCCTCGTTGCGGGTCGGCACCACTACGGACACCCGTGGGTTGCCGTTGCGCTGCATCACCGTTCTCCCCCCACCGCCTGCGCGGTGTCTCCGTACCGTCCGCCGGTCACTGCACCCGTCACTGCACGTAGTCGAGGTCGGGACCACCGGGTCCCACTCGCCTTATCTGTCGGGTCAATCGTTGCGTTACGTCAGCGTCGACGGCATCCGAGCCCAATTCCGAACGTTTCCGTCACCCGAACGAGTCGGAACCGCGCCGTCTCCGTCATGCGGCACTCTACGGATGTGCCGATCGCGGAGTCCTCCAGGGCCCCCGGAGCCCCGGGCGGCACCGCCCGCTGACCACCGACGCCGCTCCCGTCGACCCGCGTGATCGGCCACCGGCACCACCGCGGGGCGCCGTCCGCCCGGCCCGCGTGCGGCCGCCGACGCCGCCGCGGGCGGGGCGGCTACGGTCTTCGACGTCCCGTACGTCGTCAGCGGGCGCCCGGCGGGGCGCCCATCGAGGGAGGCCCGTGATGCCGCTTCCGGCACCGAGTGTGTCCGTCTGCATCCCGGTCAACCGCGGTGAGCCCTACCTCGCCGAGAGCATCCGCAGCGTCCTGGACCAGACCTACCGCGACTTCGAGCTGGTCGTGCTGGACAACGCCAGCCCCGACCGGGCCGACATCATCGCCCGCCGCGTCGGTGACGTGCGCATCCGCGTCGAGCGCACCCCGTCGCCGGTGCCGCAGTCCGAGCACTGGAACCGGGCCGTGCAGCTCAGCCGCGCGCAGCTGGTCAAGCTGGTGCGCCCCACCGACCTGCTGCACCCGCGCTGCCTGGACATGCAGGTCAGCCCGATGGAGGCCGACCCGGGCCTGGCCGTGGTCGCCGCGCGCCGGCACCTGGTCGACGACCAGAGCCGGGTGGTGATCCCGCGCCGCGGGCTCAGCGGGCTGACCGGCGTGCGGACCGGGGTGGAGGTGGCGCGGCGGGTCGTGCGCAGCCGCTCCAACCCCATCGGCGAGCCGGCCGGGGTGCTGTTCCGCCGCGAGGACTTCTTCGCCGCCGGCGGCTGGCGCGGCGACCGCGCCTTCACCATGGACCTGGACCTGTGGATGCGGCTGCTGCAGTTCGGGGAGTTCCTCGGCCTGCCCGAGCCGCTGGCCGCGTCCCGGATGCTGCGCACCGCGCCCGACGAGCGCCGCGCCGTGCTCGAGGAACAACAGTTGCTACTGGAAGAAATTGCCGAGACCGACACATTCTCGGTGCGCGGTATCGACCTCACGCTCGGACGGCTGTTTTCTCCTACTGGTCGATTCAAGCGCCGAGCGGTCGCCGCGGTCGCGGGTTGAGTCCGTTGGTCGCTGCAGGCCGTTCACTCGCCGTGATGCCGTGACCTGACCGTCCGGTCGGTCGAGTTATCGCCAGATGTTTGCGATTGCCAGGGTGCGCTGCCTACGCTGACCGACGCCACCCCTGTGCGGGTGCTCACCGGCACGGAGGGAGTCGCGCGTGACCACTGCTGTCCCCACCGCTGTGCACGTCACCGCCATGCACATGAGCGACGGGTTGGTGAACGCGCCCACGGCGGCGGTGTTCGGGCTCGTCGCGGTCGTGGCCGTGGCGCTGGCCGCGACCCGCTCCCGGGCCGACCTCGACGACCGGACGGCGCCGATGGCCGGGCTGGTCACCGCGTTCGTCTTCGCCGTCCAGATGATCAACTTCCCGATCCTGCCGGGGGCCAGCGGCCACCTGCTGGGCGGCGCGCTGGTCGCGATACTGGTGGGGCCGTGGGTCGGCACCCTGTGCATCGCGATCGTGCTGGTGGTCCAGGCGCTGCTGTTCGCCGACGGCGGGCTGACCGCGCTCGGCACCAACATCACCAACATGGCCGTGGTCGGCGTCTGGGTCGGCTACGGCGTCGCCGTCGCGCTGCGCCGCGTCGCGCGCCGCAGCCGGGCCGGGCTGCTGGCCACGGCGTTCGTCGCCGCGTTCCTCAACACGGTGGTGGCCGCGCTGGCCTTCGTCGTCGAGTACGCGGTCGGCGGCGCGGGCGGCGCCTCGCCGGGCACGGTGCTCGTGCTCATGGCCGGGCTGCACGCGCTGATCGGCATCGGCGAGGGCGTCATCACCGCGGCCACGGTCGGGGCGGTCGCCTCGGTCCGGCCCGATCTGATCCACCTGCTGCGCCGCGGCTCCACCACCAGCCCCACCAGCCCCACCGGCACGGCGAGCTCCGCGGGTGCCCCGGCTCGCGCCGACGAGGGGAGCCCGGCGTGACCCGGCCAGCGCGCCCGACCCGCGACCGCAGCGCCACCGGCTTCCTCGTCGGCTTCCTCGTCGTCGCCCTGCTGATCGCCGGAGGGCTGTCGTACTTCGCCAGCGCCGACCCCGACGGCCTGGACAGCGTCACCCTCGACGGCTGCACCGTCACCGAGACCGACGCCGGCGAGCGGCTCGACGGCACCTGCATCGCGCAGAACGCCGAGGACCACGCCCTGGGTTCGGGACCGCTGGCCGACTACGCCGTCGACGGCGCCGGGGGCACGGTCGGGCTGGCCGGGGTGATCGGCGTCGTGGTCACCGTGCTGGTGGCCGGCGGGGTGTTCGGGCTGCTGCGCAGGCGCGGCGGCCCGGGCGGCCCGGGCGGGACGTCGGGGAGCTAGTGGGCGCCGGGCACTCCCACCCGCTGCACCTGCCGGGCACCTCCCCGGTGCACCGGCTGCCGGCCGAGGTCAAGATCGTCGCGGCGTTCCTGGGCGTGGTCTGCGTGGTGCTCACCCCGCGGGAGGCGTTCGCGGTCTTCGGCGGCTACCTGGTGGTGCTGGCCGCGGTGTGGGCCGTCGCGCGCATCCCCCCGGGATGGATGGCGCGCCGGGCGCTGATCGAGGCGCCGTTCGTGGTGCTGGCCGTGCTGCTGCCGCTGACCGGGCCCGACCCGCGCGTGGAGTGGCTGGGGCTGTCGCTGTCGGGCCCGGGTCTGCTGGGGGCGTGGGGGATCCTGGTCAAGGGCACGCTCGGGGTGCTGACCTCGCTCACCCTGGCGGCCACCACCCCGCTGCGCGACCTGCTGCTGGGGCTGCAGCGCCTGCGCGCGCCCGCGGTCGTGGTGACGATCGCGACGCTGATGCTGCGCTACGCCGACGTCATCGCCGCCGAGGCCCGCCGCATGCGGCTGGCCCGGCTCTCGCGCGGGCACGACCCGCGGTTCCTGTGGCAGGTCGGGGCCACCGCGCGCGGGGTCGGGAGCCTGTTCGTGCGCTCCTACGAGCGCGGTGAGCGGGTGCACCTGGCGATGCTGTCGCGCGGGTGGGCCGGGCGGATGCCGCTGCTGAGCACCGAGCGCACGACGCCGCGGCACTGGGCGCTGGGCATGGCGCCGGTGGCGGTGGCCGCCGCGCTGGTGGTCACCGCGTGGGTGACGACGTGAGCGCGGCCGGGCCGGGCACACAGCCGGGCACACAGCCGGGCACACAGCCGGGAACGCAGCCGGACTCCACGCCGGCGGCGCCCGCGGTGCCGTCGGTGCGTCTGGAGGGGGTGTCCTACGCCTACCCCGACGGGCACCGGGCCCTGCACGGCATCGACCTGACCATCTCCCCCGGTGAGCGGGTGGCGCTGCTCGGGCCCAACGGCGCCGGCAAGACCACCCTGGTGCTGCACCTCAACGGCATCCTGGTGCCGGAGCGGGGCCGGGTGTCGATCGCCGGGCTGGCGGTGGCCCGCGACACGGTGCGCGAGGTGCGCCGCCGCGTCGGCGTCGTCTTCCAGGACCCCGACGACCAGCTGTTCATGCCCACCGTCGCCGAGGACGTCGCGTTCGGGCCGGCGAACTTCGGGGTGAGCGGCGGGGAGCTCGTCGCGCGCGTCGAGGAGGCCCTGGCCACGGTCGACATGCTGGAGCACCGCGATCGCTCCCCCCTGCACCTGTCCGGTGGCCAGCGCAGGAGGGTGGCGCTGGCCACCGTGCTGTCGTGCCGCCCGGAGGTCCTGGTGCTCGACGAGCCGTCGTCGAACCTGGACCCGGTGGCCCGCCGGGAGCTGGCCGAGGTGCTGCTCGGGCTGGGCACGACGATGCTGATGGTCACCCACGACCTGCCCTACGCGCTGCAGCTGTGCCCGCGCAGCGTCGTCATCGACGAGGGCCGCATCGTCGCTGACGGACCCACCCGCGACCTGCTCGCCGACGCCGCCCTGCTGCGCCGGCACCGCCTCGAGCTGCCCTACGGCTTCACCCTGGTGTAGGGGCGTGGGGCCGGCTCAGCCCGAGCGCCCGTTGGGGTGCGCCGACCCGGTCGGCGGCTCGGGCGCGCTCCCGGCGGTCAGCTCGGGGTCGGTCGGACGCGCGGGCAGGTCGGGGCGGGTGGTCGCGCCCAGCGCCGCGGCCTGCGGCGGCGCCCCGAGCGGGGGCACCTCCTGGCGGGCCTGGGCCTCCGCGTCGGCGACCACCTTGGCCAGCTCCGGGTCGGTGGTGGTGTCGAACCAGCCGCTGACCTCCTCGTCGTCCTGCGCCGGGCGGCTGGGCCGCCCGTCGTCGGCGGAGGGCTGGAAGCGGAACACCCCGTCCTCACCGGGCGCGCCGAGCATGCGGGTGAAGCCCTCCAGCGCCTTGCCGAAGTCCGAGGGCACCAGCCACACCTTGTTGGCGTCGCCCTGGGCCATCTCCGGCAGCGTCTGCAGGTACTGGTAGGCCAGCAGCTCCGGGGTCGGCTTGCCGGCCTTGATCGCGGCGAAGACCTTCTCGATGGCCTTGGCCTCGCCCTGGGCATGCAGGTAGCGGGCAGCGCGTTCTCCCTGCGCGCGCAGGATGCTGGACTGCCGGTCGGCCTCCGCCCCCAGGATCGCGGCCTGCTTGGCGCCCTCGGCGGTCAGGACCTGGCTCTGCTTCACGCCCTCCGCGCTGCGGATGGCCGACTCCCGCTGGCCCTCCGCGGTCAGGATCATCGCCCGCTTCTCGCGGTCGGCCTTCATCTGGCGCTCCATCGACTCCTGGATGGAGGCAGGCGGGTCGATCGCCTTGATCTCCACCCGGGCCACCCGGATGCCCCAGCGGTCGGTGGCCTCGTCCAGCGAGCCGCGCAGCACGGTGTTGATCGCGTCGCGGGAGGTCAGGGTCTCCTCCAGGCTCATCCCGCCGACCACGTTGCGCAGGGTGGTGATGGTGATCTGCTCGACGCCGTAGATGTAGTCGTTGATCTCGTAGACCGCGGCCTTGGGGTCGATCACCTGGTAGTAGACGACCGTGTCGATGTTGACCGTCAGGTTGTCCTGGGTGATGACCGGCTGCGGCGGGAAGGACACGACCTGCTCGCGCAGGTCGATGCGTTCGCGCACCTTGTCGATGAACGGGACGATGAACACCAGCCCCGGGTCCGCGGTCCCCTTGAACCTGCCCAGCCGCTCGATCACCGCGGCGGTGGCCTGCGGGATGATCTGCACGGCCTTGACCACCGAGACCACCACCAGCAACACCACCACGGCCGCGACAACCAGCAGCACCGTGTTCGGCTCCATGCCGTCCTCCCCCGCTCGCTCGTTCGCCCGGGTCAGTCCCGGCCGACGACCAGGGCGGTGGCCCCGGCGATGTCCATCACCGTGACCGTCGCCCCTTCCTCGATGACCTCCTGGCCGTCGCACGACCGCGCCGACCACAGCTCGCCTCGCAGCTTGATGCGCCCGCCGTGGCCGTCGACCCGCGACACCACCACCGCGCTCGCCCCGACCAGCGCCTTGGCGTGCATCGTCGAGTGCTCGATGCCGCGGTCCAGGCGCCGGCGCAGCGCCGGGCGCGCGGCGAAGACCAGCAGACCCGCGGCGACGGCGAAGACCACCGCCCCGGGCAGCACTCCCGCCACGACGAACGACACCCCGGCGGCCGCCAGCGCGGCGCCGCCGAGCATCAGCAGCACGAACTCGCCCGACAGCACCTCGGCCGCGATGAGGACCAGGCCCAGGACCAGCCAGATCACAGCGGGGGTCATGCCCCGATCCTGCCACCGACGGGGTGGGGTGCGCTCAATCCGTGCGCAACCGGTTGCGCAATCGGTGCTCAACCGGTCACGAAGTCGATGAGCCGCTCGACCGCCCCGATCAGCGGGGTCTCCAGGTCCCGGAAGCTGCGCACCGCGCCGAGCACCCGGCGGGCGCCGTCGGCGGGCTCGCCCCAGCCGAGCGCGGCGCAGACACCGGTCTTCCAGTCGGTGCCGCGGGGGACCCGCGGCCAGGCCCGGATGCCGACGACCGAGGGCTTGACCGCCTCCCACACGTCGACGTAGGGGTGGCCGGTGACCAGCACGTGCCGGCCCGCGACGGCCGCGGCCGCCCGGGTCTCCTTGCTGCCCTCGACCAGGTGGTCGACCAGCACGCCGAGCCGGCGGTGCGGGCCGGGGCCGAACTCGGCGACGGCCGCGGCCAGGTCGTCCATGCCGTGCATCGGCTCGACGACCACGCCCTCCACCCGCAGGTCGTGGCCCCACACCCGCTCCACGAGCTCGGCGTCGTGCAGGCCCTCCACCCAGATCCGGGCCGCGCGCGCGGTGCGCGCCTGCAGGCCCTGCACCTTCACCGAGCCCGACGCCGAGCGCGCCGGGGCCTGCGGTGCCGCCGCGGCGACCGGGACCAGGGTCGCCGGGGCGCCCTCGACCAGGAACCCGGCCGGGCGCAGCGGGAACACCCGCCGCCCGCCGTGGCGGTCCTCCAGGGTGACCTGGCGCACGTCGGCGGCCACGACGGCGCCGCAGAACCCGCTGGCCGGGTCCTCCACCACCAACCCGATCTCGGCGGCGACCTCGGGCACCCGCTTGCGCACCACGTTGCGGGTGCCATCAGCACGGAACACGCCGCGGTAGTCGGCGAACTCGGCCGGTGCCATGCCCGGTTTCTACCTGGCGGTGGTGGTCGGGCGGGCGCCGACACGCCGCCCCCGGACGACCCGGCCTACCGCTCGGCCCCCGAGGGGCGCCGGTGGGCGCCCCGACCCGGGACTACACCTAGTACCCGGCGACATCCGCTCGGCGGCCCTGCCGTGCGGCGCCGGCTGTGGTTAGCCTGGCCCTCGTGGCCTGCCCCTCCGCGACCTTCACCGTCTGGGCCTCGGCGTGGCTCGCCGGCGCCGTCGCCCCGGACGACGTCCTGGACGCGCTGAGCCCGTGGGCGGAGGCGCACGACGTCCAGGCGGCCGACGCGGCCACGGCGCACGTCACCGGGCTGTCCGCGCCGGGCACCCCGGTGTCGTCGGTGGCGTTCCTGCTCGCCGCGCTGCGCAAGGCCACCCCGCGCGGACCCGGCCGGCTCGTGCTGCCCGCCCCGGGCGACGTGCGCGGGCTGCCCGGCCCCGGCCCGTTCAGCCGCCACGCCACGGCCGTGGGTGAGGGCGTCGTGTTCGGCGAGGCCGGGTTGGGTGTCGTGCCGGCGCGCATCGCCGAGGGCGTGGTCCGCTGGACGGTGCATTCGCTTCCCGAGCACGGCTCGCCCGCGGAGTTCGTGGCGCTCGGCCAGGCCGAGCGCGACCTGCGCGAGGAGGTCCGCCGCTCGGCGTCGATCCTGACCTCGTTGGGCGTGGCCCGCCACCGCCCGGGGGTGCGCGAGGAGATCGCCGCGGCGCTGCGCGCCCGGCCCGCCTCGCTGTGGCCGGTGGGCATGCCCGCGCAGTCGTTGCGGGTGCTCCAGCACGCCGACGAGGTGGAGGCGATCCTCGGGGCGGCCGCGGTCGACGAGCCCGGTGGGGCGCTGTCGGCGTCGGCGGCCAGCGCGCGCCGCGCGGCGCTGCGCCCGATAGAGACCGCGGTGCGGGTGGCCCGGCGGGCCGCGGTGGCCGAGGCGGTCCGCGTGCTGGTGGCCAGCCCCGCGGTCTGACCCCGGCCACCCGGTCGCGCGGTCAGACGTCGTCGGTCGAGGTCGAGGTGGTCGTGGTGTGCGCCGCGGTCGTGGCGACCACCGCGCCCAGCATCGCCGCGACGGCCGCGCCGCTGGTGACCGCGCTGACCGCGGCCACCGCCTCGCCGCCGTGCGGGTCGGTCGTGGCCCGGTGGGCCAGCTCGGCCGCGCGTCTGCGGGCCGCGCGGCGCACGGCGCGCTCCTCGTCGCCGGTGGCCGTGGCCAGCAGCCCGGCCGGCTCGACGAGCGCGATCAGCAGCAGGTCGTGCGGGGTGGGTTCGACGCCCTCGACCAGGATCGAGCGCAGCCGCCCGCGCAGCACCCGTTCGGCGGTCGGGTCGACCTCGGGGAAGCGGGTGGTGGGGATCAGGCCCAGGATCGTGGTGTGCTCCTCGCCGAGCACGCCGTCGGCGACCAGCCGGGCGGCCACCGCCTCCACGAGCGGGTGCAGCACGACCGGCAGGCGCTGCACCCAGTCGCCCATGGTGCGCGGCTCGGGTTCGGCGGCGACGGCCTCGCGCACGCGTTCCAGCAGCGGGTGCCCGCTCTCGCGGCCCGGGCGCAGGGTCTCGTCCTGGACCGTCACGGCGCCGGCGGCGATGGCGTCGACCAGGACGCCGCCGGTGAGCGCGGTCCACCCCGACAGCCAGGTCGTGCCGCCCTTGTCGCCGTCCAGGGCCAGCAGCAGCATCTCCTCGCTCAGCAGTAGGTCCACGCCGGGACCGTAGCGGCCGGGAACGGGCCCGGCCGGGTGGAGCCGGGTACCGCTCAGCCGCGCTCGGGCGGGCCGGCCGCCGCGGCGATCAGGGCGCGCAGCTCGTCGATCCCGATGGTGGCGCCGCCGGTGCCGGCGTCGCGGGCGGTGCGGGCGTCGGCGAGCTCGGCGCGCAGCCGGTCGAGGTCGGTGTCGGCGCGGCTGAGCAGCTGGGCCTGCGACTCGACCCGGCCGCGGACCGCGACCAGGTCCCGTTGGACGGCGTCGTGCGCGGTGCGCAGCGCGTCGAGCGCGGCGTCGGCGCGCCCGGCGCGTGCGGTCGCCTCGTCGCGTTCGCTGCGCAGGACCGCGGCGTCGGCCCGGGCGGCCAGCAGCTCGGCGCGCAGGCTGTCACGTTCGGAGCCGAGCTCGTCGGCGCGCCGCACTGCCGCGTCGCGGTCGGCGACGGCCTGCCCGGCGCGGACCAGCGCCTCCTGGGCCTGCGCGGTGGCCTGGGTGGCGACCGCGGTGGCGCGGGCGATGCCCTCCTGGGCGCGGGTGCGCTCGGCGTCGCGGTCGGCCATGGCCTGCTCGGCCTGCTGGCGGGCGGCCCCCATCGCCTCGGTGGCCTGCATGGCCTGGCGGGCGGCCGCGGTGGCGCGTTCGACGGCCTGGGCCCGTTCCTTCTCCGCGCGCTCGGCGCGCGCCTCGCCCGCCCGCGCCGCGGCGCCGGCCTCGGCGACGGACTTCTCCGCCGCCTCGGCGGCCGCGGCCTGCTCG
>NZ_JAHDTH010000236.1 GCF_018531445.1 Pseudonocardia lacus
CGGGGTGGCCGCCGGGCGCCCGGTGGCCTGCGGGGTCGGGCCGCCGACCGGGGTCCGGGGCCCGCTCGGGGGCGACGAGGCGGGGTGGACCGAGGCCCGGGGACCGGGGGACGGGCGCGACGCCCCGGACTCGGCGGGCACCGCCACGGATGCGGACGCGCGCTGCGTCGGCACCACGATCCGGGAGGTGGTCGTCGGGGCGTGGCCCGCGGTCAGCACCGTGCCCTCGACCGTGCCGGGCGCGGCGCCGTAGGTGGGCCGCGGCCCCGGCGGGTCCCCGACCCGGCCCAGGTCGACCGGGCCGGCCGGGACGACCACCGGGACGCGGGCGTCCACCCCGTGCCCGAGCTGGCCGATCCGCACCCGCACCTCCAGGTCGATGTGCGGGATGCCGCGGTAGGTGCGCACGCCCTCCAGGTCGGGGCGGTGCGCCGCGGAGACGAATCGGTCGGAGCGCCGGTACACCGGCGGGCCGAACGGGTCGCGCAGCCGCTCGTCGGTGGCCTGGCGGGGCAGCGGGTAGGTCGTGGGGAAGCGCAGCGAGTTGCTCAGCGCCCGGGTGCGCAGCCTCGGCGTCACCAGCAGCAGGAAGCTGACCGTGCCGCACAGGGTGAAGAAGTAGATCGCGAAGGCCGCGGTGGCGATGGTGAACTCGGTGAGCGTGAGCAGCGTGCAGGCGGCGCTGAACATGCCCGCGGTGTAGGCGCCGTGGGACTCCGACTCCGGCTCCCGGTAGGCCTTGACGATGGTGGGGACGCCGGCCAGCGCGTCGACGGCGATGCTCAGCACGATCGCCACCAGCCCGGACGCGGTGAGCTGCCAGGCCACCAGGGTGACCAGCGAGAACACCCCGCAGGTGATGTCGAGCCTGCTGAACTCCCAGTAGGCGCCGCCGACGAAGGAGGCCAGGAAGATCAGGCTCGGGATCAGGGCCACGGTCAGGGTGAGCAGCGCCGGCATGCCGACGCCCTCGGAGAGCTGCCCGAAGAAGGCCAGCCACGCGGTGATGGCCCACAGCCCCCAGGACACCCGGTTCGGCCGGGCCTGCCCGCGCACGGTGGCCATCACGTAGCCGATGCCGGCCAGGAAGTTGACCGCCACGCCGAGCCAGATGAACTGCTCGCTGATCATCGTCGTCCCCGTTCAGCCGACCGGTGGGAGACCGGTGTGCGGCGCGGCCGGCCAACCGACGTGCTCGACGCGCTGGCGCTGCCACCAGCGCCGGCGCGCGGCGCGCGCCGGGGCGGGCTGGTACTCGTTGCGCTGCTCGGCCACCAGTTCGTCGACGAACCGGTCGATGACCTCGGTGGTCACCCCCGGGACGCAGACGATGTGGCTCCACTCGCCGGTGGTGGCCAGCGCCCAGCGTTGGATCATGGCCGGGCTCGGCGCCTTGATGACCACGGTGAACGCGTGCTTGTGCCGCCACGCCACCCAGCCGGCCTCGGTCAGCCTGCGCACGGTGTGCGCGGCCACCGCCCGTGCCCGCTCGGCGCGGCGCTGGTGGTCGGGTCGGTCCAGGGAGCGCAGCGCCCACCACAGCTGCAGCACCGTGTGCCCCGATCGGGAGCCCGCGATGGTGGCGTCGACGCCACCGATGTAGCTGACCGAGCGGGCGACCCGGTCGCGGTGGCGGCGCCGGGTGATCAGCACGCCGCACGGCTCCGGGGTGGCCAGGAACTTGTGCCCGCTGATGGTGAGGCTGTCGACGTGGCCGACCTCGGAGAGGTTGACGCTGGGGTGGGTGCCGTGCAGCAGGACCAGCGGGATGCCGGTCAGCGCGGCGTCGACGTGGATGTAGCGCCGATCGTCGGGGATGCCGACCCGGTCGAGCGTGACCTTGATGGCGGCCACGTTGTCGACGGCCTCGGTCATCGTCGTGCCGACCGTGGCCACCACGATCGCCGGGCGGTGGCGGTTGGTGTTCACCCGCTCGGCCAGCTGCTGGTAGTCCAGCTCGCCGCCGTTGCGGGTGGGCACCCGGACCGCGGGCAGGCCCAGCAGGTGCGCGGCCTTGGCCACGCTGTAGTGCGCCTCGTCGGCGAAGTAGACGACCCCGTTGGGCAGGGCGGTGCGGGCCAGGTACAACCCGTAGAGGTTGCCCTCCGTGCCGCCGGTGGTGACGCAGCCCCAGCGGTCCTGGCGGGGGGCCTGGAACCACTCGGCCAGGATCCCGACGACCTCGCGCTCCAGGTCCTTGACGTTGCGGTGCTCCAGCCCGGGCACCGTCGGGTCGCCGATGTTGTTGAGCGTGCCCGGAGACAGCGGCGCGATGAGCGAGAAGTCGATGTCGGTTGAGGCGGGGAAGCCGATCGGGGTGACCGGCGGCAGCATCCGCGCCGCGACCGCCTTCAAGGTCGGTTTGAGCTGCTCGGCCCGGTCCCGACTCATGCCGCCACCGCCGGAGGCAGTTGCAGCCGGTAGCGGCGTTGCTCGTCGTCGGGTCTGGTCGCCGGGACGCCGAAGCGGGGGCTGAGCAGCCCGGCCGTGCTGAGCTCCGCGCAGTGCCGGGCGACCCCGCGGGCGTGGACCAGCCCGGCGCGCCGGGCCAGGTCGGGCTGCCAGGCCGGGGCGGTGGCCACGGTCAGCGAGTCGAGCTCGACGAACTCCAGCAGCGCCTGCGCGGCCTGCAGCCTGCGCCCGCCGGGGAAGCGGTCCCAGACGCGCACCAGCCAGGCCTCGCAGAACTCGGTGGGCGACAGGTCGAGCAGCGGGTGGCAGACGTCGCGGACCTCCAGTCCGGCCGCGATCTCCACGTCGCCGATGACGAACGCGCCGACCGGTGACCGGACGTCCAGCGATCCCCCGGCCGCCGTGCACACCCAGCCGGCATCCTCGGTGGCGGTGGCCGCCACGCGCTGGTGCGGGAGCACGACCATGCCCAGCCGCTGCAGGTAGAGCGGCCGGCCGCAGGCGGTCTGCGGGTCGCGCAACGGGGTGCGGGCCAGGTGGCGCAGGACGCACGGGTTGGGTCGGGGGAGATCAAGGCTGGGCAGCGTGATCACGTCGGCTCCATCCACCGAGTCGGGCGTGGGGCAGGGGCACCGGCGGGGTGCGGGGACGGCCGGGCGGGTGGCCCGTCCGCGAGGGCGCTAGGGGCGGCGCGGCTCCGGGTGGTGCGGACTGGCGAGGGACCGGGGTCTGGGGAGGCGCGGCACGGGAGCGGGCGGTCTGCGCGGGCTGCTCGGGGTCAGCACGGTCATGCTCCTTGCCGGTCGGCGTTCTGCTCGGCGCTGGTCGCCGGGGGTGGGGCCAATGGCGCGGTGCGGTCGTCGACGGCGGTCGGCGGGGCGGGGTGCTCCCCGCGTCCCCGGTCGAACAGGTGGATCAGCTGGTGGGGCAGGCGCTGGTCGGCGTCGGATCCGGCGCCGACGGGGCGGCCGCGGTCGGCGGTGAGCGAGCGGCGCCGGCGCAGCAGGCGGACCAGGTCGGTGTCGAGGTCGTCGAGGCGGCGGTCGCGCGTGCGGGAGACGGGTGGCGCGGGGGCGTGCAGCCGCAGGACGTAGCCGGTGAACCACTCCTCGACGGCGGCGACGGGGCTCCCGCCGGCCGCGGGGAGGCGGAACGCGCCGCGGGTGTGCAGGCCCGCGTCGCCGGGGGCGTCCGGGTCGGGGTTCAGGACGGTGGACGTGGTGCGGTCGCGCACGGCGCCTGCCCGGTGCAGCGTGCGGGCCAGCGGCTGCTCGGTGCGGGTGAGCACGTCGCGGGCCCACCCGGGCAGCAGCCGCAGGTCCACGATGGCCGTGGCGTGGCACAGCGGGACCTGCTCGCCGTCGAACGTGGTGACCAGCGAGACGACCCGGTACTGGCGGTGGCCGTGGCGGCGGGTGAGCAGGTCGGTGGCGGTGACCGGCCGGCCGCCGAGCCAGTGCTGCAGCAGGGCGGCGGTCGCCGAGGTGGGGCCGTCGAGGTGGCGGGCGAACGGCTCCCACATCCGCTGCGGGTGGTCGGGGGGCAGCTCCAGCAGGGCGACTCGGCGGGCGACCTCGGCGTCGGACGGCTCGTGGGCGAGCGGGGCGGGATCGATCATCGCGTGCGCTCCGTTCCGACAGGGCGAGGCCCGCCGCGCGAGGCGCGACCGACCGGAAGCCAATCCTCAGTGAAGTTGGCTTGGGGATCATAAACTGAGATGAACCGACCGTGTCAACCGTACGTGAGGAGATGGGGGCGGTATGTGTCCGTTAGGGCGCTGGACGCCTGCCCGAGTCGCGCTGTATACCTGCAGTTCACGAGGGTCGACGCAGGTCGGTGGTGGTGCGTGTGGGGTCGAGCGCGCCAACTGTCGTTCGTCGGGTCGGGTTCATGCTGGCCACTGCGTCCCCGGTGGTCATCAACTGGAATTCATTGGAACCTTGCAATTGCACGCGCACTGGCGGGGTCGACCTGGGCCTCGTCCGTCGTCTCGACGAGAGGGGGCGACACCTCTCGCGCGGCGGGGTCGGGCCCGCGCGGGCGCGCACCCGCCCCCACCGGCCCTTTCCCCTCCCATGATCAACGGTGTCTGCATCTGCGAATGCAGACGCACGTTCTGTTGATCTACTAGACCGAATGCTCGTTATTCAGGACTGGCGCGGGGATGTTCGTCGATTATCATTGCTACGGCGGGGGTGGCCGCGGGAACAACGGAGTGATCAACGTTTCCGGAGGGCGAGATGATCACGCGGGGCGGGGTGGGCGGATTCGCCCGGTGCACACGGCAGATACTGACCCAGCGTGCTCGTCCCACGCCGTCCTCCTGGTCCGATCTCCTCGATCGGAGCGCCGAGACCCTGGCCGGCTTGGGGGTGCGACCCCGGTCCCCGTTCGATCTGGACGGCTTTCTCGGTGAACTCATGCAATTGCGTGGTGGGCGTGAAATCGTGTTGACGCCGATTTCCGTCCGGTCCGGCTCGGCCACCGTCTGCGGCTACTGCCTGACCATGGCCGACCGCGACCACGTCTACTACGCCCAGTCCCGCAGCCGCCTGCACCGCACCCACAATGCGGTGCACGAGCTGGCGCACCTGCTGCTGGGCCACGGCTCGGTCGCCCCGCTGGCGGCGCCGAACGCGCCGGCGGAGCGCCGCGGGGGTTGGCTCGGCATCGCCGAGGCCGGCTACTCCGAGCGCAGCGAGGACGAGGCCGACGCGGCCGCGGCAGTCCTGCTCGGCGACTGGCGCGGCAGCGCCCCGCGCACCTGGTCGGCGCACGCCGCCCTCAGCCGCGGCGCGGCCCGCCTCGCCGACGCCTACGCCTGAGCGGCGGGCACCGCGATGACACCGGAGACGATGACACCGGAGACGATGACACCGGAGACCGGGCCATGAGCTGGCCAACGCTCGCGGCCGCCGCGCTCCTGCTCGTCGCCGGGCTGCCGCGGCTCGTCTGGGGCTCGCCGTCGCAGCGCGCGCTGGCCACCGCGCTCTGCAGCTGCGCCGTGGTGCTCCTGCTGGAGCTCGACGAGGTCGAGGACCTGCTGGTCCCCAGCGGCCTCACCGGCCCGGCCACCCTGGCCCAGTGCCTCTACGTGACGCTGGCCGCCGCGGCCGCGTTCGGCATGGCGCGCCAGGTCTCCCCGACCCCGCTGCGGCCGCGGGTGTCCGCCGCCGCGATCGGGGTGCCGATCGCCGTCGTGCAGTGCCTGCTGTACGCGGCGTCCGGCGTGCACGGCGCACCCCCGACGCACACCGTCTTCCCCGACCACGCCGACGACCCCGCCGCGCTCGGGCTGTGGGTCGTCACGGCGGCCGGCCCGGTGGCCGCCGCCGCGGTGCTGCTCCCGGTGCTGCGCGCGTTCGGTCCGGGCCTCGACCGGCTGCGCGGCCGGGTCGCGGTGGCCTGCACGTTCGCCGGGCTGGTCCTGGTCGCCTTCGCCGGGGCGACCATGGCGGCCCAGCTGGTCGTCGCCGCGCTCGGGTTGCCCGGCGCGCAGCGCCTCGGCGTGGCCGGCACCCCCCTGGCCCCCGTGGGCCTGGCGGTCATCGCCACCGGCGTGCTCGCCGGGCGCGCGCTGGCCATCGTCCAGGCCGTCGACGGCTGGTTCCGGGCCCACCTCGCGCTGCGCAGGCTCGACGGGCTGGCCCGCGAGCTGGGCGCGGCGGTGCCGGAGTGGGGCGTGACGACGGTCGAGCACCGGTGGGCCGTGCGCGAACCCGCCGGACAGCTCTACCGCCGGGTCATCGCCATCCGCGACGCCTCCTGGACGCTCTACGGGATGGTCGAGGGCGGCGTCGCGGTCGACTGCGCGGTCGACTTCGCCCGGTCGCGGCGCGGGGTCGTCGGCGAGCAGGAGGTCGCCGCGCTCGCCGAGGCCTGCTGGCTGCGGTACGCGATCGAGGCGAGGGCGCGCGGCAGGCGCCCACCGGGCCCGGGGGCGGCGCACTTCCCGGAACGCGTTCCCGAACCACCCGGTTCCCTCGCCGAGGAAGCCGACTTCCTGGTCGCGGTGGCGCGGGTGTGGCGCGATCCGCTCATCGAGGAGTTCCTCGACGAGTGCTTCCCCGACGACTGCCACCGGCAACTGCGGACGGCGTAGCGCACCGGCGGCGACGCCGGCATCACCGGCCGGCGGGGCCGCTCAGCTGGGCGTGCTCCAGCACGGCGAGCAGCGTGCGGCGGGAGTCCTCCGGCATTCCGCGCACCCGGTGCATGATTTCCAGGACCCCGGCGGACCGCATTGCCGCGATCACTTCGAGGTCCTCGCGGGCCTGGGCGTTGTCGGCGGGGCCGATGGCGTCGATCAGCTGGCTGAGGCTGATGTTGAACAGGTCGGCGAGCGAGCTGAGGTGGCCGACGGTCGGGTTGTTGCGCTTGCCGCGGGTCAGCTGCCAGATGTAGGTGCTGGAGATGGTGCGGGTCTTGCGCTCGTCGTCGGGGAGGTCGGCGGCCCGCTTGTTGATCTGCTCGGCGGCTTCCTCGAACGTGTACGGGCGCTTGGTGGCGGGATTGGGGAAGAGTTCGAAGAGCTGTGTCAGGGTCTTAGCCAAGCCGTCGGACTGCTTGTCGGTGGCCATCGCCGGCTGGTCCCTCCTGCGTCGGTGTCCCGGAGAGGACGGTACTTGCTGGCGGCCCCGCCATACATCTGGGTTGGTCGAGCGGTCGTTCTCCTGCGGTCAAAGCTCATCGACGACGTGACGTGCGTCGCGTGATCATGCGGAGTCGGGCGACATGGCAGGGCCGTTCGGCCCACTACTGTACGCTGATCGACCGCCAAGTCGCGATGAGCGGTTCGTATGGTGAGGTGAACGGCGACTACGTCAGAGTTGATGGAACTGTCGCCGGCTTCACTCCCGGACGGGCTCCAGGTAGGCGGGCCGGACCTCCGGGCGCGGGGGGTCGTAGTAGCGGTGGAAGACCGGGGTCAGCCCGCCCGACACCGGCGGCACGATCCAGCTCCAGTCCGCCGGGCAGGATCGACCGGCCCGCTCCTCCTTCCCCACGTGCACGAGGAAGCGCTCGGACTCGGTGTGGTGGTCGGTGATCGTGATCCCGGCGGCGTCGAACGAGTGCTGGACCGCCCGCAGCACCTCCAGGGCGGCCCGGTCGCGCCAGAGCGTCCGCGGCGAGCCGGTGTCCAGGCCCAGCCCCTCGGCCACCGCGGGCAGCAGGTCGTAGCGGTCCGGGTCGACGAGGTTGCGGGCGCCGATCTCGGTGGCCATGTACCAGCCGTTGAACGGCGCGGCCGGGTAGACCACGCCACCGACGGACAGCGGCATGCAGCTGATCGCGGGCACGGCGTGCCAGCGCAGCGCCAGGTCGGCGAACCACTCGTGCTCGGGGTGGGTCAGCTCGACCTCCAGCACGGCGTCCGCCGGCAGCTCGAACAGCTCGGGCTCGCCGCCGTCCGCGGAGACGACCAGCGGCAGCACGTCGAAGCGGCCCGGCGGGTCGGGGCGCGGCCAGCCCAGCGCCACGGCCCGGTCGGTGAGCGCCGCGTTGCGGCCGTCGCCGCGCACGCCGCCGTCGTCCAGCCGGTGCCCGGCGTAGCGGACGAGCTGCTCGTTGTGGATGCGCGGGCCGCTGTGCTCCGGCGTCCGCGGGGCGAACACGGTCAGCGTCGAGCGGATCCGCCCGCCCCGGCCGGCCTCGCGCAGGTGCGCGATGCACTCCTCGGCCACATCGGCGGGGGCGTGCACGTGCCGGCGGTCGCGCACGCGCAGGCTGTTCCAGTACAGCCGGCCGATGCAGCGGGCCGCGTTGCGCCACGCCACCCTGGCGCCGTAGACGAGCTCGTCCGGGGTGTGGGTGTAGGTGCCCGTGCGGTCGATCTCGGTGAGGACCTCGTGCAGCCGCCTCCGCACGGGGCGCCCGGTCTCGGCGTGCAACTGGGTGAAGAACTCCTCGGCCTCGGCCGGGTCGACCGGCGGGGTGCCCGGTGGGTCGCCGTCGTCGGGGAGCGGGCTGCAACCGCGGGGAGCGGGGACCTCAGAGCCTCGTGCGACGATCGTCACCCGGTACCTCAGCCTTCCGTGCGCCAGGCCCCTGTATGAGCGGGGAGGAGTCATTCCTACCCAGGCCGGCGAACGAATGCCCCATCGCTGGATGCGCTGAACGGGCGTTGTGTCGTTACTCCTTGTAATACAGGAGGTCCCGGACGGACCGGCCCTCCTCGCGCGCCCGCTGCTCGAACTTGGTCACCGGGCGCCACTCCGGCCGCGGGAACCACTCGTCGTCGGTGGCCGGCCGCAGCCGCGGCTCGGCCCGGCAGACATCCCTCATCTGGGTGGCGTAGTCGGCCCAGTCGGTGGCCAGGTGCAGCGACCCGCCGGGGCGGATCCGGTCGGCCAGCACGGCCACCAGGTCGGGCTGGACCAGCCGGCGCTTGCGGTGGCGGCGCTTCGGCCACGGGTCCGGGAAGAAGATGCGCACGCCGTCGAGCGAGTCGCTGCGCACGCTCCGGCGCAGCAGCGCCACCGCGTCGCCGCGCAGCACGACGAGGTTGGTCAGCCCCGCATCCGTCACGCGCATCAGCAGTTGCGCGATGCCCGGCTCGAACACCTCGACGGCCAGGTGGTCGGTGTCGGGGGCGGCGGCGGCCATGGCCGCGGTCGACTCCCCCATCCCGGAGCCGATCTCCAGCACGAGCGGGGCCGTGCGGCCGAACCACGCCGGCGGGTCGAAGGGCCGGGCGCCCGACACCAGGTCGGCCACCTCGATCCCGCGCTCGGGCCACCACCGGTCCCAGGCCCGCTGCTGGCCGTCGGTCAGCCGCGCCCGGTGGTGGACGAAGCTGGTGACGGCGCGGTGCGGCCGGTCGGGGCTGTCGTGCGGGTCCAGCGGCGGGTGGGTCTCAGGCACCGGTGCCCGGGCCGGAGTGCGCCTCGGCGGCCGGATCGGCCGCCGTCGGGGTCCGCGCGGCCACGTCCTGGCCGGCGCCCGACGCGAGCGGCTTCGCGCCGGCCTGGTTGTCGGCGGGCATCCGCACGCCGGCGGTGGCCCCGGGAAGCTTGCCGCGCACGTAGCCGGCGCTGGTGAAGGCGAGCGCGGTGACCACCGCGGCGGCCGAGGAGACCCGGCCCTCCTTCAGCTCGCGCAGCACGGCCGTCGGCAGCACCTTGGCCACGTAGCTGCGTTCGGTGGACAGCCCGTCGCCCGCGCCGACCATCTTCGACACGGCGGCCTTCGACAGGCCCTCCGACCAGCTGCGCCGGCGCAGGTAGGACCACTCGACGCGGTCGGAGCTGACCCGGTGGTCGACCACGGCGGCCGGCTCGAACAGGATCCGGATGGGCTCGCCTGCCCGGCGGTAGGCCTGGTGGGCCCGGATGCAGAGCTCGGTCTCCTCGCAGCCCAGGGGGTTCTTGCCGATGCGGCCGATGTCCTCGGCGAAGCCGCCGACGCGCTCGAACACCTCGCGGCGGAACGACATGTTGCAGCCCATGACGTTGCGCACCTCGGCCTGCTTGCGGGGCTGGCCGGTGTAGGTGCAGCCGACGATCCAGTCCAGCTCGCCGGTGGCGTCCGGGTCGTAGGGGGCGTCGCCGGGCAGCACGCGCGGGCGGTTGGTGGGCCAGCGCGGGTGCGCGACGCCGCCGACGCCGACCACGGTCGCGTCGGCGTAGGGCGCCAGCAGCGCGTCCAGCCAGCCCGGCCGGGCCCTGGCGTCGTCGTCGAGGAAGACGATGACGTCGCCGGTGGTCTCGGCGACCGCCGTGTTGCGGGCCCCGGACAGGCCCTGCTTGTTGGCGTTGGGCAGCACCCGCACGCCGGCGTCGGCGAACCGCGCCCCGGCCCGCTCCAGCAGCGCGTCGTTGTGGTCGACGACGACGAGCGTCTCGACCAGCCGGTGCGGCGGCGAGACCACCTGCTCCTGGACCGAGGCGACGGCCTCGACGATGTCGGCCCACCGCTTCTCGGTGTAGACGCAGATGACGACGCTCGCCGTGACGGCTGGGGCGGTGGTCACGGGTTCTCCTCCGGGGTTCGGCGGCCTGTCCCGGTTGCTCGGCGGTGGGCTCAGCGGGCGCGGCGCGAGGACGACCGGCGGTCGGCCCGCCGGTGCTCGGCCAGCAGCGTACGCAGGACCCTGGTGCCGTCCGCGAAGGTGCGCAGGTTGGAGTCTCCGAAGACCCGCAGTCGCTCGATGGACGGCACCTCGGTGATGCGCAGGCCGGCCGCGGCGACCCGGCAGTTGAGCACGGTCTCGATCTCGAACCCGTCGCCCCAGAGCATCCCGTCCGAGGGGGCGGGCGCGTCGACGGCGGGCAGGTCGAGGATCGGCAGCAGGTCGGCCCAGAAGGCGTTGTAGCCGTAGCAGAGGTCGGTGTACGACGTGCCGAACAGCGCGTTGGCCACCCCGTTGAGCCCGGCGTTGCCGCCGCGGCGCAGCAGGGTGATGTCGTCGCTGCCGCCGCCGGTGGTGAACCGGCTGCCCTTGGCGAAGTCGGCGCCGGCGACCAGCGCCGAGACGAACGCCGGGATCTCGGCCGGGTCGGCCGAGCCGTCGGCGTCGAACATCACGATGACGTCGCCGGTGGCCGCGGCGAACCCGCAGGCCATGGCGTTGCCCTTGCCCTTGCGGGTCTGGGTGATGGTGCGCACCCACGGGAGCACGCGGCGGGCGGCCTCCAGCGAGCCGTCGGTCGAGTTGCCGTCCACGACGATGATCTCGTGCACGGCCGGGCGCACCGCGGCGATGGCCGGCAGCACGATCTCCAGGTTGCGCGCCTCGTTGCGCACCGGGACCACCACCGACACCGTCGGGAACGGGGAACGCGTCGGTTGCGGGTACTGCCGCGGCCGGGTGTCCACCAGCGGCGGCGCGGCGAGCGCCTGGGTGGAGACGGCCGGGCGGTCGGGCGTAAGGGTGCTCACACATCCTCCTGGGGGCTCTGCGCCGCCGGGTCGGAACCGGCCCCGCGCCGCAGATGATCGAGAACATCCCGCCGCGCACCGGTGGCTCGGGGGCACGCGACCGCGAGCGGCCGGTGCGGGTTCGGGAGCGTCCGAACCACCGAGGACGGGAAGGTCGTCACGATTGGGGGGACGCACGGCCCGGGTTGAGGTTGCGTCCGTTTTCGGAAACGGTTCGGAGAAGATCTGAGCGTGCCGGTAGCGGAGACGAACGGTCGAACGAGAGACCCGGTCTGACGTCCGTGCGCAACGGTCGGATCCGTAGTCCTGCGGAGCTCGTCGCCGTATCCGTACGGTGCCGTACGGAGGTCCGGGCGACCACGATCGACGCCATGACCAGCACCGCTCCGGGAACCGCCGACCCGTACGCGGCGCTCGCCGACGAGCTCGGCCGGCTCGGCCGCCGCCTCGACGGCATGGGCGCCGAGCTCCGCGCCCTACGGGCGGCGTCCGGCCCCGCCTCGACGCCCACCGTTACCGAGGAGCCCCGAACGGAGCAGGGCTCGCAGCCCACTCGGCCGCCGGGATGGCCGCCGGTCGCGCCGGGGGTCGCATGGGCCCCGCCCGGTGCGCCGTTCCCGGTCGCGGGCCCGCCG